>NZ_CP039456.1:3179670-3496766 GCF_006974145.1 Changchengzhania lutea | reverse complement strand
CAAGTCGTAAATATCCCTTATCAGATATTAACAATCAAAATTAATCTTTGAATTGACATATAAATACTGCCATGTGTAATTATGATTTTAAAATATAAAAAAGCCCTTCGATGAAGGGCTTTTTTATTCTATGAACGTCTAATTACATCTCATTAAATATAGAGTGCATCAATCGTTTTTTATCATTTATGCTTTCTTCAAGCGAAATCATCGTCTCTGTTCTATAAACACCTTCAATAGCATCTAACATAAATATAATTTCTTTAGCATGTTCTGTACTTCTCGCACGGATCTTGCAAAAAATATTAAACTTGCCTGTGGTTATATGTGCCACCGTGGCATATGGAATTTCGTTTATGCGCGCTAGTACAAATTTAGTTTGCGATGTATTGTTGAGATATACACCCACGTAAGCAATAAACGAGTACCCTAATTTTTTATAATCTAAAGTTAAAGAAGACCCTCTTATTATACCGGCCTCCTCCATTTTTTTGACACGAACATGAACCGTTCCTGCCGAAATTAAAAGCTTTTTAGCAATGTCCGTGAATGGAATCCTTGTGTTATCTATTAACATATCAAGAATTTGATGATCGATTTCGTCTAATTTGATTTTTCCCATAATTAACTATTCTTAAATAAAAATCAAAATTAATACATTTTTACTAATAATAATACATTTTTAATGAGATTTATTGCTATAATAATGAGGTTTTTTCATTATTTAATATTACGCAAACGTTTTCGTTGCCTATTTTTAGCCAGTTTCCATTTTTATCCAATACCTCACTTTCATTGGCATCGATTTCTCTATGACCATAATATCCATCCAGATTTCCTATTTTTTCAACTTTAGGGATAAATTCTATCTTACCTTCCTTAATTTTCTCTTGGTATAAAATCCCGATATCTTGGATACTTTCCATTTTAACATGTCTTAGTATAACATCGTAAAAAAGTTTTTGATTTTCAGGAATATTAAAATAGGACTTAAAACGAGAGCCACTGATCGTGTTTTTAGAAATATAATTTAAAGATGCCAATAATGCTATGTATATATATGCACGAGTCACTTCCCTATTGTAATCATTATTATAATGCCCAGCTTCAAACAAAATAGTCGGTACATTAAAACTTTGAAAAGTATCTCCAACACAATTTAAATTAAAGCTATCATCGTATACACCAACTTGATCTGGTATGATTACTTGCAAAGTGTCGTTCATGACCGATATGATTTCCATAGCAATCTTTCTATTAGTGGTTAGACTGCATGCTTTGTCTTGAGCCGGTGCCAGAAACGAAACCGTAGCAGGCCTATTTGCATGTCCGGCGCTAAAAATGGTTCGCTGTCCATGAAGATTATAACAAAAATGAGGCTTAAATGCTTCAAAAACGGACATTAATACACGACTTTCCGGTTGTGACTGATCCTGAGCGTCTCTATTTAAATCAACCTTATTGGCATTAACTCTAGTATAGGCTTGAGCACCATCTGGGTTTAATATAGGGATGATACATATGGTACAGGTTTCTATAATTTTTTTAGCTGAAGAGTCATTACTTAACAAAGTATTCAATAAATCGAATACAGCCTTAGTAGTGGTCGATTCATTCCCATGCATTTGAGACCACATTAATATTCTTTTTTTTCCGGAACCAATTTGAATCGTATGTGTTGGATTCTTTAATATAGATTGTCCAACAATTGAAACATTTATTAATTCAGAAAAATTATCGAGCAATGTTTTAATATGACTATAGGTTATATAGCGCCCGTGTAAAGTCGATTCTTTAAATTTTTCGAATAGTAATTTGTAATCTTCAGCCGTCATTGAATTTTATTGAAATACAAATGTAAACATTTAGTAAATTACAAATGTAACCATGATTTATAAGCATAATTGTTTACATACGTATACATAATGGATCCGCTTTTGAAGAATATTGCCATAAAATTTATTCTTAAATATTGATAATTCATTATATTACTGTATTCCAAATGATTAAATATGATTACATAAACTGAATATTTAATTAATAAGAACATATTTTTAAATTAATACCAATATAAAACTAGGAATTATTACATTTGTAACATGTAAAACAGATAATATTAGTTTACAATGATAAACAACGCGGATTTCTCTAAAAGGCTTCAAAAAGTCATGGATTATTATGGTGAATCTGCTGCATCCTTTTCTGAAAAAATTGGAGTGCAGCGTTCTAGTATCTCGCATATTCTTTCTGGCAGAAACAAACCCAGTCTTGATTTTATTTTAAAAATTCTCTCATCCTTTCCAGAAGTTGAATTGTATTGGCTTATTAATGGTAAAGGACAATTCCCAAATGAAGTTCAATCTGATGACAATATTCCATCTAGTGAATCAAAAGTTTCGGAGAAATTAAACATAACGAAACATGCTGAATCTAAAACCATAGAACGGATTGTTATTTTTTATTCTGATGGTACTTTCAAAAACTATATGGATTAGTGCTTTACTTTAATTAAATTTGCCTCAAAATATATTCATGAGGATTCTAATTTTGATTTTATTGTTTTTTGCGACTAGTTGTTACGAATCACCTCGAAATTGTAAAGATTATAAAACAGGCAAATTCTATAGCGAAGTCAAAATTGACAATGAGATCTACCGCTCTCGTTTTGAAAGAACAGCCAGCTTACAAGTTGAAAAATATGATGGCAAGATAGATTCCTCAAGTTTGCGCTGGATAAATGATTGTGAGGTTATTTTTAAAACCATCCATCCGAAAAACATGGCAGAACAAAAAGATGTTCATTTAAAGATATTGGTTACAACAGATTCCTCATATACTTTCGAATACTCCTATGTTGGGGAAACTAAAAAGCAACTTGGTGTGGCTTATAAGATGAATTAGATTTAACTCCTGCTTCCCGCTTTTCAAAAAACAAATCTCAAAATTTTTCCATTATTTACAAGGCTTTTATAGAATGTTATAAAAATGTTTAAAAAAAAACAGGAATAACTCCCAAGCGATAGTTGACATTCGATGTCAGCCACAAGATTACTTTTCTTTGTTCTTTTGCCTTGATACTAAAGAACCAAAAAATCAAAACGATTTATAGTGAAATTGCTACGCACCATTCGCCAATACATGCTTGATTTTAGGTTTTAAGGACGTTTATGTTTCAATCCTAAATCGAACTGTTCTACTTTGCCTTTTGCTCATTATTTCTTAAAATCGTTGAATCCGATGCCAGTCGGAACTCCAAGTAGCATGGATGATTTGAGTTTCAATTTATAAATTCTATAGCAATTAATGTCCGATTAAAATTGGTAAAACAGTCCGAACCATAAGTTGGACAAGGTCAAAAGATTTTTTTTAGGATTTGCACCTTATTTTTACAAAAAATAAAAAATTATATCCTTTCTGAAATGATAAATATATTATATGTTGATTATCAATTAGTTAAATCCAAGTCTAGATTCGATGTTCTAGCAGCACAGCGGTCTTAATTCTTTTATCAGACAGTAATGATTTAAAAGATGTTTCGAAAATATGTGAAAATAGGAAAAGCAACTAGGTATGGCTTATAAAGTGAATTAAGCTTATTGCAAGGGATATAAAAAGGATTCCACAAGATTAAAGGTCACTTGCTTTTCTGGGCTTACATGATAGGTGATAAATAGTTCTCCCCAAAATTCGCCATCCGAAAAGTCAGCAATAATCCACTTATGATTAAGCATTTTAACGGTATTAATAAGCATTCTTCTACCCTCGCTAGATGCATACGGAATTATGGGATGCTCGCCTTTAGTTAAGTTTAACTGATAGAGTTCGTCTTTAATAAAAGGAATCAATGCAGAAACATCATAGCCATCAGATTCAAAATAACCAATAGCATCTTCGTTTCGTTCAAAATTAAAATGTGATAGCTCTAAATTCTCGTTATATAAAACTGCTACAGAATCTTTATACTTCCTTAACTGCTCGGTGCGCCCTACTAATTTGTTGTCCATGTCTTCAAAAACCCGTTTTGCATTTGCATATTGAAATAAGATCAACAATGTGGCAAAAATAAATAAATACATAAAAATTCGTTGTTTCATTTTTAAAATTTTATAGGTTTAATTTTAGTCCGTCATAAGCTAGAAAAACATGATCTGGTAAGTCTTTTTCAACCTCGTCATGAAATCCAAGCAGGTGGCTAATATGAGTTAAATAAGCTTGCTTCGGATTTACTTTTTTAATGAATTCTAAGGCTTCTTCTAAATTGAAATGTGAAACATGGGGTTCTATTCTTAAAGCATTCACCACTAAAACGTCCACATGCTTCAGCTTCTCAATTTCATCATCTTCTATAGTTTTCATATCTGTCAAATAGGCGAAGTTCTCAAACCTAAATCCAAATACCTGTAAATTATAATGCATTCCTGTTATCGGGATTACTGAAAGATTTTTAAGCTGAAACATTTTATTTTCAATAAGGTTTTCAACCACCGTTGGAGCACCTGGGTATTTATTTTCAGTTTTAAAAATATAATCAAAACGTTTTCTTATTTCTGAAAACACCCGTTTGTGCGCATACAAATTAATATCGCCTTGTCTAAAATAAAAAGGTCTAATATCATCTATACCCAAAACGTGATCTGAATGCTCGTGCGTAAAAAGAATGCCATCTATCTTCGTGCATTGCGCCCGAAGCATTTGATATCGAAAATCTGGACCGCAATCAATAACATAGGTACAATCATCCCACTCGACCAAAACCGAAACCCGTAATCTTTTATCTTTTGGATTTTTACTTAAGCATACAGGATGGGTACTTCCTATAACTGGAATGCCTTGGGATGTGCCGGTACCAAGAAATGTAACTTTCAAGAAATTAAAATTTATACAAAAATAGGGTTATTTTTTTGTTTGCCTTACTTATTTAATACCTTTGTCTGCAACAGTTATAACCTATAAATGATATGGAAATTACCATAAAAGGCGATAAGGAATTTGACGATGTCCCGTCATCAAAATCAAAAGCGCTTCGTATAAACTTGAATGAAAACATCTACGGAACATTTGCCGAAATTGGTGCAGGTCAGGAAACTGCGAGGAATTTTTTTAGAGCCGGTGGTGCTTCTGGAACCATTGCCAAGGCCATGTCTGCTTATGATAAGGATTTTAGTGATGCTATTTATGGTATTGAGGATGACAGACGTTATGTAACCGAAGCGCGCTTGCGTAAGATGCTATCTCATGAAATGGGCTTGATAGAAACACGTTTAACCAGAGACGAAAACCCTAATAAAATTTTCTTCACCTACGCCAATACTGTTGCTACCATTGATTTTGCAAAACAATTCAAAGGTCATGGATGGGTAGGAATTAAATATCAAATTGAAGCAGGCAAAGAATATAATGAAATTATATTGCATTTACGTTTTAAAGAAACGGATGCTCGCTTGCAACAAGAAACTTTGGGCATATTAGGCACTAATCTAATTTATGGTGCTTTCTATAAATATAACGAGCCCAAGAAATTATTGCGTTACTTATACGATCATCTGCACAAGGATCAACTAGAGATCGATACCATTAATTTCTCAGGACCCGTTTTTAAAAATGTAGATAATCGCCTCATGAGTTTACAGTTGGTTAAAAATGGTATGACCGATGCGGTGATGTTTGGCCCTGATGGAAAGAACGTATTGCCTGCAAAAGAGTTTTACAAGAAAAATATTCTTGCGCTAAGAGGTAGTTTCAGACCTGTTACTAAGGTAAACATGGCTATGTATGAGAAATCGTATGACATGTTTATTAAAGAAAAGAAGGTTGATAAAGAAAAAACGGTGGTTGTTTTTGAAATCACGCTGTCTAATCTACGTGCGGAAGGCGAAATTGACGAACAAGATTTCATGGATAGAGCCGATTTATTATGCTCATTAGGGCAATCGGTTATGATATCTAATTTTCAAGAATATTATAAGGTGGTAGAATATTTCTCAAACTATACCAAAGCACGTTTAGGCCTTGCTATGGGCGTCAACAACTTAGTTGATATTTTTGATGAAAAGTATTACCGTCATTTAAGTGGTGGCATCCTTGAAGCATTCGGTAAATTATTCTTTAAAGATTTAAAAGTTTATCTCTATCCTATGCTTGATCCTAAGACGGGTGAATTAATTAACAGCGAGAATTTAAAAGTGTATCCACGTATGAAGGAATTATATAAATTCTTTAAATACAATGGAAAAGTTGTGGATATCACAGATTATGATGAAAGCATCATGAGTATATTTTCAAGAGAAATTTTACAGCAAATCGAAGATGGAGAACGCGGATGGGAAGACATGGTTCCTGAAGGCACTGCTGATCTAATTAAAGATTATAGATTGTTTGGTTATACGCGTAAACCATTGAAACCATTGTCGTTAAAGAAACGAACTAAATAAAACAACATAGTAAATAATAAAGTCCTGAATTTTATAATCAGGACTTTATTATGCTATCCTAATATCTGCAACGCATGATTTTTAGATTTTACTTTGTCAATCACTTTTGAAATGACACCGCTTTCATCAATAACAAAAGTAATACGGTGAATGCCATCGAATGTTCGTCCCATAAATTTCTTTTCACCCCAAACACCAAACCCTTTTATAACTTCCTTATCAACATCTGCTAATAAAGGAAACGGGAAATCATATTTGTTCTTAAAATTTGATTGTTTCTTTTGTGTATCTGCGCTAACCCCAATAATTTCAAAGCCAGCATCTTTTAGCGTTTGGTAATTATCGCTCAAGTTACAAGCCTCAACGGTGCAGGTTGGCGTATTTGCTTTTGGATAGAAAAAAACGACTAGCTTTTTCCCTTTATAATCAGAAAGTTTTACAGTATTTCCTTGCTCGTCTAAAGATTCAAAATTTGGTGCTTGATCTCCTGCTTTTAATGTATTCATATTTTATAACTTTGTACTTGCTAAAATACGATGGAATGACCAAAAAAGAAAGTGTTACGTTTGTTATTAATACCCTAAATCAACTTTATCCAACGATTCCAATTCCGCTTGACCACAAAGACCCATATACCTTGCTTATTGCGGTATTAATGTCTGCGCAAAGCACAGACGTTCGCGTTAATAAAATAACACCATTACTTTTTGAAATCGCAGACAATCCTTATGATATGATTAAATTGACCGTGGAAGAGATTAGAGAAATCATTAAGCCTGTGGGGTTGTCGCCTATGAAAAGCAAGGGCATTCACGGATTGTCGAAAATACTTATTGATAAACATAACGGGGAAGTTCCTAAAAGCTTTGCTTATTTAGAAGAATTACCTGCTGTGGGGCATAAAACGGCAAGTGTAGTCATGTCCCAAGCCTTTGGTGTTCCTGCATTTCCTGTCGATACCCATATTCATAGACTGATGTACAGATGGAATTTGAGCAACGGGAAAAATGTGGTTCAAACAGAAAAAGATGCCAAACGATTATTCCCCAAGGAACTATGGAACGATTTACATTTGCAAATAATTTGGTATGGTCGGCAATACTCCCCAGCGCGAGGATGGAATTTAGAAAAGGACGTCATCACAAAAACAATTGGAAGACAAACTGTTTTAAAAGACTATAAAATGAAAAAGTCCTAATGACTAATTAGGACTTTTTGAAAACTTAGTTTAGAAGCGCTTCAAACTTCATTTTATTACAATTTATAACACTTAAAGCCTTAGAGTAACTTAGAAGAAAATTGACCGTTTCTTCTGTCGGTTCAAGATCTGTTGATTTTTTAATAGAATTTTCAGGGTAAAGTTTTGCCATTTCAATGGTTTTTAGGTTGATTATATCCTATAAACGTGGCACTATTTACTTTATTGTTTAATTGGTTAAAATTATATTGTGTTTATCTATAATCTTTCTTAAATTAATAAGCGCATATCGCATTCTGCCCAGAGCCGTATTAATACTAACACCGGTTCTCTCCGATATTTCCTTAAAACTCATGTCCTTATACATACGCATCATAAGCACCTCTTTTTGGTCTGCAGGCAATTCGTCAACCAAACGTCTCACGTCACTTTCAACCTGTTCTTTAATGATTGTTTTTTCAGCATTTAAACTGGAATCACTTAGTACAGAGAAGATGCTAAACTCACCCGAATTGTCAAATTTTGGCATGCGACTGTTTTTTCTAAAGAAATCAATGACGAGATTATGGGAAATTCGCATAACCCATGGTAAAAACTTACCTTCCTCATTATAAGCACCACGTTTAAGTGTGCGAATGACTTTAATAAAGGTATCCTGAAAAATGTCTTCAGCAACGTCTCTATCATAAACTTTTGAATAAATAAAACTATAAATTTTCTGCTTATGTCTTTTAATAAGCATCTCTAAAGCACGTTCATCGCCTTGGATGTAGTTGCTCACTAATGTAGCATCTGTAATAAGTTTGTGTTGCATAATCATTACTTTTAGTGCATAGAAGAGGGCTTCTTTGCTTGGGGTTTAAAGTTTAAAAGTAATATTATGCTATAGGCGAGAGTGCTTTTTTATTTTAATTGATGAATCAAATATAACAACAATCATTCCTAAAAAGCAAAAATAAACGCAGTTTTTTAAATTTTATTTTACGTATGGCAATCAATTCTATTATAAAAATGTGTTAAAATTATGTTGAAAAACAGATAGGGGTATCAAAGCTCAACGCGCCCTTATAATGCCTCTTAAAAACTTAACATAGATAAAATACTTATAGTATCTTTGCAAAATTATTCCCTTTTACGCCTATGTATCCTAAGCTTTCAGAAGTAAACCCTAAAGAAAACATCATCATTAAAGGTGCAAAATTGCACAATTTAAAAAATATCGATGTGGTTATTCCAAGAAACAAACTTGTAGTTATAACAGGATTATCGGGTTCAGGAAAATCAAGTTTGGCTTTCGACACCCTGTATGCAGAAGGGCAAAGACGCTATGTGGAAAGCTTGTCCAGTTATGCCCGCCAGTTTTTAGGGAGACTCAACAAACCGAAAGTAGATTATATTAAAGGGATTGCACCAGCAATAGCTATTGAGCAAAAAGTGAATTCCACTAATCCACGCTCAACCGTTGGAACAACCACAGAAATTTATGATTATTTAAAGTTGTTATTCGCTAGAATTGGTAAAACCTATTCTCCTGTTTCTGGTCTTGAAGTTAAAAAGGACACTGTGAGTGATGTACTTAATTACTTAAAAACCTTTCCAGAGCGTGAGAAACTGTTACTCCTCGCTCCTATTCATTTGGAAGAAGGCAGAGCTATTACAGATAAACTTAAAGCGCTACAACAACAAGGGTATGCAAGAATTAAAGTAAAAAATGAGGTTTTAAGAATTGATGAAGCGCAAATAAAAGATAAAGAAGACGTGTTTTTAGTGGTGGATCGCATCATTATAAAGCACGAGGAAGATTTTCAAAATCGTTTGGCAGATGCTGTTCAAACTGCTTTTTTTGAAGGTAATGGAGCATGCATTATAGAAACACTTACAGATAATGAGCAGCGTCAATTCAGTAATAAATTCGAATTGGATGGCATCACATTTTTAGAACCTAATGTGCATCTATTCAGTTTTAATAACCCTTATGGTGCATGCCCTAAATGCGAGGGCTACGGTGATATTATTGGTATTGATGATGATTTGGTGATTCCAAACACTGGATTATCAGTTTACGAAAACGCGATTTTTCCATGGCGCGGTGAGAGTATGAGTTGGTATAAAGATCAATTAATTAACAATGCACATAAATTCGATTTCCCTGTTCACAAGCCTTATTTTGAATTAAGTGAGGCGCAGAAACAATTGATATGGAACGGGAATAAACATTTTGAAGGATTACATTCGTTTTTTGCTGAATTAGAAGCCAAGGCTTATAAAATTCAAAATAGAGTGATGTTATCTCGCTATCGCGGCAAGACAAGATGTAAAACCTGTGGTGGTAAACGTTTACGTATTGAGGCTAATTATGTAAAAATTGGTGGTGCTACGATTACAGATTTAGTGGAAATGCCCTTGGATACTTTAACTAGCTTTTTTAAGCAATTGGAATTAAACGATCACGACACCAAAATTTCCAACCGCCTTTTAAAAGAAATCAATAATAGGTTATCATTTTCAGCCAATGTCGGATTAAATTATTTAACGCTTAACAGAAAATCCAATACCCTATCAGGAGGTGAGAGCCAACGTATTAATTTAGCAACCTCATTGGGCAGTAGCTTGGTAGGCTCCATGTATATCCTCGATGAGCCTAGTATTGGTTTGCATCCTAAAGACACCGAACGTTTGATCGTGGTATTAAAAGCATTACGGGATTTAGGAAACACGGTCATCGTTGTAGAACACGATGAAGATATTATGAAGGCTGCCGATGATATTATAGATATAGGTCCAGAAGCTGGGACTCTAGGAGGCCATGTGGTTGCCAATGGTACTTATGCTGATATTTTAGCATCAAATTCATTGACGGCACAATATTTAAATGAAACCTTAAAAATTGAAGTGCCCAAAACACGTCGTGAATCGAAGTATTTTGTAGATATTAAAGGCGCTCGTGAACATAATTTAAAAAATATCGATGTTAGATTTCCATTAGGGATGCTCACTGTTATTACAGGTGTTTCAGGAAGCGGAAAAAGCACACTCGTTAAAAAGATCTTATTTCCAGCCTTACAGAAAAAACTAACTGATTTTGGAGATAAGCCAGGGCAGTTCACAAGTTTGGACGGTAATTTTAGTAACATCAAACACATTGAATTTGTAGATCAGAATCCTATCGGTCGGTCGTCTCGTTCCAATCCAGTAACCTATATCAAGGCTTATGATGATATCAGAGCTTTATTTTCGAAACAAAAATTAAGCAACATTAGAAATTATCAGCCCAAACATTTTTCATTTAATGTAGATGGCGGACGTTGTGAGACTTGCAAAGGCGAAGGTGAAGTAACTATTGAAATGCAATTTATGGCCGATGTGCATTTAGAATGTGAAACTTGTAAAGGTAAACGTTTTAAAAAAGAAGTCCTCGAAGTCACTTTTGGTGAGAAAAATATTGATGATATTTTAAATTTAACTATTGATGATGCCATAACATTCTTCGAAACAGAAAATCAAACTAAAATCAAGACTAAATTACAACCACTTCAAGATGTTGGTTTGGGCTACGTCACTTTAGGTCAAAGCTCCTCTACCCTTTCTGGCGGTGAGGCGCAGCGTATTAAACTGGCTTCTTTTCTTGGTAAAGGAAATACTAAGGATAAAGCACTATTTATTTTTGATGAGCCCACCACAGGTTTACACTTTCATGACATTCAAAAATTATTAAAATCGTTTAATGCATTAATAGCCAAAGGACATTCCATCATTGTTGTAGAGCACAATTTAGACTTAATAAAATGTGCAGATTATATTATCGATTTGGGTCCTACCGGAGGTATAAGCGGCGGTTATTTAGTGGCTTCGGGAACTCCAGAACATATTATTAATGTAGAAGCTTCAGAAACTGCAAAATATTTAAAAGACAAGCTCTAGTCTGAAGTATTAATCCATGCGTTTATTTGCTAAAATTTATGTTTTTTCGATAGTTTCAATATTCAAATAACTTGAGTTTTTTTGATCTTCTCTCCTTTTCACTGCACTTAGTAATATAAAAAACTTATAAAGCCAACTATAATTACAGCTATGGGTATAACAAAACTCATATAAAAAATAGTAGCGACACTAGTTTTAAAAAAACTAACAAACCAGCCCTGTTGGTAAAAGTGTTTAATGGCGATGAATAAGTAAATAAAAGTAGATACTACTATGAGCCAATCAATCCAATCTGGCACTTCCCAAAAATTATTAAAAACAAGAATTATACTAAACACGGTAAATAAAAACGAAAAGAAATAAAAGCTAAACACCAAATGGTGGGCATAAAGACCCCTTCTGTAAAATAACAATTTTAAAATCAATGCAAAAATTGGTAATAGCACGAAAAGCGCAATAGGAATCGTATCGTAGACCGCTTTTAAAATTTGTCCGCCATTACGCTGCTTATAAAATTTTAATGCTTGGGTGTATAATTTTCTTTTAAAGCGGCCTGCCTCTGCATGCATACCCATACCCTTTAAGATTTCATCATCTGTAGCATTTATAGCAATTAGCGAATCCACTTTTTTTTCATTAAAATCAAAACTTATATCGTTCCCATCTGTCTTTTTTACATTCAATTTAATTATTGAATCGAGCGCTCTAACATCGGCAGTGTTCACTCCTGGAATTCCTTTTTGCCTTAAAGGTTGCAAAATACTATCTAACTCAAGAGAATCTATGGCAGCTTGTGCCCTGACTTTTGTGCTGTCTGAAATTAAAGGCTTTACCAAAGTCCTTTTTAAATTGGCATCTAAATCCTTAACCTGATCCCTCACCACGGTTACAGACAATAAAAAGAAAAATACAACTGAAATGAACAAATACATTTGAGCAGGATGCAAGTACAATAATCGCTTACCCTCTATAAAGCGTTTTGCTAAAACGCCAGGTTTGAACATTAAAGGAATAAAGCTTTTAAAAAAACGTGCATCAAAGGAAAAATAATTACTAATGGTATTATAAAATAAAACACCCAGAGTCAATTCATCTTTTGATTTCTGCCCACAGTACGGACAAAACTCAAAACTTTCATCAAAGGTTTTTTCGCAATTTTTACATGTTTCTGGTTGGTCTTCCATTGGCTAGGAATTGGTTTGTATAAATGTAGTAATTATTTAGAACCTAAGCAGGCTGTTTTCTTTCTTGAAATAAACATGACAACTTGAAATTTTAAAGATTATTGATTTCAACAAAACATATCGATCATATAAACGCTTATGATTCAATCAATTAAATATTTGGCACGCATATTGAAAAGTCATTACCCAATAGCGTAAGCCGAAAAGCTAAAGAGTAGGCAAAATCTAAAACCCTAATACTATGAAAAGAATAGTACTTTTAATTACAGGCGTGTTAATGAGTTTAACCACTGTATCAGCATCAGATATAACATCTGAAAAACAAGGAACTAATTTAGATATTACAAATCGCTATCGTTATGTGCAACCTATTATGTTTGTAGAGCGCGATGTGGAGTTTTTAATTTTTCCCGACGGCAGTTTTGATTTTAACACCAATTATAACATGCCATTTTATGATGACGTGTTTTATAAAAATCGTCGTTCTAAACGAAGCACAATCAATGCAACTTATCACGGACCACGAGCTACAGTGCACTACACAAATACCCGTGCAAGAACTCCAAGGGATGTATCCATCTCTCGTGATCGATACGGCAAAATAAGACGTATTGGTAGTGTGTATTTAAACTATAACCGTATCGGGAATATAAGCAGAATAGGTTCTGTTTTTATTGATTATAAACGTGGCAAAGGCACTGTGAGTCATGTAGGTGGTTTACATGTAAAATATAACAAATGGGGAGAAATCATGGATTTACGTGGCCATGTGAACAACTATGATGATACATATTGCAATATTTGCGGGGTAACTGGTTGTAACGTACAGCACACCTTTGGCAAGCATGAAAAATATGGCAAGGAACGACACCATGATAGATATGATGATGATACTTACTACTATAAACAAAACGGTAAAGTAAAAAAACATAAAAAGAAGAAACATTAGTTTAGTTTTTGTTATTTGATTAAAACCTCTAGAGCGATATATGCTTTAGAGGTTTTTTAATGGACGTAATTTATTTTAGAAATTCGTCAATTCGAAAATGTTCTTCTATAGAGTATTATACATTTTAGGTAGTGTAAAATCCAAAATTAATTATTTTATATTGATTTTCAGTCAGTTAAACCTCATTCAGGTTTTTTGGCACGCTGTTTGTAATTACCTAGCTGAAAACGAATCACTGGATCTAGTTCAGTATTAAAACTCACAATTATGAAAATTTCAAATAAATTTCGCGAACACTTAAACAAATTAAATGGCGTGAGTAAAAAATTTATATTTTTATTAGCAGGTTTAGTCCTTACAGGATATACTGTTAACGCAACGACAACCAAAACCGAAACAAATGCAACAACGACATTTAACAGAGGTTATGGGAATTCTTTCATATTTGTTGAAGACGGTATTGAATTTTCGGTTTTCCCCGATGGACAGTTTGATTTTGTGATGCAACAATACGGCCCTAACGTAAATGTTTCCGTAGGCTCACCAAACTTAAATTTGAGTTTTAACTCAGGTTATGATTATAATGCTTATGTGCAGTATGATGAGTTCGGCGCTATTATTCAAATTGAAAATACTCCTATTTATTATGACTATTATGGGCGTATTTCCCAAGCTGGAAATGTAAACATTAATTACAATAACTACGGGTATGTATCTCGTGTAGGTGGTTTATATGTGCATTACGATAGGTATAACAGGTATTCTCACCATTCTGGCTTTATAAACGTATACAACAGAGGATATATCTACAGACCATGGCATAATTATTACAGTATACCATCAATTAATTTCCGTGTGGTATTTAATAGACCTTACAGACAATACTACAACCCGGTACGTTATGTTTACAATAGACCTTTCTATAACAATTACAGACCACGAACATCTGTTGCTAGCAGAAGAGGTTATAAAATTCAAAAGAATAGAGGTTATGCTACAGTTAATAGAAGCTCAAAAAATAGAACACGTATTAATAAACAAGCAAGCTCTAGAAGACATATAGCACAGTCAAGAAATGTAAGAAGAGACAATGCTATATCTAACAGAAAAGTATCTAGAAACGATGCTGGTAGAACTGTTAATAGAGCTGATGGAAATAGAAATGTTAGCAGAACTGATGGAAATAGAAATGTACAAAAGCGCGGTAATAACAATACTATAAATAGAAGTGCAAGACAAAACTCTCAAACAGGCAATAGAACTATTAACCGAAGAGATAATAAAGCTATTGCTAAAAGAGGTGCTAGACCAAATACACGTGTTGACAATACGAATAGAAATCAAAGAACTGTAAATAAAAATTCTAGACCTCAAACGAATGGCAACCGTACCAATAACGTTAGTAGAGATAGAAAAGCGGTTACACGTAAACCGAACAGCTCAAATCAACGTACATACAATAAAAGTAATAGTACTAGATCGCCGAAGCAAGTTACCCAAAGATCTGCACCTAGCAAACCTAGAACAGCACAACGAACTGTATCTAGAAAAACGCAAAACAGACCACAGGCCACAAAAAGTAGAAGTAAATCTAGTAAAAATATAAAATCGACTTCAAGAAAGAGACGATCATAAAAAGTTTGGTTGGTTAGTTTGGAAAGCCCCGCGACATGTATGCCTCAAAGCAGCATCGTGGGGTTTTCTCTTTTGTACCAATTACAAAATGAAATTGGTATTAATTCCTATTTAAAATTCTATTTATAATTTTTGAAACATCTTCTGAAAATTTAAAGTAATACACAATGAATCCGTATAACGCAGCTATTAATACAGATTTAATGATGATATTCAAAATGGGGTTAAACGAAAAATCCCAAAAATAGAACAATACAAAACTCAATATAATCACCCCTCCTACTTTAAATGTCGCATTACTAAAGGGCAGCATGCTGAATTTCTTTTTAATAAATATCAGTTTTATGGTATTATAAATAAAAATAGCCAAAAACGTGGCAAAAGCCGCTCCATTCAGACCATAAAGCGGAATAAAAACAATATTCAAAACTATGGTTATTAACACAAGTACAAGCCCTAACATAAGCACCACCCTATAATAATCACTATTAAATAAAATGGCATTATTGTTACCTAAAATAGCGTCATACAGTTTAGCGAGACTGATAACGAAAACAACAAAAATACCGTAACTAAATTCTTCAGGAATAATCTCGTATAGCTGGTTAATATTAAGAACAATAAGTAAGAAGATAAAACCGCTTACAATAAATAGATTCAGCGAACTTTTTTGATACAGTTCTTTTAAGCCTTTATAATCTTTATTATTTAGCAATTCTGCTGAAAGCGGTAATAAAATTTGATGCATGGACCGCTGCGGAACTGCAATTACTGTAGCTATAAAAATGGCAACATTGTAGTAGGCCACTTCCTCAATAGGGATGTAGAACCCTAGCATAAACTTATCAATATCCAAAAAAATAGTGGCAATAGATCCTGCTAAAATTATTAACGACGAATATTTTAAAATATCATGTAGACCTGGCACCCTTTTAAGCGTTATCAAAGGTAGTTTGATACTAAAGCCATAAAGCATCATCACCAACATTCTAATCACATAAACCCCAACCAAGCCTTGAATGAATTGATGCACATCTATAAAGTTATAAAAAACACAAAACAAAAGAACTGTTACTCCTACTCTATGAAACACTTCTTTCATAAAATTACCAAACACCGTTTGCATTTGCACTTTGGCCCAGGCAAAAAATACTTCAAAATACGCCAAAGCTGCAGCAGTAATAATTATGTGCCACAAATAGCCTTTAATAATGGGGTTTTCCTTGGCTAAAAAATCGGCAATGGTACCATAGGCAGTGTAACCGATAAGACTTACAGGAATGATAATTAATAAAGGCAAAAACAACATAAGCGTTAAAAAGCTGTTTACAGAAACCCGCGTTTTAAAAGTAGAATAAAACTTTACTAAAGTATTATGGACTCCAAAAGCCATAAGTGGCATCATAATATTTGCGGTAGATAGCACATAACCAACCAAACCGTAATATTCATCTGAAAGAAATTCGGTATAAAGAAATAAGGTGTTAATTGCGCCAATAACAAAACCCGTGTAGGTAGTTACCGTGTTTTTGAATGATTGTGCAATTACAATGCCCATTATATAAGTTTAGATAAGGATTCGGTGAGCGATTTTCTACTATATTTTTGCAAACCAATCGGGTGTGACTGTAATTTACTTTCTTTATAAGCTTGATAGTGATCAAATATAGTGGATTTTAACGACGCATAATCATCATAAAAAAAGTAGTTCCCGGTATTGGTCTCTTTCAAAATATTCGCCACATCAGAACCTTTTGGCCCTAAAGCAATAATAGGTCTGTTAGAAACCATATACTCAAACAACTTACCTGGAATGATGCAAGATGTGTCTTCTGAATCAATTTCAATAAGAAGCAATACTTGTGATTTTTTTTGAAACATAATAGACTCTTTGTGAGATATATAATCCACCTCATTTATATGATTAGTTAAATTATATTCTTTCATGGTATTAAGAACATCGTGACTAACAACACCCACCAGATTCAATTGAAAGTCGTTAGAAAAATCCCGTTGCTCTTCAATCAGTTCTTTCAAAACCTGCCATAATATTTTTGGGTTTCTTCCTGATAAAAGAGATCCAATATGGGATAATGTAAATTTAGAATCTAAAGGAAGTTGTAAATTTAGTGAAACATCATAACCATTTGTAATAACCTGTATCGGTTTTGATGTGATTCTTTGAAATTCCTTTTTTGTCACAGCACTGGTTACAATCACGGTATCTGCGCTATTTAGCACCTCGTGTTCCAGTAGCTTATGTTGCTTTTGATTGCGCTTGGCAAGTTTTAATTTTTTATGATAGCCAATGGTAGTCCATGGATCTCTAAAGTCTGCTATCCATTTGATATCAAGTCTGCGCTTAAGCCCTAATCCTATTAAATGCAGGCTGTGTGGAGGACCCGTTGTAATTACGGTTTGAATATTTTCATTTTTAATATATTCGGAAAGATATGCGATGGATGGTTTTACCCAAGCGATACGTGCATCTGGAATAAAGAAGTTACCACGGATAAATAACAAGGCTTTTTCAAAAAAACCTTGCTTCTTGCGCTCTGAAATAATACCCTTACTAATGGTTTTTGATGATTTTTTTGATAAAAATTTGGCCAGTTTATAAGGTTCTTTAATAGGCTGTTTTATAACAGTAACTTCATTCGGTATTTCAGATTGAAGACTTTTGTCTACTATGGGATACGTTGGATTTTCAGGCACATACACCACAGGATGAATGTTAAACTCTGGTAAATATTTAACGAATTTTAGCCAGCGCTGTACTCCCGGACCTCCAGCGGGAGGCCAATAATAGGTAACAATGAGTACTTTTTTTTTTGCCATTTTTATCATGCTTTCAAAGGAGCAACATGCTCCAATGGAAAGTTATTTTATAATAAATCCCTTCTCGATAATTATTGGAGTGCACATCAATACTCGGCTACTTCTTCTTAAATTCAAAAAGCAATCCTGCCAGAAGTAATAGTCCAAACAATACCGAACTCGCCAACGCGATAGTACTTCCTGTTTTCACAACATCAGGATCAAACCTAAATTCTATGGTATGATTTCCTTTCGGTATCTGCATGCCTCTTAATGTATAATTCACCCTAAGATGATCCGTTTTGTTGCCATCTATATATGTTTTCCAGCCGTTACCATAGTGAATTTCAGAAAATACAGCAAATCCGTCCTTAGCATTCGTGCTTTTATATTTAAGATAATTCGGCTGATGCTCTACTAAATTAATTGTCGCCAAAGAATCCAATTGGTAGTTGGATTTTAACTTTTCGTTATTAAACAGATCCTTTCGAATAAGCGCCGTATGTTTATTATCTAAACTATCTAAAGCTAAAATTTCATCATTGGCAGTTTCTACCACTTTAAGATGCTTTACTAGCCATGCATTTCCGTTGGCTTCTTCATTCACATAAGGAAACATAGTCCCTTTTTCATCTTGAGCAATAATATACTTGGTATTAAGCATATTTAAAACGTTCATATTATTTCTAGAAATATAAAAATCGAATATTTCACTGTAATTTTTTAATTCTGCTGCATTATAACCGTTTAATGACTTATGGAAATAGGATGGCTTTGATGGCCCCGACACTAAGTCGAAAACCCTATAATAAGTGGTGTCTTTTAAAATTTCTTGGTCAACGGCATTGGCTTGAAATGGTTTATTCACTTTTATGGCCGAAACAAAATCATCATTATTCACATAACGTTTATCAACACCTACTAAATCAAATAAGATAAGGGCTGCAAAAAGCAAAACAACGGCAGTTTCTTTTAATTTACCTTTTAAGAAACCGAAGACTACTCCTGCGGAAAGTAAGACTAATGCTAAACTTCTTAGGGTATCTGACGTGAAAATGGATTGTCTATCAGACTTTAAGGCATCAACAAAATCCTGTCCGTAATTTTGACGATAAAAGCCATCGCTAACACCAACGAAATCAAATAACGATGTTTTAAATAATAAAAAGATTACCGCAATTCCACCTGTTATTCCTACGGCATATTTTAAAGCCTTTATTTTTTCTTCAGTTTTCTCAAAATCATTGAACAATCTGACCAAACCAAAAATTGCCAATAACGGGATACATAATTCTAAAATGACCTGAATGGAGCTTACCGCTCTAAATTTGTTATACAACGGGACATAATCTATAAAAAAGTCTGTTAATATCCCGAAGTTCTTTCCGTAGGATAGCAACAATGATAGTATAGTTCCACCCACAATCCACCATTTTAATCTGCCTTTAACCAAAAACAGCGCAAATACAAAAAGAAATAAGATTACGGATCCAACATAAGCGGGGGCTTCAACTATGGGTTGGTCTCCCCAATACATAGGCGCACGCTTAGACTCTTCCAGTGCTTGGGTGGTGGTTGCTCCCAGTTTTCTAAAAGCGTCGTAGGTCGCCGAATCTTTGCCAAGGTTCTCCCCATTACCTCCTCCCATAAATCGAGGGATGAACAGGTTAAAAGTTTCAGCAATACCGTAACTAAACTGCGTGATATAATCCCTATCTAAACCAGAAGTTATTTCTTTTGGTGAACCATCAGGATTTATGGTGAGTTCACTTTTACTTCGTTTACTCTCTTTTACATACTCGTTAGTAGCCAAGATATTTGTTGCATTTAGAGCTATTGAAAGCAAAACAGCTGTCATTAAAATACCAACGGACTTAAAATAATGTGGCAACACCTTCTTTCTATAAGCATCAATTAAATATACAATGCCAACTACTATGACCAAAAACATTAAATAATAGGTCATTTGAAAATGATTGGCGACAAGCTCTAAAGCCATGGCAACACAAGTTAATAGAAATCCTGAAATATACTTTTTCTGAAAAACTAGCAGAATTCCGCTTAAAACCAAGGGCATATATGCTATCGCATGGGCTTTGCTATTATGGCCGACGCCCAAAATAATAATTAGATAGGTTGAAAATCCGAAAGCCAAAGCGCCTAAAGCCGCTAATTTGAAATCGACTTTTAAAACCAGCAATAAAATATAGAAACTCAGCAAATATAGAAATAAATAGTCTGCAGGTCTTGGTAAAAAACGAAGCGATAAATCTAGTTTTTTAATGTAATTATGTGGATATTTTGCGCCAAGTTGATAAGTGGGCATGCCAGAAAAAGCACTGTCTGTCCAATAGGTTTCTTTACCAGTTTGAGCTTTAAAGTCCTTTTGCAATTTAGACATTCCAATGTATTGTCTAATATCGCTTTGATCAATTTTTTTACCCTGCAAAACAGGACTAAAATAGGCCAATGACAAGATGACAAACCCTACTAGAACTAATAAATGCGGAAGCACTTTTTTTATTGAAAATTGCATGAAAATATTTTAGAAACCATGATTGTGAAAATAATCATAATTTTTTAATCCTTGTAGAATAGCTATCCCGATTATAAACTAATTTAATTGATGTATGGCTTATTCAATTTCTTCGTAATCCACGTAATCGCCAACATTTTTATTAGAAGCCTTTGTTTTTGGCACTTTATCAATGGTCACTTCCCCCTCGTTCATAGGCTGTTTGGGTTTAGATTGCCCTTGAAATTGGCCACCAAAGCGCTGTTCCGCTTTTTTGGCGACAAATTTCACAAGAAAAGGTGTAAATAACCTAGCCAAAATTTTAATACCAAAATAAACTAGAAGAAGAATAAGAATAGTTCTAACAAATCCAGTTACAGATGCATATTGTAGCATAAATCTATTTTTTTTGTAAAAATACAAATCTAAAAATTTAAAAAACGCTCAAAAATGATAAAAAAAGTATAAAATATCTATATTTGAGAACCTTTAAAAAGGTGTTTAATAATCGAATTAGTTCGCTTTAATAGATAATGATACAATATGTTGACTATGAACCCAATCAAATCTACCTTAATTGTATTAATGAGTTTAATGGCTACAAATGCCTTTAGCCAATACACCGATGTTATAAATTCTAATAGACCAGGTGTATCGCGTAGTGCGTTTTCCGTAGGTACCGGTGTTGCCCAATTTGAAGTGGGACCATATATAATAAAAGAAGAACGAACACCCGCTATTCCTTATGAAGTTTCTGGTTTTGGAGCCGATTTTGCAGTACGTTATGGTTTATTTTTTGAACAGTTGGAGTTAAATATTGAAGGAACCTACCAGAATGATACAAAGACCTTTTCTTCTAACCTTTCAGCAGAAGATAAACGTTCAAATTTCAAAACCATTGCAGTTGGCGCAAAATACTTAGTTTACGATCCGTACAAAAGTCCAGAGAACGATAAACCCAACTTATATAGCTGGAAAGCCAACCATAGCTTTAAATGGAGTTCTTTAATTCCTGCAGTAGCCGTCTATGTTGGAGGGAATTATGATACTAAGGATAATCCTTATACCGCTCCGGCTATTGAAGGTTTTAGTCCTAAGGTGATGGTTGCCACTCAAAATAATTTTGCTGGCGGTTGGGTTTTTGTTATGAATTTAATTAAAGATAGAATTGGTACAGATCAATCGGACTTTCAGTATATTTTAACATTAACACATTCCTTTAGCCCTAAGTGGGTTATTTTTGGTGAAACTCAAGGCATCCAAAGCGATTTTTACGCAGATAATTTATTTAGATTTGGGGGCGCTTATTTATGGGGGCAAGATTTTCAATTAGATACGGCGCTTACTTTCAACACGAAAGATACGCCGTCGGTATTAAGTGTTAATTTTGGCATGTCTTATCGTCTGGATTTTCATAAAGATAAGGTGGAAAAAGGCTCAAATCCCTTTGAATTAGATGGCAAAAAACAATCGAAATCAAAAAAAAGAAAACGAAAAAGTGATGATGATCTTTCACAAGATGGCGACACAAAGAAAAAAAGAAAAAGAAAAGACAATGATTTTGATGACTAACCAATCAAATCTCTTAGCAGTTATATGATTAAAATAGAAGAAGTTAAATCCAAAAGGGATTTAAAAGCCTTTGTAAAATTTCCTTTTAAACTTTACAAAGATTCAAAATACTGGGTTCCTCCTATTATCAGTCAGGAAATGAAAACATTCAGTAAAAAAGAAAACCCTGTATTTAACGATGCTGATGCCCGTTTGTTTTTAGCCTATAAAGGCAATGAAATTGTTGGAAGAATTGCTGCCATAATCAACTGGCTAGAAGTAAAGAACCAGAATCAAAAAAAAATGCGTTTTGGTTGGTTTGATTTTGTTGATGATTTAAGTGTATCGCAAGCTCTTTTTAAAGAAATCGAAAAAATTGGTAAAGCCCATAATTTAGATTTTACAGAAGGACCTGTTGGCTTTTCTAATTTAGACAAAGTCGGCGTGATGACAGAAGGTTTTGACTCTATAGCTCCAATGGTTACGTGGTACAACCATCCATATTACGTCAAGCATTATGAGGCAGCCGGATATGTTGTAGAAAAATCTTATTCAGAAAGCAAGTTTCCCTTTGAAA
The DNA here is from genome assembly GCF_006974145.1 of Changchengzhania lutea. Lineage (NCBI taxonomy): Bacteria > Pseudomonadati > Bacteroidota > Flavobacteriia > Flavobacteriales > Flavobacteriaceae > Changchengzhania > Changchengzhania lutea. The sequence goes on along the minus strand of NZ_CP039456.1, from coordinate 3,473,988 downwards.
ATGTAAAGCCAGAATTCTTTTTTAAAGCCCAAGAACTCATCAAAAGACGCTACCAGCTTAAAGCGCTCAAACTCACTAAAACGGAGGAGGTCATGCCTTATGCTGACAAAATGTTTGATTTATTTAACGAAAGTTATGCCTCTCTATCCTCTTTTGTAGCGATAAATGATGTTCAAAAAGAATACTTTAAAAAGAAGTTTATAAGTTTTGTGAACCCGGAATACATCAAATTTGTTGTAGACAAAAATGACAATATGGTTGGCTTTGCTATTGTTATGCCTGCTTTCTCAAAAGCCTTGCAAAAAATTAACGGCAAATTATTTCCATTTGGATTCAGCCATATCATGCACGCCAAAAAACATAGTAAAGACGTTATTTTTTATTTAATAGGAATACACCCAGATTATCAAAACAAAGGGGTTCATGCAGTTATCTTTAATGAGTATTATAACAAATTTAAAGAAAAAGGTATTGAAACATGCTTTCGAACTCCAGAATTGGAAGATAACACGGCCATCCATCAAATTTGGAAACATTTCTTTCCCGTAGTTTACAAACGCAGAAAAACATTTCGAAAAGATATTGCATAAAGAAAATCCGATTCATATGAATCGGATTTTCTTTATGCATTTGATAAAATTCTTATTCGCCCATAGCCGCCATTACTGCTGCTGAAAGACGCTTGTATGTTCCGTTGTCCAATCGGTCTCTAATCGCATCAAAAGCGTCTAGAGTTTCTTCAACATCTTGTAAGGTATGTGTGGCTGTAGGTATCATTCTCAATAGAATTAAACCTTTAGGTATTACAGGATAAACCACTATAGAACAGAATATTCCATAATTTTCACGCAGGTCTCTAACTAAAGCCATAGCCTCAGGAATACTACCTTTTAAATATACTGGGGTCACACAACTTTGTGTAGTTCCAATATCAAATCCACGTGCTTTTAAACCAGATTGCAAGGCATTAACAATTTTCCAAAGATTCTCTTTAAGTTCTGGCATGGTTTTAAGCATTTCTAAACGCTTTAAAGCCCCTACGGTTAATTGCATTTGCAAAGATTTTGCAAACATCTGCGAACGTAAATTATATTTTAAGTAATCAATAATTTCTTGATCTGCAGCAATGAAGGCTCCGGTACTCGCCATTGATTTTGCAAATGTTGCAAAATATACATCAATACCATCTTGAACACCTTGCTCCTCACCTGCACCAGCGCCAGTTTTTCCCAATGTCCCAAAACCATGAGCATCATCAACTAAAAACCTGAAATTATATTTCTTTTTTAAGTCAACAATTTCTTTTAATCGACCTTGTTCGCCTCGCATTCCAAAAACGCCTTCAGAGATGACTAAAATACCACCTCCTGTTTGTTCTGCCATTTTTGTAGCACGTTCTAGGTTTTTCTCTAAACTTACAATATCGTTATGTTTATATGTAAATCGCTTACCCATGTGCAAACGAACACCATCAATAATACAGGCATGTGCATCAACATCATAAACGATAATATCATCCTTACCAACTAAAGCGTCAATTGTAGATAAAATACCCTGGTAGCCAAAATTTAATAAGTATGCTGCCTCCTTACTAACGAAAGCCGCTAACTCATTTTGAAGTTTCTCATGCAAATCTGTATGCCCGGACATCATTCGTGCTCCCATTGGGTAAGCCGAACCATATTGTGCTGCCGCTTCAGCATCCACTTTACGAACTTCAGGATGATTTGCCAATCCCAAATAATCATTGATACTCCAAGTAATGACATCCTTTCCTTGAAATTTCATACGATTAGAAATTTCTCCTTCTAATTTTGGAAAAACAAAATACCCCTCAGCTTGAGATGCCCATTTTCCTAATGGTCCCTTATCTTTATAAATCTTCTCAAATAAATCTTTCATCTATTATAAATGTATTGCTATTATTTTAAGACATAACTACAGTAAGGTAGTTGCTTTTTAGGAAAAACATAAACACTAAATAGGCGTGTTTATGCGGATTTCATGAAAGCGTTTAGTCCTTAGTTAGTTGTGCAAAATTAAATATTTAAATGGTTTGAGCATAATTTTTGGCGCTCAATTATTTATAAAATAAAAAAAGAGATAACAAATTGCTATTTTAACAATTGTTATCTCTTTTATATAGTGTGTTTTATATCTATTTTATATACTGAATATTTTCAGCAGCAGCCTCGTTAATGCTATCAAAGAAGCCTTGTTCGTTCATCCATTTATCGCTATAAATTTTACTCATGTAGCGTGACCCATGGTCAGGAAAAATGATGACTACATGATCTCCTTTTTTAAAGTAATCTTGCTCACCTAGTTGCTTAATAGCTTGCATGGCAGCTCCCGAAGTGTAGCCTACAAATAAACCTTCAGATTTAGCGATAGCTCTAGCTGTGTGTGCACTATCCTCATCAGTCACCTTCACAAAATCGTCGATAACATCAAAATCTGTAGCAGAAGGAATCAGATTTTTACCCAATCCTTCAATTCTATACGGATATATTTCTTTTTCATCAAACTCTCTAGTTTCGTGATATTTTTTAATCACAGATCCGAAAGCATCAACTCCAATAATTTTAATGTCAGGATTTTGCTCCTTTAAGTACTTCGCGGTTCCAGATATGGTTCCACCTGTACCACTACACGCCACTAAATGCGTTATTTTTCCCTCTGTTTGGTTCCAAATTTCCGGGCCCGTAGATTTATAATGTGCATCAATGTTTAGCTCATTGAAATATTGGTTAATATACACAGAGCCTTTCATATCCTCATGTAAACGCTTTGCTACCTGATAATAAGATCTAGGATCGTCCGCACTAACGTGAGCAGGACAAACATACACCTTGGCTCCCATTGTTTTGAGCATGTCAATTTTATCTGCAGAAGATTTTGAACTCACTGCTAAAACGCAATTATAACCCTTAATAATACTCACCATAGCAATACTAAACCCTGTGTTACCAGAAGTCGTTTCTATAATCGTATCACCTGGAGATAGGATACCTTTTTTTTCTGCCTGTTCTATGATGTAAAGCGCAATTCTGTCTTTTGAAGAGTGACCCGGATTAAAGGCTTCTACCTTAGCGTAGAAATCACCATTATATTCCGAAGCTATTTTGTTAAGCTTAATAAGCGGTGTATTGCCTACTAAATCCAAGACATTATCAAAAACTTGATTTTTATGTTTCATACATATTTATTACAAGCTACAATAATTTACTAATAATAATTGCAACTTAAAACCTCGCAAAAATAAGACATTTTTTTTTATTACGCATTAATTCCTTCTAAATCTAGTAAAAACGCATACTCCATGGCTACTTCCTTTAAACTTTCAAAACGTCCAGAAGCGCCACCATGACCTGAATCCATATCAGTATGTAATAACAGTTTATTGGAATCGGTTTTCATATCACGAAGTTTAGCCACCCATTTTACAGGTTCCCAATATTGTACTTGAGAATCATGTAAACCCGTCGTGACAAGCATATGCGGATAATCTTTATCTACTACGTTGTCATAGGGTGAATAGGATTTCATATAATCATAATACTCTTTATTGTTAGGGTTTCCCCACTCATCATACTCCCCTGTTGTTAAAGGAATCGTATCGTCAAGCATGGTTGTAACCACATCAACAAAAGGTACAGCCGCTAAAATACCATGGTATAATTCTGGATTCATATTGATAATGGCTCCCATTAACAGACCCCCTGCTGAACCACCATAAGCGTATAGATGATTGGTGGACGTGTATTTTAAATTAATAAGGTGTTTTGAACAATCAATAAAATCGGTGAATGTGTTCTTCTTTGTGAGCAACTTTCCCTTTTCATACCAATGGCGTCCAAGGTACTCCCCGCCTCTAATATGTGCTATCGCGTAAATAAACCCTCTATCCAATAGACTCAAACGGATGGTCGAAAACGAAGGGTCTATGGTTGAACCGTAAGATCCATAGGCATATTGCAGCAATGGGCTGCTTCCATCCAATTTTGTGGATTTCTTATAAACCAGAGATATTGGCACTTTAACACCATCTCTGGCTGTTGCCCAAATACGTTCTGAGGTGTAATGCTCTTTTTGGAATTTACCTCCTAAAACCTCTTGTTCTTTTTTAACCTCAGTGGCTTTTGTGTTAAAATTATATTCCAATACGGCACTTGGTGATGTGAGTGAATTAAACCCATACCGCAACGTATCACTGTCAAAATCTGGGTTATTACCGATATAGGCTGTATACGTTTCTGAATTGAATGGCAGGTAGTAATCCTCTTTTTTATTACAACTCATGATGCGTAGTTTATTCAAACCATTTTCACGCTCGTTCACAACCATGTAATTCTTAAAAATTTCAATATCCTCAATAAGAACCCCTGATCTGTGTGCCATAAATTCCTGCCAATATTTCTTTCCTGTTAACCGCTCATCGGTTTTTAGAATCTTGAAATTAGTAGCTCCATCAGCATTTGCAATGATGTAAAACGAATCATCGTAATGTGCAATACTATATTCTAAATCTTTTGTGCGTTTCTGAAAGATTTTAAAATCGGCATCTGGCGTATTGGCATTTAAAATTCGATATTCTGAACTCAAAGTACTAGATGATCCAATGACTATAAATTTCTTCGACTTTGTCTTATAAACAAAGGTGTTGAAGGTTTCGTCCTCTTCGTGAAAAACAACAACATCCTCATTTGAATTGGTGTGCAATTTGTGCTTTAATATCTTTTCAGATCGTAAAGTCACGTCGTCCTTCATGGTATAAAAGAGCGTATTGTTGTCATTGGCCCATGTTGAAGCTCCTGTGGTATTTTTTATTTTATCAGGATAGATTTCACCCGTTTCCAAATTTTTAATTTGAATAGTATATTGACGTCTACTCACCGTATCTGTTGAAAAACTAGCCAATGTATTATCAGGACTAATGGCGATACCACCTAAGTTGAAATAGGCATGATTTTTTGCCATCTCGTTACAATCAAACAACACTTCTTCGGGTGCTGTTAAGCTTTCTTTTTTTCGGCTGTATATGGGATAGTCCTTTCCTTTTTCATAACGCGTTAAATACCAATACCCATTGAGTTTGTAGGGAACAGTAGCATCATCTTCCTTAATCCTCCCTTTCATTTCTTCAAACAAATCCTTCTGAAACGCTTCCGTATGCCCCAGTAGAGACTCGGTATAATCATTTTCGGCGTTTAGATAATCTATCACCTCGGGATTATCCTTATCATTCAGCCAATAATAATTATCAATTCGTAAATCGTTATGAATTTTTAGTTCTTTTGGTTTCTTGGTAGCCTTTGGAGCCTGAATTATTTTTTTCAAATCGTTATTTTCTTCACATTAAAGCCTTCAAAAATAGAAAAATTAAATAGCTTTGTAGAGATTAAAAAAATATAATATTATGTTTGGAGATATGATGAATATGATGGGTAAACTTAAAGAAACCCAACAAAAGGTTGAAGACACAAAAAAGCGTTTAGATACGGTTTTAGTTGACCAAAGTAGTAATGACGAAAAACTTAAAATCACACTTACGGCTAACAGGCAAATAAAATCCATAAGTATTGACGATGATTTACTAGAAGACAAGGAACAATTAGAGGATTATTTGATATTAACCTTAAATAAGGCTATTGAAAAAGCGACTAGCATTAATGAAGCAGAATTAGCTGCGGTTGCCAAAGAAGGCATGCCCAATATTCCTGGAATGGATTTGTTTAAGTAGTTGTTGGCTATTGGTAAAACTAATAATTTAGGTGTTTTAAAGTAGTCAGTAATTTATCATGCATGATATTCGTATAATCTAAATGGGTAACCATTCTTAATTTTCCGCCACCCATACCTATAATACGAATATTTTTGTCTGCTAATTTCCGGATGAAAATGGTTTCATCAATATGCGTTTGCAATTCAAAAATAACAATGTTGGTTTCAATGGGTTCTACTGTTTTTATGATGGACAAATCATTTAACACATCCCCTATTTCCTTTGCTCTTTTATGGTCTTCGGCAAGGCGTTCAATATGATGATCTAGGGCATATAGACCAGCAGCGGCTAAATAGCCAGCTTGTCTCATGTTTCCGCCAAATATTTTCCTGATTCTAATAGCATTCTGCATAATGGGGTCATCTCCTATCAAAACCGAACCGATAGGGCAACCGAGTCCCTTACTTAAACAGACTGATATCGTGTCAAATACATTTCCATATTGCAATGTCGTTTCATTTTTGGCCACCAATGCATTCCATAAACGGGCGCCATCTAAATGAAATCCTAAATTATTATCATCACAGATTTTTCTGATTTTTAAAATTTCATTAAAATCCCAACAGGCCCCACCGCCTTTATTGGTGGTGTTTTCAATTTCAACTAAAGTCGTTTTACTGTAATAATAGGCATCTGGATTAATAGCTTCCAATACTTGATTTGCTTTGAATTTGCCTTGTTCTCCATCAATTAGTTTACATGAGATTCCGCTATTAAAGGAAGCACCACCAGATTCATAATTATAAATATGCGCGTACTTATCGCAAATTACTTGATCTCCAGGGTTGGTATGCAGCTTTAATGCTGATTGGTTTGCCATGGTGCCGCTAGGAAAAAATAAAGCCGAAGATTTACCAAACATTTGTGCCATGCGATCTTCCAATTTATTGATTGTGGGGTCTTCTCTAAACACATCATCCCCAACTGGAGCTTGTATCATGGCTTCCAACATCGCTTTTGTTGGTTTTGTTACGGTGTCACTTCTTAGGTCTATAGTCATTCCTTATTTTTTGGCAATGAGAAAAATTTCAATTTGCAATATGTAAATAATTATCGAGAAATTATCAATCGTATTATTGTTTTAAAATCACATTATCGATAAAAAACTGACTTTAAACCATTTACCGATAATTTTTCAAGATTAGCTAAAATATTATGACTTTGGCCTACAATCTTATATTATTGCTGGGTAATCACCTATTATTTAATAATAGAAAAGCTATTAATCAATAAATTAACTTTTAAAAATTATGAAGAAACATGTATTAATTATGATTGGAATTTGTTTTTTATTCTTTTCATGTCAAACTGAACTCTTGGAAGTTCAAGAAGAAGGAACGCTAACGTCCTCATCATCTAGTGATAAGAAGAAAAAGAAAAAAGGACATGATGATGACGTTAAATACCGAGAATGTATAGTCATTGATGCAGATCGTTCTCCGTATGGAGCAAGACAACAGCCTGCCAATTTCTGGTGGTCAAAAAACGGAGGTACAGATTATTTCGATCGATCAACTTATTTCTCTTCTGATGCAGATAATAACTTAGTTTTTACGGAATATGAAAATGGAACCGCTAATATTAGCGGAACAACCGTAAATGGAGGATGTGTTGTAACTGTAGATGTTTGGCTAAAGGATGAAAAGTCTTGGGATGAGTGGAGCACTACCGAGATAAATGGAATACCAGGGGCACATAAAAAAGAAGGGACTGCTGGTGATGCTTCAAATTCTGAGGACATGCGATTTTATGTTATAGATTCTCAAAGGAGTATTATTAGTGCTGAAGGTGACTGTGTTGCTACAGGAACTTTTGCAGTAGAACAAAGACCTGATCCATATACAGATGGTATGAATTATGGAGCACATATAGGTCCAGGTGGTGCTAATTATGATTCTAATATTGGAGCCATTGGGTTAAGTACTTGGGGATATTTAACTGAAATAAATGAATCTACCACCACCAATTGTAATGATTGTGATGGTAAATTAAATGCTTTAACGTTACAATATAATGGTGGTGCGGCCGCTACAATTAAAGTAGTACAAAAGAAAGACGGTCTAGTCGCTTTTGAAGGTACAGTGCAACCAGGTGATGAATTTTCATTCACAGGTCAGGACGATAAAGGAACTTTAGGAACCGAAATTACAGTATACGTTAATGGTGTAGAAAACACTAGAATGCATACAAGCTGTTCTGATCCTAAAGTAGTACCTGGTTATGTTGGTGGAGATTTCCTTGTAACAGCTGGTTCTAGCAGAAACGGTGGTGCGCTTTGTGGGAGTTCTATAGAACTAGGCGCTCGTTTGTATGTTATTGATTTTAATTTCCGTATTGAATGTCCTGAAGTAGAATGCCAGCCTTGTGAAGGTAAAGTCACAGAATTAGAATTACAATACAATGGTGATGAAGCTGCTAACTTAATAGTTAAAACAAAAGGCAAAGGTAAAGAAGAAGGCTCAATTGTTTTTGAAGGCTTAGTAAACCCTGGTGAAACATTTAGTTTTGTTGGTAATGATGACAAAGGGACATTAGGAACAGAAATCACGATCTATGCAAATGGGTCTGAAGACGAAAAAATCCATACGAGCTGTTCTAAACCAATAGGACCAGGAGCTATATTTGGTGACTATACGGTTGTAACAGGCGCCAGTAGAGAAGGTGGCGAATTATGTCCTGCGGAAACACCCCCTGGTGAAGATTGTAGTGAATGTGAAGGTAAAGTAACCGAATTGGAATTACAATATAACGGTGACCAAGATGCTACGATCATAGTTAAAACCAAAGAAAAAAAGAAAAAGAAAAAAGGTCATGATAATGATGAAGACATCAACCCCATTGTTTTTGAAGGTGATGTAAGTGCTGGCGGAACATTTAGTTTTGTTGGTAATGATAAAAAAGGCACCTTAGGAACGGAAATTACAATTTACGTAAATGGCGAAGTAGCTCAAAAGATACACACAAGTTGTTCTGTTCCCATAGGGCCAGGTGCTATTTTTGGTGACTTTACAGTTATAAGTGGAGCAAGTCGCGAAGGTGGCGAGTTGTGCACTATTGAGTAAAAAAATATAACTCCATTTAAAGATATAAAGCCTGAGACATATTGTTTCAGGCTTTTTTAGGCAATAAATACTCTAACTTAGAATCTGAATATGATTATTGTTTAATACTATAGTTTGTTTAGATAGTAAGTTATTCTAATAAAATGCCTTCATTTTAACAAATTAATAATAGACGCTAAGCTAAATTAGAATCTTCTTACCAAAAAACAATACGTACCTGTACGTAATTACCAACAGTTATTAACAAAAAAATCCCCACTTCAAATACATGACATGAAAAAGAGATTTTTAGGATTGATGAATTGATTGATGAAGAACCGCTAAAACATATTAACTTTTTTGTAAGCCCTTTAATATAATGATGCCAATTCTTGGGAAAATAAACGTGACACATCCAAATACAGTGGTTAAAAATGCGACCTTAAGTCCGCCAGCCATCATGCCTTGGCTTATAGAACTAATGGATTCGATGGCATCAAACGCAGAAATCATGCCTATGGTAGAGGCTAAAAAACCAAACACCAGTCCTAAAATGCTAATATCTGAAGCTAATCTGGACATCTTTTTCGATTTTAAAACATCTTCCTTAAGGTTAACAAATCCCATTACAACAAAAACTAAAGCTAGTAAAAGGCATATTAGGATAAGGGACATAAATACGGGACCGCCCTCCATAAACCGGTCTACAAAAGGATTCAAAACTATTATTGAAAATACATACATAACTCATGGTTTTAATTAAACGTGGTACAAACATATAGCCAAAATACATGGTATAAATTAAAATGCGACAGATGACTTGTTTTACCATGAAAACAACAGGATGTTAAAACCATTGTTAAACCTGTTATTCGTCTACAAAATCTTTAAGCGCTCTAAATTTATAGTATTATTGTAGTTCATATCGAGTGATGTTTACAAAGCGATTTATTTTAAAAAAACTAGGACAGATTATCCTGCACACGATTTTTTGGTGTGGTGTCTTGCTATTTTACACCTACTTTTTTGGTTTTGACAGTAGCGATTTTAATTACGTGCTGGCTTTCTCATTGTTTTTAATGCCCATTACCATTGCCGTTACCTATGTATTTATCTATAAATTAATACCTGAATATCTAATAACCAAACGCTATAATTTGTTTGGTTTATATAGCATGTATACGGTAATCATTTCGGCTTACCTTATTGTTATTTCTGTACTCTACGGACTTGTTTATCTCTCAAATTTCGAATATGAAGGTATGGCACCCATTAGCAGAAACCTTATTTTTGTTGCTGTAGCCGTGTATATGGTGGTCCTATTAGTTAGCGCATTTAAAATTTTAAAGCTGAATTTGAAGCACAGTGATGAAACCAAAAAACTTGAAACCAAGATTTTAGAGACCCAACTTAAATTAAAAGAGCAAGAGCTGAATTATTTAAAAATGCAAATTCATCCGCATTTCCTGTTTAACACCTTGAATACCATGTATGGATTTGCCCTAAAAAAAGCTGATGAAACGCCCGAAATGATATTAAAGCTTTCTAACCTGTTAGATTATTTGTTATATCAGGCTGATAAGCCTTTCGTGGCACTTAGCGATGAAATACATCATATTAATGATTATATCGCGTTAGAAAAAATGCGTTTTAATGACACCCTACAGATCCATTTTAAAACGGATGCTGTTTTAGAAAATACAAAAATTGCGCCCATGCTTTTATTACCTTTTATTGAAAATAGCTTTAAACATGGGAGCCTTAAAAACGGTGTTTTAAATATCGACATAAACTTGTTTTGTGATCATAAAAGCATTCATTTTGAAATTGAAAACACAAGTAATACCAATAATATTTCAGCAAAGGGCATTGGGTTGGAAAACATAAAAAAGCGACTGGATTTGTTATATAAAAACCAATACCTGTTAGACATTAATAACGAAAACGGTATTTTTAAAGTAAATTTAAAGCTTGATACCGCTTAATTTATGCCACAAAACAAAGACATAGTGTGTATTATAGTAGATGACGAAACTATTGCTAGAGAGGTGATAGCGACACATTTATCAAAACTACCAAATATTAAAATCGTGGCGAGTTGCACGAATGCTATTGAGGCTTTTAATGTGTTGAGAAACCATGATGTTGACTTAGTCTTCCTTGATATTAACATGCCAGAAATATCTGGAATATCCTTTGCTAAGTCTATTAATAAAGAGGTGAAGATTATCTTTACAACGGCCTATCGCGATTTTGCAGTGGAGGGTTTCGAATTACAGGCTGTAGATTATTTACTCAAACCTATTTCGTTTGACAGATTGCTGAAAGCAGTAAATACCTATTTTGATATTCATACAGATATTAAACACACAGAAAGTTTAGGAACAGACAGCAACGACTTTATGTTTGTTAGAGCAGATAGGCGCATGATAAAAATTGATTTTAAATCGGTCATTTACATTGAAAGTTATAGCGATTATATTAAAATACACCTAAGCAACGAAACCATTGTCACCCGAGAAACAATTAGCGCTATTGAAGCCAAACTACCGATTAAAAAATTTTTAAGAATCCATCGGTCGTACATTATAGCATTAAAACATATTTCATCATTCACTAACGAAGAAATAACAATCCATAATACCACATTAACTATTAGTAGAAGTTATAAAAAAGACGTTTTACAAGTTCTTGAAACCTATTTATAAGTATAATAACTTCCATAGAACTTTCCTAAATTAAACTTTTATTAACTATAAAAATTAGTGCAATTCTCGATAAGTAATTCATAAATTTGTAAAATGAAAACACTTACTATTTTTTTAATTTCACTATTCTTTTTAATCCCAAAAAACACTGAAACACCAAACGATTTTTGGGGTGCAACTGGACACCGTGTGGTTGGTAAAATAGCGGATAACTATTTATGTGGCAAAGCAAAAAGAGAAGTAACCAAACTTTTAAAGCGGAAATCTTTGGCTTTCGTTTCTACCTTTGGCGATGAAATAAAGTCAGATAAACGCTATAATAAATACTATACTTGGCATTATATCAATATGCCAATGGATGAAAATTATGAAACTTCTAAAAAAAATCCACAAGGTGATTTAGTAACGGGTATTGAGTTTTGTAAAAGCGTGATACGCAATAAAAATGCTTCAGATGATGATAAGGCCTTTTACTTAAAACTGCTTATCCATCTAGTTGGTGATTTACACCAACCCATGCATGTGGGCTTAAAAGAAGACAAAGGTGGCAATGATTTTAAACTTCAATGGTTTTATAAAGATTCCAATTTACATCGTGTTTGGGATTCCCAAATGATTGATGAATTTGATATGAGCTATAGCGAACTCGCCGAAAATGCTGATGTACTAAGTAAAAAACAAGTAAAAGCGATTCAAGCAGGAAGTATTGTAGATTGGGTAAACGAAACGCACCAATTAACGAAACAGGTTTATAAGTCTACACAACCTGATGAAAATTTAAGATACCGCTACTCTTACGACCATTTTAAAACGGTTAGAAGTCAGCTTCAAATTGCCGGCATTCGCTTAGCCAAAGTTCTGAATGATCTCTTTTGATAATGAACTCATTTAAACCTGGCTTAATCTAGCCAATTTAGAAACGCCATATTACTTTGATTGGACTTTAAATCCTGAACATCGGCACTCAACTGGGACAAGCAAAGATTGTTTGAGGTATCTAACCTGGACAACGGATAGTTTTTTTACAATCTAAAGAAATTAGAGACGTAAAGGCTTCAATCCCTTTTAAGCTTCGAATATTTTTATTTCGTAAATACAGAAAAGCAACAGATTGCACATCCTTTCTTAACACAAGACCATTGATTTTTTTGTCACTGTCGATTCCTAAATCGATAAGTGCTTTTTCAAAATTTTGATCTGGAATTTTGATACTTTGAGAGATGCCCGCCATGCCTATGAGCATGAAGGTCATAAAAACTAGCAATTTCAAAATTTTGGTTGGTTGGTTTCAACCAAATTACAACATTAAGTTAACAAAACGTTAATTTATTAGGCTTTAGTTTACTAGTGCGTTGTTTTAGTAATATGTCTTCAACATAAACATGTTTGAGTAATGGAAATGCCATCGATCAAAAGGATCAGTTGGGCATAGCTTAGACGTAAACCCCCTACTTCACTATCATATTATGGCAGTTCAAAAGTACCAGATTCTAGCCTTTTGTAATACAACATAAACCCTCCAGTTTGCCAGTGCAAGAGTTTTACCTTGTTTCTGACCTTATTGATAAAGATATACACTGTGCCATTGTCGGGATTCTGATCCAAATCATTGATCACGAGCCCTCGAAGGCTGTCAAAACTCTTACGCATATCCGTGGGATGATTGTACAGCTGAAAACGATGGGATGTTCCTAATGCAAACATCTATAACGAAATTTCGATCTCAACGCCACTACTGCATCGAATGATAATACTACGGACTTGTTGTTCTTGTAATGCAGGGAATGCTATGGGAACAAAATTCTTTTCAGAAGACCCAGACCCAGAAACCACTTGACGTGGCTTTGTCAACTTAGAAACCCAGTAATATAACTTCCCCTCTTTTATGTCATGGGAAGCAGCAAATTCCTTTTGACTCTGACCAGAACCCTGATACTGTTTTACCAATTTGTGCATCCGTGATGCCGTATCTTTTTTTGTCATAACAATATATTTGTTTGCAACAAAGGTATGTCAGAGGCTAAAGTTAAGAAAGATGTAGTTGCTCGGATGCTTACATATATGTAGTATAATCAATCTATAAATTCAACAAAGTTATAATTTGATCAAAGTGCGCTACATAAAATTTGGGTAAAGATGAATCATCAACGGCACCAGTGTTTTGAGAATGAATATTAAAGCCGTTATCCTTTATACAGATGGTAGTCCAATGTAGTTTATTAGGTGAAATAAAATCTTTTCGAACATTATCGCCAATATAATAATATTGGGCGTTTCCAAAAATATTTTCAAAATATTTGAAATTTTTAATATCTGGCTTCTCTCTTTTAAACTCTTCAGAAATTATAATTTCAGAAAAAAAGTCTGTTATCCCTAATGCTCTTAGTTTATTGCGTTGTTGAATGCTTCTACCATCTGTAATCATGCCCATAGGTACACCTAATTTTTTCAGATGATTTAGCACCAAAAGTCTATCGGGCAATAAGGTTATATTTGGTTTATGATTGCGGTAGATGAACAACAAATCTGATGTAGAACATAATGATTTAAATTCATTTAATATTTCTTTAAAACAATTTTTATTGTTCCCATAATAAAACAGCATCTTATCAAAAATCAATTCTTGTTTTACATCAACTTCATTCGATATTTTTTTAGCTATCTCTGCATAGGCTGATTTTAAAAAGTCTATTTCATTGTAAAGCGTGTCATCTAAATCAAAAACAACAACTTTATCAGTTCTCATAATCATTAATTATAATTTCGTCGTCATATCGTAACATTAGTAAGTTGTCTTCCCAATCATTAAAATAATTAATTGATTCATTTAGTATATATTCTTGAATAATCCATTTTGGGTAATTGCCACCCGCTAAATAAGCCAAGGGAAAGCCCCCTCCAAAACGGGCATTGATTTCTATGCCTTTTATAACTTTATCCTTATTCATAAAAAGCTGTATGCAAATACATCCACGAGCGTCTTTTAATGTTTTGAACTTGTTCTCAAGTACGGTTTTAACATAATTATTACAAGTAACTCCTTTACTTACCTCTCCTCCTCTTACTTCTATTCGTTTTCGTGGAATTACGCATTTCAAATGACTCCTTTTATCAAAATATAAGTCACAAGTATATTCGTCATATTCCTCCTTGTTAAAATATTCGAAGAATTGAAGATTCCCATTTTCTAAATGATACTCTGAAATTTGACTTGCATGTTCAATAATGTAAGTATCAACGCTATTACTTCCATTTTTTGGCTTGATAAATATTGGCAATTCATAATTAGTCTTATCATACACCTTTGCCACGTCAATATTGACGCTTTCAAACAAGTCATGAGTTTTTAACTTATCGGAACATATGTCGATAAATTCTTTGCTTGATAATACCAAATGAACATCTAATTCTTTAAACTTACTTTCGTTTTTAGCCAAAACATTAAGTTCTGGATCAAGAGTTGGGATGATAATCCTTACAGCATGATCTTGACAAAGCTTAAGTAAATCGGATATATAATTCTCGTCTTCTATTTTACATATTTTAAAAGCTCTGTCTGCAACCTGTGCAGCGGCAGAGAGTTTTGGGTTAACATCAGTGACATAAACCTCACCGTTAGGAATTAGGCTTTTTAGCTCCTTCTTAAAAGCTCTTACCAATGACACGCGACGTCCTCCAGAAGTGATTAACACATTGCTCATATTCTGGAACTGATAGTATGGTTATAAGATGCTTTCTTTATGGGATTCTTCATTTTTAAAATGGGGTTACTTATTATGAATATAAAATAAAAAAGATTTTTATTATTAAATAATCTAACTAAAATATAATAAATTTTACTATTGTAATCGGTTCCTAAAAAAGAATTTAAGGGATAAGCTCCAGCTTTTGAGACTTGCTCAATAATCAATTTAACTTCAGGAAACTTTAAAGTAGATTGTAACATCCTAATCATCAGAAAAAAAACAAATGATTGTTGTCTAGCTTTCAGTCGTTGAACACACATTTGATTAACAGTGCTTTTTAAATCAATATCACTAATTAATGGTTTAAATACAACTGCTGCATTTGCGTTATCTCTAATCACTCTTAAATAATGACTAGGCTCTTTACTCGTCATTGCAGATTCTGGTGTTTTAACATGTCGGTGCACATCGTATGGAATGTGAGCTATATGAGTCGCTTTAATAAATAGCTCGGTAGTAAAAATGGCATCTTCCATCCATCGCCCTTCAATAAACTGTATACCTTTTTCCTTTAAAAAATCCTTTTTAATAACATACCACCAGACCTCATTCTTATAACCATTTTGAGCAATATATTCAATACCAGTCTGTGTAGTCAGATCAAAGTTTTTAATTTTAGAAACAGATGAATCAATTCTATCTGCTGGAGTTGTAGAAATTGAATTGAACGTCAAAATATCTAAATCAAATTGAAATGCATGGGAAATGATAGTATTTAAAGTATAAAATGCTATATAATCGTCTGGGTCGATAAAATAAAGATACGTCCCTCTTGATAATTCTATACCTTTATTTCTGGCACTACCTACACCTCCATTGGTTTTACTATACACTAAAATTTGAGTATGTTTTTTAGCATAAGTATTTGCAATTTCTATAGTATTATCTTGTGATCCGTCATCAATTATAAGTATTTCATAATCTTTTGAGAGCATGTTTTGATTTAAAATGCTGTCAAGACATCTAGCAAGATACTGTTCTACATTATAAACTGGTATAATAATGCTAAGCTTCAATAGTGATTTTTTTCAGAGTTATCATGTTAATTGTTTTCATCGATAAATTCCTCAAATATACAATTGGTGAAATTAGAGATTCCTTATTTATAATAAAATTCAATGTTTTATAACATAGCGAGTTGTATTCAGGACCAATAAAATTATGAATGGGATATGCGCCAACTTCTTTCAGTTTCTTAATCTCGACATTAAAATCTTCTAGGCCTAATCCATTTTTAACCATTTTTATAATTGTAAAAACAGTAAAGGCATCTCTTCTAAAGGTTAGGTTGTTTACAATTTGCTTATTAAATTGACACGTTTTATGTTTTATTAAATTTATATAATTACTGAAATCAGCAATCAAAAAAAGGTGGTAATTAATTATTCTTTTGTTATTAAAGTCATTATTACTTCTCATAGTAGATTCATCTGATTGAAAATATCTATAAATTGGTTTAGGACTAAAGAAAACTTTCTTAGCTCCACCAAACACTTTTAAAGTAAAGACAACATCACCATCATAGCCTACCTTATCAAATAAAAGCTGATTACTCAATAAAAAATCTTTTCTAATAAAATACCACCAAATCTCATATCGCATATTTCTATGATTTGCCAAAAAATCTCTTCCTTCAATGATATTTAGCGAACTAGGAATCTTTTCAGCAACCTCTAGTTCAAGTTTATCTACTACATTTGTTATCACAGTTTCAAAACCTACAAGATCTAAATCGTTCTGTAAAGCCACTTCCAATAATCCGCCTAAGCTATTATAAGCAACATAATCGTCAGCATCCACAAAATAAATATAGCTTCCTTTTGCTAAGGATATGAGCTCATTCCTCGTTGCTATTACACCTAAATTTTTACGTGATTTTATAGTAACATTGCTATGTAATACCGCTATGTTTTCAACTATTTTTAAACTACCATCATCAGAGCCATCATTATAAACTAGTATTTCGTACTCTTTTTCCGGAATATTTTGATTTATGAGACTATAGAGACATCTCTCAATATATGCTTCTGCATTGTACATGGATATTAGAATACTCAGTTTCATAGACTACGGAAGTTTGATTATATTCAATTTACTAAGTAGTCTTATAGGATACAGCACACTAAAAAATAAAAATTTATTATTGAATATAAACGCAGTTATCACAAACTTTTTTTTATAATATTCTTCTCCTAAGAAAGATGTTATTGGATACACATTAATCTTCTTAAATTTGTTTAGAATGCTATTTATTTTTTTTATAGAAAGATTGGATTTTATTAACTTATAAAACATAAAATACAAAACTACACTCATTTTATATTTTAAATTATTAATATACCTCATCCTATTAATCTCATCAAAATAGATGTTGTCTGATTGAGAATCGATTAACGATTGAAACCTTGATATAACACTGACGTACTCATATACAAGACTTTTTAAATGCTCAACATCACTGCTATTCATTATGGATTCTGGAGCTTCCACATACCTATGAATAACATTTGAGAGTTTAATAACTCTTTCAGCTTTGATGAAAACACTCGTTGTAAAAAGTACATCAACCAAATACTTGCCAAATTCAAACTTTAGCTTGTGGGTTAATAGGAATTTCCTCCTAACAAAATACCACCAAATTTCAAACCTGAAGTTTCTATTATTGCATAAAAAATCATAACCATTAGTAACCTTTAATTCCTTATGATTGATATTGGTGTCATTATAATTTATATTAAGTTTATTTGTTGCTATGGTCTCAAAGGCCAAAATATCTAAATTATTCTTTAAAACTATTTCTATTAAAATGCCAATAGAATTATGGGCTATATAGTCATCAGCATCCAGATTGTAAATATAATCACCCTTTGCTAATTTCAGTAATTTGTTCCTCGTAGGATAAGCCCCTGCATTCTCTTCTTTAAATAAAATTATATTAGAATTTTCTAAAATATACCGCTCAACTATATTAACTGAATCATCCGTAGACCCATCATCCATAACAATTATTTCATAATCGTCTTTGGATAAATCTTGGTGGATCAAGCTATCTAAACAATTCCCAATATACGCACTGGCATTATACATTGGAATTAGGATACTAAGCTTCATTTAATAACTATTTTGAGTTGTAAACATAAATGGAATAAATTTGATTATTAAAAATAATCGTTAAGAGACGCAATATGTCCTTAAAATAAAAGCTGTTTTCTTTTATTCAGTAATTTTATATCCTATTTTTGCTCAAAATAAATACTGCATGATAACCTCAGATCAAATTAAAGATCTCAATACCCGCCTTGACAAACTAAGGCACTATCTTTGACATAGATGCCAAACTCGTAGAAATTCAAAACGAAGAAGAACAAACGTTTGACCCTAATTTCTGGAACGACTCCAAATCGGCTCAAATTATTATGAAATCCCTCAGAGTTAAGAAAAAGTGGGTTGATGATTATAGAATCATTAAATCACAACTTGAAGAACTTGAGGTTTTATATGACTTTTATAAAGAAGGCGAGTACACTCTTGAAGATGTTGAAAAACAATACGAAAAGGTAACTGCATTATTAGAAGACATCGAGTTCAGAAATATGCTTTCTGAAGAAGGCGATAGCCTGAGTGCTGTTTTACAAATAACCGCTGGCGCCGGAGGTACAGAAAGTTGTGATTGGGCGAGTATGCTCATGCGTATGTACCTAATGTACGCCGAGAAGAGTGGTTTTAAAGTCAAAGAACTCAATTTTCAAGAAGGCGATGTAGCTGGTATAAAAACGGTAACTCTAGAAATTGAGGGGGATTTTGCGTTTGGTTGGCTTAAAGGTGAAAATGGCGTCCATCGTTTGGTGCGCATATCGCCATTTGATAGCAATGCAAAACGACATACGAGCTTTGCATCTGTTTACGTATATCCTTTAGTGGATGATACCATTGAAATTGAAATTAATCCTGCAGATATCGAAATTACAACAGCTCGATCTAGTGGTGCTGGTGGACAAAATGTGAATAAGGTAGAAACTAAGGTGCAGTTGACACACAAGCCTACGGGGATTCAAATCTCCTGTTCAGAAACGCGTTCGCAACATGATAACAGAGCCCGAGCCATGGTTATGCTTAAATCGCAGCTCTATGAAATAGAATTACAAAAACAACTAGCCCAACGTGAGGATATAGAATCTGATAAAATGAAAATTGAATGGGGCAGCCAAATTCGTAATTATGTGATGCACCCGTATAAATTAGTAAAAGATGTTCGAACCGCTCATGAAACTGGCAATGTAGATGCTGTTATGGACGGACATATAGAACCGTTTCTAAAGGCCTTTTTAATGATGATGGGACAGAAACAAGAAGACACCAATACTTTATGAAAAAAATAGAAGCTATTATATTCGATTTAGGCGGCGTGCTTATCGATTGGAATCCCGAATACGTGTATTTGGAATTTTTTGATAATGACAGAAAAAAAATGCAATGGTTTTTCGATAACATTTGTACAAGTGATTGGAATGAAAATCAAGATGCTGGTTATTCTATGGCTAAGGCGACTGAAGAACGCGTGGTTCTTTTTCCAAAGTACGAAAAGGAAATACGTATGTTCTACGGCCAGTGGGAAGATATGCTTGGTGAAGCCATAGAAGGTACAGTTGCAATTCTTAAAAAATTTAAAGAAAGCGAACAACACAAAATTGTTGCTTTAACAAATTGGAGTCACGAGACTTTTCCTATTGCTTTGAAAAAATTTAAATTTCTCCAATGGTTTGAAGGCATCATTGTTTCAGGTGAAGAAAATACGCGAAAGCCATTTGACGCCATCTACAACCTCACTATAAACCGCTTTAATTTAAATGCTGAAACGTCACTTTTCATTGATGATAATTTAAGAAATATAGAAGCTGCTGAAAAATTGGGAATTCGAGGCATTCATTTTTCTAATCCAGAGCAACTTATAAATCAGCTAAAAACATACAATATCCACTTGTAATGATTAAAATATACCATAACAATCGCTGTAGCAAATCGCGCCAAGGTCTGGCAATTTTAGAGGCGTCTGGAAAGCCATTCGAAATTATAAATTATTTAGAACATCCACCCACAAAAAAAGAATTGCAAGCTATTATTTTACTTTTGGGCATAGAACCTATGGATCTCGTAAGAACGAATGAAGCCATTTGGAAGAAAGACTTCAAACATAAATCGCTAGAAGATTCTGAGATTATAGATGCCATGGTAAATAACCCAAAGCTCATAGAACGTCCCATAGTTATTAACGAAGACCAAGCCGTGATTGGAAGACCACCAGAAAACATTCAAAGAATCTTATAGTTTTGTTTAATCTTTTGTGTTACTTATTTAACATGACTTTAACCAAACATTCTTAATTGAACTTCTACTTTTGCAATTCATTTCAAAATCACCTATGAAAAGAATTACACTCACTATCCTGCTTATCACTTTTGTTTCACTGTTTGCTTCCGGCAAAACGAATGAGTTAAAAAACAGAACTATAAAAGGAACCGTTTTAGATAAAGAGACGAAACTCCCCTTGGAATATGCAACCGTGTCTTTCTACAGCTATTCAGAACAAAAAATTGTTGATGGCATCATTACCGATGGCGAGGGTAAGTTTGAAATAAAAATTACCGATGGTATTTATGATATAAAAATCGAATATATTTCTTATACATCATTTGAAATTAAGAACAAAAAAATAGATTCAAACCTCGATTTAGGAGTCGTTTACTTAGATTTGGATGTGGAAGCACTAGGTGAAGTTGAGATTATTGCTGAACGCACTACCGTGGAAATAAAACTTGACAAGCGTATTTACAATGTAGGTAAAGATCTTACGGTGCGAGGTGGGACAGTAAGTGATGTTTTAGACAACGTCCCATCTGTGGCAGTAGATGCCGAGGGTAATGTCTCGCTTAGAGGAAATGACGATGTTCGTATTCTAATAAACGGAAAACCTTCTGGTTTAGTAGGTTTAAATTCTGCTGAAGCCTTGCAGCAATTACCTGCCGAAGCCATTGAACGTGTTGAAGTGATCACCTCACCATCTGCCCGCTATCAGGCCGAAGGAACGGCTGGTATATTGAACATTATTTTAAGACGAAGTAAATTGTTAGGACTAAATGGTGCTATTACGGCAAACGTTGGTCATCCAGACGCTGCAGGAATTTCGGGAAATTTAAATTTCCGTACGGGCAATGTTAATATTTTTAATACTACATCTTATAGATATAATGAGTCTATTGGAAATTGGGATACGTTCACAGAATTCAAAAACTCAGGAAATTTCGCTAAAGAAAATCGGGACTGGACAGATACTAGAAAAGGGCTCACCAATAATATTGGTATTGAGTGGTATATAAATGAATCTACCTCAATAACTACGGCTCTTGTTTATAATGATGGTTCAAATAACAGAAGGTCTACAAATGTTTTAACACAGCTTGACCCCAATCAAAGTATCACAAGTGAAAGCCTACGATTAGACCCCATGGAAGGTGATAATAAGACCATTCAATATTCTTTTAATTTTAATAAAGATTTTGATGAAAGTGGCCATAAATTGAGTTTTGATTTTCAGTATGAAAATAATGAAGAGAACGAAAGTTCATTAATCAATTCTGGCGGCATCAACACAGACTTC
Organism: Changchengzhania lutea; assembly: GCF_006974145.1. NCBI lineage: Bacteria > Pseudomonadati > Bacteroidota > Flavobacteriia > Flavobacteriales > Flavobacteriaceae > Changchengzhania > Changchengzhania lutea. Next base: position 3,452,053 of record NZ_CP039456.1, on the reverse strand, counting down.
CTGTCAGATAATGACAAAAAAACTCAAATATTATTGCAAACGGATTATGTGAAACCCCTTGGCGAAAATAGTCAACTTGAATTTGGTTACAGAGGAGATTTTAGCGAGACGGCAACCGACTACAGAGTAGAACTTCTAAACCCTGAGACCAATGTGTTCGAAGTAGACAGAAACCTAACTAATTTTTTAAACTTCAGAAATAATATTCATTCTGCCTATACGCAGTTTGGTAGCAAAATTAATAAGTTTTCATATTTACTGGGATTACGTTTGGAGAACACACAACTCACAATTGACCAACCTACAAGTGGTGATTTCCAAAAAAACAGCTATACAGGATTATTTCCAACGGTAAATATTAACTATGAGGTTAATCAATCTGAAAGCTATTCGCTTGGTTTTAATAGGAGAATTTCAAGGCCCAGATCGTTTTTCTTAAATCCATTTCCATCCAGAAGTAGCCTTACAAATATTTTTCAAGGAGACCCGTCTTTGATACCTACTTATTCTAGCAAAGTTGATTTAGGCTATTTAAAGCGTTTTGAGAAAGTAACCTTTAGCTCATCACTATACTATCAGTATTCCACAAACATCATTCGATTTGTAAGTAATGATACTGGTGACACGGTAGATATTGATGGTGAAAATGTTCCAGTTATTGTTAGAGGGCCTGCAAATGTAGGGAAAGAAACGCGTTATGGTTTTGAGTTTAACCTCACCTATTCACCATCAAAAAAATGGCGCATGAATACAGACTTCAATATTTTTAATTCTGAGGTTGATGGTGATTTTAATGGACAAAATTTTGATTCGGAAAACCTTAGATATACTATTCGCTTTAGTAATAAATTAACATTGCCTGCTAGAATCGATTGGCAAACAAACTTAAATTATAGAGGGCCAAGTCAAGACGCACAAAATAATCGTGATGGCATTTTCACTGCAGATTTGGCCTTTAGTAAAGATTTGTTTAAGGACAAAGCGTCTCTTTCTTTTAACGTGAGGGATCTTTTAAATAGTCGAAGATTTACTGGAACCGTTGAAACAGAAGATTTTATTACCGAAAGAGATATTCAGTTCCGTGGTGGTAGAACTTATAATCTATCATTCACGTATCGTTTTAATCAAAAAAAGAAACAACAACGCAGTGGCTTTGGCGGTGGCGGTGATATTGAAATGTAAATGCATAAAAAAAGGGAAGCTGATCAGCTTCCCTTTTTAACTTATAAAGTCATTAATGTTCCAAATTTTGACGCTTTGCTTTCTTTTCATCCCTGATTTCTTTTAATCTTTCAATTAAAGATCCACCAATCCAATAAGGTATCACAAAGGTTATTAAAAAAATCATTAACCAGAATCCTATAGTCAAAATGGTTAAAAATGCTAAAAAGCCTAAATATTGATCAAATTCGAACATAATGGTAACTATCTATTTAAATATATAGCAAAGATAATGCAAAGCTAATTGTTACACAATATCAAAATAGATTTTATTATCACGCTTTTAAACTAGTTTAAATTAGGTTGAGGTGTCATACGCAGATAAGGCTTAATCTCCTTGTAGCCTTTTGGAAAAATACTCGGAATATCGGCTGTTGCCACAGAAGGAACGACCACACAATCATCGCCATTATTCCAATTTGCTGGTGTCGCTACTTTGTGGTAAGCGGTTAATTGTAACGAGTCGATAACGCGTAATAATTCATCAAAATTTCGACCGGTAGATGCTGGATAGGTTATAATAAGTTTTACTTTTTTCTCTGGGTCGATAACAAAAACCGAACGAACGGTTAACTTACTATCGGCATTGGGATGAATCATATCATAAAGCTCTGATACGTTTCTGTCTTCATCTGCTATAATAGGGAAATTAACTACGGTGCCTTGTGTTTCGTTAATATCTTTGATCCAGTCATTATGTGAGTCAACACCATCTACACTAAGGGCAACCACCTTGACATTACGCTTATCAAATTCTTGTTTATATTTAGCCACGGTACCCAACTCGGTGGTACAAACTGGTGTATAATCTGCAGGATGAGAAAACAATATGCCCCAGCTATCACCTAACCAATCGTGAAAATCAATAGTTCCTTCTGTAGACTTTGCTGAAAAGTTTGGCGCTTCATCGCCTAATCTAATTGTTGCCATAGTAGTGAATGTTTTTATGAATGATTATATATTATTCTTGTTAAAAACTTTAAGAAAGTTTATAAAGTTAATTCTTTTAAATGGTTTTTTTAAAAAAAAAGCTGTTAAAAAACTTTTAAAAAACACACCTAAAATATAATAAAAACGCTTCAAAAAAAATTAACTTTACAATTCCAACTTAATAAATTTTATTATGGAATTCAGAATAGAAAAAGATACCATGGGGCAGGTAAAAGTACCTGCCGATAAACTATGGGGTGCCCAAACCGAACGCTCCAGAAATAACTTTAAAATTGGATCTCCCGCCTCCATACCTCTAGAGATTATATATGGTTTTGCATATTTAAAAAAAGCAGCGGCCCATACCAACTGTGAACTAGGAGTACTTGATGTAGAGAAACGCGACTTAATTTCTCAAGTCTGCGATGAAATATTAGAAGGTGAACACGACGACCAGTTTCCGTTGGTTATTTGGCAAACAGGTTCGGGTACACAAAGTAATATGAACGTTAATGAGGTCATCGCCAATAGAGCCCATCAAATCGCAGGAAAAACCATTGGAGAAGGTGACAAAACCATTCAACCGAATGATGATGTTAACAAGTCACAATCGTCTAATGACACCTTCCCAACAGGCATGCATATTGCAGCTTATAAAAAAGTTGTAGAAGCTACGATTCCAGGCGTCATTCAATTACGAAATACCTTAAAGGAGAAATCTGAGGAATTTAAAAATGTTGTTAAAATTGGTCGTACCCATTTAATGGATGCTACACCATTAACACTAGGTCAAGAACTATCTGGATACGTGGCACAATTGGATCATGGTATTATGGCTGTGGAAAATACGCTTCCACATTTAAGCGAGTTAGCATTAGGAGGCACTGCGGTAGGTACGGGACTTAATACGCCAAAAGGTTATAGTGAACTTGTTGCTAAATTTATTTCAGAATTCACCAATCTCCCATTCATTACAGCACCAAACAAGTTTGAAGCTTTAGCAGCACATGATGCTATTGTTGAAACTCATGGCGCTTTAAAGCAGTTGGCAGTCTCCTTAAATAAAATAGCGAATGATATTCGCATGATGGCCTCTGGTCCGCGTAGTGGTATAGGAGAAATTAGCATACCGGCAAATGAACCAGGAAGTTCTATCATGCCAGGAAAAGTGAATCCAACGCAATGTGAGGCTCTAACTATGGTTTGTGCACAAGTGATAGGTAACGATGTGGCTATTGCGGTTGGTGGTATGCAAGGGCACTATGAACTAAATGTTTTTAAACCTGTAATGGCTGCTAACATCTTACAATCTGCTCAGTTATTAGGTGATGCTTGCGTCAGTTTTGATGAAAATTGTGCCATTGGCATTGCACCCAATCATGAGGTTATTAAGCAACTTCTGAATAACTCATTAATGTTGGTTACTGCATTAAATACAAAAATCGGATATTACAAAGCTGCAGAAATCGCTAATACAGCGCATAAAAATGGAACGACCTTAAAAGAGGAAGCCATTAACTTAGGATATGTATCTGCTGAAGACTATGATGCATGGGTAAAACCAGAAGATATGGTAGGTGCCCTTAAATAAAGTTCAAATTTTTGATTAATTAACTATCCATGCTTTTTAAATAAATAACAAATAGATATGTCCTTACTCATCACAAATATTAAACAACTGCTTCAAATAAGAGACAGTGAGGTCTTAAAAGTGTCGGGTAAAGACATGAAGGTTTTACCAACTATAAACGATGCATTTCTATATATGGAAGAAGGCAGAATAGTGGCGTTTGGAAGTATGGAAAATTGCAACGGTTTTAATCCTGATAAAACGATTGACGCTACCGGTAAAATTGTTCTGCCAACATGGTGCGATAGTCATACACACATCGTTTATGCAGGAAACAGGTCGCAAGAATTTGTCGATAGAATCAATGGTTTAAGTTATACCGAAATTGCCAATCGCGGTGGCGGTATTTTAAATTCGGCGAAAATGCTTCAAAATATAGATGAAGACAAACTTTATCACGAATCCATCGCACGTGTAAAGCAGGTAATGCAATTAGGAACAGGTGCTATTGAAATTAAATCTGGATACGGACTAACTGTAGAAGCCGAATTAAAAATGCTTCGTGTTATCAAGCGCATAAAGGAAACTTTTCCTATTAAGGTAAAATCTACATTTCTTGGTGCACATGCCATACCAGAAGATTATAGAAATAATAAGGAAGGCTATATCGATTTGATTATAAACGACATGTTACCCATTATTGATAAGGAGCAATTAGCAGACTATATTGATGTATTTTGCGAAAAGGGTTATTTCAATTTAGAGGATACCGAAAGAATCCTTAAAGCTGGCAAGCGATATGGTTTAATTCCTAAAATTCATGTAAATCAATTTAATACATTCGATGGTGTAGCTTTAGGAGTAAAACACAAAGCTTTGTCTGTAGATCATTTGGAAGAATTGTCACAAGAAGATATTGATGCTCTTAAAGGCAGTATAACCATGCCTGTTGCGCTTCCCTCCTGCTCATTTTTTCTAAGTATTCCCTACACACCAGCTAGACGCATTATGGAAGCTGGTTTGCCATTGGCCCTGGCTACAGATTATAACCCTGGATCTACACCAAGCGGCAATATGAACTTTGTATTGAGTGCAGCTTGTATTAAAATGAAAATGACACCTGAAGAAGCTATTAATGCATGCACCATTAATGGCGCCTATGCTATGGGAGTATCTAAAGATTATGGAAGTATAGCCGTTGGTAAAAAAGCGAACGTTATGCTCACCAAATCCATTCCAAACTACAACTATTTGCCTTATGCCTTCGGAGAAAATAATATAGAAACTGTAATCATTAACGGAAAAACTACAGCATAAAAAAGCCTCAAGAATCATCTTGAGGCTAAATTATTAAGTGTTATATTTTACTATCTTAAAGTAAACTCTGTACTAGATACTAAATCTTTTTCATTAAAAACGTTCACAACGTAACGCCCTTTTTCAAATCTATCTTCTCCTTTTGAAGCTACAAATTCGCAAATATTAAGGTTTCCGTTTTCGTAGTTAAACTTACTTATCATACTGTAATTTAATGTCTTTTCATCAAATTGAACCTGTTCATTTAAACCTAATGTATTGTTTTTTGGGTCAATTACTTGAACATACAATTCTTGATCTCCAGCTTGTACTAATGCATTTTTAGCTACCGTATAACAAACTCTAATTTTATCAGTTCTACTAGCACGTTCTGTTGGTATCAATTTTCCTGATGTTCTTTCAATTACACCAAAACCTTTTAAACCAACTGTAGATAATACAGCTGCATTTTCTACTACTTCAGCTAAAGCTGTATTTTGCACCAATAAAGAATCCGTAAAAACAGTTCGCTCTTCTAAACGTACTCTTGTACTATCTAATGAAGTCGCTAAATATGAATTCTCAACTCTTAAAGAATCATTTTGAGTTAATAATACTTTCATTTCTTTTTGAAGTGATTGATATTTACTCTTATATCTCCATAAACTCTTTACGTTAGTTTCAGAAATCTTTAAAGAATCAATTAAACCTTGAATTCTTGTTCTAGCTTCAACCAAATTTGAATTTGCGACGTCGTTTTCGCTAATAGCAGCATCATATTCTTTTGCCATAGCATTTAAATCGTTCATTACCAATTGCTTCTCTTGAGCTAATTCCTTTTTCGTATCGTTACTTTCATTATACAAATTAAGCGTGTAAAATCCTGTCGCCAAAAATAAAACCAATGCGATACCTAATGCTACTTTTAATCCAGTACTGCTGTTGTTACTTTCCATAATTAATTGTTTTAAGTGTTTTTTAAGTCTAAGGTTATTTAAATTCTAATAATAACTATTTTTTTAATGCCATAATTAAATAATGATGTACATTTAATAATCAAAATTAATTTATTTTATGGATAAACTTGTTTTATTTAATGATTCATCAAGAAAAAAACTTTTAACTAAACGCTCAGGTGAATCCAAATTTGGGCAGAACGTTCAGCTTTTATCCAATATTACTAATATATACGAGCAACTTCTAAATTTAGATGTCCATTATGTAATATTAGGTTTACCGGAAGATGTCGGCGTGATTGCTAACCATGGAAAACCAGGCGCTTGCAATACTTGGATTGCAGTTCTTAAAAGTTTATTAAATATTCAAAATAATGATTTTATTGATGCAAATAAGGTGTTAATTTTAGGGCATCTCGATTTTTCAGACGCTTTAACTCAAGTATCAAATCTCAATGTAGATAAGAAGAAAGATATTTTAAAAGCTAGAAAATTGGTTTCAACCATTGACCAAGATGTTTCTAATTTGATATATCAAATTGTTTCTGCAGGTAAAATTCCAATTATAGTTGGTGGAGGCCATAATAATGCTTACGGAAACATTAAAGGAACAGCGCTGGCCCTAAACAGTAAAATTAATGTTGTTAATTTTGATGCACATTCCGATTTTAGAGCAGAAGAAGGAAGACACAGTGGCAATGGGTTTTCTTACGCTTACGCGGAAGGGTTCCTTGAAAACTATTTCATTTTCGGATTACATGAAAGCTATACCTCAAAAAAGATATTTGATACGCTCAATAAATTACCAAGTATTAAATATAATACCTACGATGCTCTGGAGGTTAGAGAAGAGCTCTCTTTTAAAAAAGAAACTATCCGTGCCCTAGAACATGTCTCTACTGATGCTTTTGGTATCGAAATAGACTGTGACGCCGTTCAAAACATATCTAGTAGTGCTTTAACACCAAGCGGTTTCAGTTCTAAACAAGCGAGACATTTTATTTATACTATTGGGAAACATGAAAATGTTAAGTATTTACACATTTGTGAGGCTATTGCAAAAAAGAAAACGGCTTCACAAACTGGTAAATTTATTTCTTATTTAATAACAGATTTTATAAAGGCCAATGGATATTAGTATTTGCTCCTTTACTACCAAATATTCTAAAAATTTCTATGATCTAAACATGGAGTGGTTAAAAACATTCTTTTACGTAGAACCTTATGATGAAAAGGTTTTGAGTGATCCTGAAACTTATATAATAAAAAGAGGTGGTCATATTTTCTTCGCTACGCTGGAGAATAAAGTAGTGGGCACCGTGGCATTGATGCCTATGAATAACCTTGATGCTTTCGAACTTACAAAAATGGCCGTATCTCCTCGACATCGTGGTTTTAAAATTGGTCAAAAACTCATGCAGCATTGTTTAGATTTTGCAAAGACAAATGATATTCCCAAACTAATTATTTACTCTAATACCAAATTAGAAAACGCCATTTATATTTATAAAAAGTATGGCTTTTTTGAAATTCCTATAGAAGCGGAAAGCCCTTATGACCGTAGTGATATTAAAATGGAATTGGTGTTTTCATAAACGATGGAAAGTTCTCTTTTAATTTGCTATCCACAAATTCAATTAATAGACTTTATAAAACAAAAAAACTAAACGACGGAATTACCGTTGTTTAGTTTTTACTCAGTTTTCAAATTAGAATTAGCTTTAGAGCTATTCCAAAAACTTATTTTTCTATGCCATCGCTTCTTTATTCAAACGTCCTTGAGCCAAATTATCCATATGCTGGTCTGCTTGGTATTCTTGATCTAAAGTTGTTTGTAATTTTTTAGCAATGTCCTTGTGCCCTAATTCTTTTGCGAAACGAACAGCAGTTCCATATCCTGAAATCTCATAGTGTTCCACACGTTGCGCGCAGGCAATTAATCCAGCGTCTTTAACATCGGCATCGGCATCTTCATTTATCATGCCATCGCATTCTTCAATTAAGCCTTCCATAGCTTTACATTTTGTACTTGTTGGATTGATATCCAATGATTCACAAATACGATGTATTCTATCAAATTGCTCTTTGGTCTCTTCTAGATGACTTGAGAATGCCTCTTGTAATTTTTTATCTGAAGCGGCTTTCACCATATTTGGCAAAGCCTCTACCAATTGTTTCTCTGCTGAATATAAATCTTTAATTTCGTGTTCGAATAAATCTTGTAAGGTTTTCATATGTTTGTATTTTTTAGATTATTAATTAATAGCAATTTAAATAATAATCAAGGTGTGTTTTTGCTCGAAAGATTCAAATATTTGTTCAAATGAAAACTTCACTGCAACTGTTGATCAGAGTTACAATATTGCCTAATAATTTTATAATAGGTTAAATCCCGTTTAATTTGTTAATTTTGGGCAAAATTCAAATTAATGAACTTAAAGATTTTTTTAACAGGCTTTGGAATAGTGGCCATTGGCTTAACCATTTTACCCTATATCCCTTTAGACCACTGGTGGATTAGAATGTTTGACTTTCCACACATTCAACTCACATTCTTGACCGCCTTAGCGATAATAACCTATATAATAAAGTTTGATTTTAAGAATTATAAAGACTACTTATTTATAGCCACCTTAATCGGTTGTTTTATATTTCAATTTATTAAAATCTACCCGTATACTGCATTTAATAAGTACGAGGTAGAAAATGCTAGTGCCGATGCGAATACAATCCTAAAGGTTTTCACAGCAAACGTCTTACAAGATAACGAAGAAAGCGAGCATTTAATTAAAGAAATGAACGCACTTGATGCCGATATTATGCTATTTACTGAGGCAGATGAACGTTGGCTAAAGGATATTAGTAAGGACTTAAGTCCGGATTATAAATATAAATACGAAATTCCTATTGGTAATACTTACGGCATGTTGCTATATTCCAAATTAAAACTAACTGATACTGAAGAACATTATATGGTAGATGATAGCATTCCATCCATCCATACTAAGGTGGTATTACCAAACGGTAAACTTTTACAGTTATATGCCATTCATCCAACACCTCCAATGCCACAAGAAAACCCATTATCTACAGATAGGGACGCAGAAATGATGATGATTGCAAAATTAAGTAGAGCATCAAAGCTACCCGTGATTGTATTGGGCGATTTTAATGATGTTGCTTGGTCGGTAACTTCAAAACTTTTTAAGCGCACCAGTACCTTATTGGATGTAAGAATTGGGCGCGGTATGTTTAGTACATTTAGTGCGGACAGTAGATTATTGAGATGGCCCTTAGATCATATATTTGTTTCCCCAGAATTTAGGGTAAAAACACTTAAAAGTTGTAGTGATATTTCTTCTGACCATTTTCCGTTTTATACAGAATTGAGTTTTGAACCCGAAAAAGCTAACGAGCAAGAACCTACCCCTCCTACTTCCGAGGAATTAAAAACTGCTCAAGACCAAATTGATAATCTAAGGGAACAAGCATAAAATTATTATGGGGTCTATTAAACAACTTTGACAACCACTAAACATGCTTAACAAGCCTCTATACAAGATTGAAATCTAGAATTCATAATATTTTTGTTTTTTTAGTTATATGACTAAAATTGGAAACAAAATATTAAATCTTTTGATTTAAGTTAATGGTTTATTTGCCGGATTAAAGCAGCAGAATAGGTGAGTTGTTATAGTTGTTTAAAATATCATAACACTAAACACTTCGCCAAAGTATCTTCATAGATTGCTTCATATTGAGGCACTATTTGATGCAAATCGAATTTATTAGATTCTTTTCTTGCATTTTGTTTAAAGCTTTTTAGTCGTTCACTACTTGATAAAATATAAAGTGCATTCTTAGTCATATCTTCAACATCGCCAACATCACTTAGAAACCCTGAAACACCGTGGATATTGACTTCTGGAATACCACCCGTATTACTTGAAATTACAGGCACACCAGATGCCATAGCCTCTAATGCTGCCAACCCAAAACTTTCTGTGGCAGAGGGCAACAAGAACAAATCGCTAAAACATAAAATTTTATCAATTTCATTGCTCCGACCAAAAAAGACGACTTTATCCAAAATTCCTAGCGATTGACATTGTAATTCAATCTTCTCACGCTCAGGGCCTTCCCCAACCAACATTAGTTTTGCTGGCATTGCTTTTTGAATATTATAGAAAACCGAAATAACATCGTGTACGCGCTTTACCTCTCTTAAATTACTAATATGTGTGATAATTTTTTCTTCATCTGTTGCCATCATTCCGCGTTGACAATCTGTGAATTTAAATTTATACTTGTCCAAATCAATAAAGTTTGGCACGACCGAAATGGTGTTTTTAATATCAAATAAGCGCAAGGTATCCTCTTTTAAACTTTGAGATACTGCTGTAACTGCATCCGATTTATTGATACTAAAAGTCACCGCTGGTTTGTAAAATGGATGACTGCCAACAAGCGTGATATCTGTACCGTGTAGTGTGGTCACAATAGGAACGTAAATACCTTCCTCAATCAGCATTTTCTTTGCCATATAGGCCGCATAGGCATGTGGAATAGCATAATGCACATGTAGAATTTCAATTTTATGAAGCTTGACCATATCTACCAATTTACTAGATAACGCCAACTCATAGGGTTGGTAATGAAAGAGAGGGTACTCAGGCACATTAACCTCATGGTAGTGCACATCATTACTCAATAACTCTAACCTTACTGGTTGGTTATAGGTTATAAAATGGATTTCATGACCGCGTTTAGAAAGTTCTAAACCTAATTCGGTTGCTACAACGCCACTTCCTCCAAACGTAGGATAACATACTATGCCAATTTTCATTATTTATTTTTATTTATCTTCAATAGCCTCGTAAATAAGACGCTGAATGTCTGTTCTAATATTTTCTTTAAGAAGTAGGTTTTTACCTGCTCTTGGATATGTTCTGTTAGCTAGAAAAATGTAAACAATCTCCTCTTCAGGATCTGCCCAGGCATAGGTTCCCGTAAATCCAGAATGCCCAAAACTAGTCATGGAAATACACCCGCAAGTTGGCCCACTTTCACCTAATTGAGGTTTATCAAATCCAATACCTCTTCTATTATTATCATCGCAATAATAGCAGGTATTAAATTTATCTACAGTTTCTGGATTTAAATAGCGTTTGCCTCCATAATACCCTTTCTGTAAGTACATCTGCATAATTTTGGCCAGATCATTAGCATTGCTAAAAACGCCTGCATGCCCACCTACGCCATTCTGCATGGCCGCTCCCATATCATGAACATAACCATGCACTTTCTGAAACCTATAATAGTCGTCTTCTTCAGTAGGTACAATTTTTTTATTGCTAATTTTATGATACGGATTGTATAGAGTGTAATTAGCGCCTAAAGACTCGTAAAAATGCTCTTGAGCCAACACGTTTAAAGGTTTACCGTAATGCCTTTCAATATACTTTTTTAAAATATAATAGGGTAAATCGCTGTAACGGTATCTAAGTCTGTTAAGTAATTCTGAATCCTTAATAATGCCTTGAATAGAATCTTGATAGTCACTTCTTAAAAACAAATTTTTTGATACTTCAATATTAAATTTTTCACTCTTTGAATTTCTATAATACTTGGCACTTGGTCGTTTACTGTCTTCGTCTAAGGTGTTAAAATAGAACGGCACCCAAGGTTTTAGTCTTGCATAATGCGATAACATGCTCTTTAAGGTAATATTCGCTTTATTTGAGTTTTTATACTCTGGAAGCATATCGGACAACTTTGTGTTTAAAGAGATTGTACCCTGCTCTACCAATTCCATGAGAAGTGGTAACGTGGCAACTATTTTTGTTAGTGATGCCACATCATAGATATCATCAAATGATACCTGATTCTTTTCTGCATAGGTGTGATGTCCAAAATTTTTATTATAAACCACCTTACCCTTTCGGGCTACCAAAATTTGAATTCCTGGTGTCATCATAGAATCAACCGCGATCTTAGCTATGGAGTCTATCCTGTTTAATTTGTATGAATTCATACCGGCGCGTTCAGGAATAGTATAACCTAATCTACTAACTGTATTATTAAAAATGCCTTCGCCTTCCTTAAAAAAAGGTTGTATTGAAACTGGTAATACGCCTTTTGACGGAATGGCACCAAAAATAAGTTGTGCCGATTTTTCTTGAGTTATTTTACTATTTTGATAACTAATAATAATGCTTTCTATGTTATCGATATTTTGGAAATCTGAAAGTGCATAAGGTTTTGCAAAAACATCTAAAACGACTTGATGCGTTTTTGCTATTTCTTCAACCCAAACAATTTCTTTAGTTGAAAATTTATAGCTCTTCCATGGGCTTTCGTTCGATTTATGTAACCCAAATATCACCGTATTATAAGGCTGAAGTTTGTTCTTTAAATCCTCTAGCGTCTTTGATGTAATTTTATGAACTTTGCCATACTTTTTTAACTCGCTGAAGAAAACAGCACCAGAATCATCGCCAAGTGCAACGTAAGCTATAGACTTTTTTTCCAGTTGTTGGAAGGGTAATAGCTTTTTATCATTTTTCGTAATCGTTAAGGCATTTTCGATCAGTTCTTCATATAAAACATCATCCTCAATTCGGTCTAAATCTGAAACCAAACCGTATAATCCTACAGGCTTATATTGATTTAAACCGACTTTATATTTCGCCATTAAAACCTTCTTAACGGAGTGGGCTAATCGTTTTTCGGTAATAGTGCCTTTGTTATAGGCATCCATTAATTTTGACATTCCAATACTTACGTTTTCAGACATGAGCATGACATCATTTCCTGCTATAAACGCTGCCAAATCAATAGCGCCGGTTTCACTAAAATTGGAAGCACCCTTCATAGTTAAAGCATCAGTAAAAATAAGCCCCTTAAAGTCCATACGCTCTTTTAAGATATCGGTCACGATATGCGACGAAAGTGATGATGGATAGCCATCTCGCGATTCTAAACTAGGCACGTTTAAATGCGCTACCATAACGCTTGATAAGCCTTTAGAAATCAATTTCTTGTAGGGATATAATTCTATGGAATCAATTCGTTTTGCATTAAATGCTATAGTTGGCAAGGTATGATGCGAGTCTTGATCAGTATCACCGTGTCCAGGAAAATGCTTGGCATTTGCCAATACGCCTGCACTTTGCATCCCTTTCATGAATGCCAAAGCTTTGTTGGTTACATTGTCTCGGTCTTCACCAAATGAGCGGTTTCCAATAATTGGGTTTTTAGGATTTGTGTTGATATCCACAACCGGTGCGAAATTAAAATGAACTCCTATACGTTTGCAGTGTTCTCCTATTTGCCGTCCCGTTTGTTCAATAAGCTTATTGTTTTTTATGGCACCTAAAGTCATGTTCCAAGGAAAAGCATAGGTAGAATCCAAGCGCATACTTAAACCCCATTCGGCATCCATACCTATCAACAAGGGTATTTTAGAAAGGGATTGTAATTCGTTATTTAACTTGGCCTGCCTCACAGGGCCGCCATTAGAATATATTAATCCACCAATATGGTAATCCCTAATAAGCTTGATGATGTTGTTTTTAGTTGCATTATTTTGATTAGACATGACTTGGACCATGTATAATTGACCAACACGTTCATGCAGGGTCATGGACTTATAAATGCTATCCACCCATTTTTCTTGGGCTTCCTTATCTGACGATAACAAAGGGTTATGACTACTTTGAGAAAAAGAAGTGATCGTAAATAGAGAAAATATAAATATGATTGAAATTTGGCGCATAGAATGATTCATTATAATGTTTTAGGGATCCTACAACGTACCCCTAATAACCGTGCCAAATTAATACATTTAAGAAGAAGATAAAAAGACTTTAAGATAGATTTATAAAGAATTAGTTAACTTAATACTATCTAAATTCATGATCAATCTTTTTAGACCTAATCCAGTAAATCAATATGTCTGTCATGATAGCCTAACAAATATAAAACACCATCTAAACCAATACTGGAAATAGAATTTTGTGCATTGTCTTTTACCTTAGGTTTGGCATGAAATGCTATGCCTAATCCGGCTAGGTTCAGCATGGCCAAATCATTTGCGCCATCGCCAACTGCAATGGTCTGGTTGATGTGTATGCCTTCTTTTTCAACAATTTCTTTAAGATACTCTGCTTTTTTGTTACCATCCACAATTTCCCCAAGATACCCGCCAGTGAGCACACCATCGACAATCTCCAGTTCATTGGCATACACATAGTCCATACCAAGCTCTTCTTTTAAATAATTTCCGAAATATGAAAAACCACCTGATAGTATAGCGGTTTTAAAGCCATAGCTTTTTAAGGTATCGATAAGGCGTCTTGCCCCTTTTGTTATTGGTAAATTGATGGCCACATCATGAAGCACATCTTCGCGTAAGCCTTTTAAGAGTTTCATACGCCTCACAAAACTTTCCTTAAAATCAATTTCTCCCTGCATCGCCGACTCTGTAATGGCTCTGACTTCATCACCAACACCTGCTAATTCTGCTAATTCATCAATAACTTCGGTTTGAATAAGCGTTGAATCCATATCAAAACACACCAATCGTCTGTTACGTCTGTAAATATTATCTTCTTGAAATGCGATATCTACATCTAAATCGCTAGAAATTTGCATGAATTTTTCAGTAAACTCTGCTTTGTTATCGATTTTTCCCCGAATTGAAAGCTGTATGGAAGCTCTAGGATATTCATCCTTTGTAATCAGGGATATTCGACCAGTAAGCCGCTTTATAGAATCAATATTCAAGTTTTTATCTGATATCACTTTAGTCACTTCAGAAATCTGTTCGGCAGCCAGTTTTTCTCCAAGAATAGTAATGATATATCTATCTTTTCCCTGAAGACCAACCCAATTCTCATAATCTCCCATGCTAATCGGCGTAAACTTCGCTGTGATACCAAGTTCGTAGGCTTTAAAGAGTAAATCTTTTAAAACCGCTGCAGATTTTTTCTTGGACTGAATTTCGAATAATATGCCCAAGGATAATGTGTCATGAATATTGGCTTGACCAATATCCAATACTTTAGCACCATATTCTGCCAAAACACAGGTTAAGCTAGAAGTTAAACCAGGTTTATCTGGTCCTGAAATATTTAATAAGACAATCTCGCTAGTCATAATATCATGATTACTTTTAGAATGGTGTAAAAATGATTATTCTCGGTGAGACATGAAAGTTTTTGTATATCAAATTTTTGATAATTTACTTTATAAATCGACTATGCCAACTCTCGCTTGCTGGAACTTCCCAATTTTCTTTGAACTCTGTGATGTTGTTTACTAAATTATTAAACACAATCGTTTTTTTTGACACAGCTTTATCCTTAGCCATTTTTCTAAAATCGGTAAGTGTTTTATAGGCTACAAAGTCGCCTTGCTTATAAGAAACATTCATCTTATCCATTAAATCCACGTTATAATCCTTCTCTAATTGTTGAATAAAATGAACGGATGCATCAATAGAACATCCTGTAGCATTATTTAAGTCTTGATTTAAGCCAATAACTATAAATCGCTTATATTTAATAATATAGCCTGATTCTAGATTACTGCCATGAGCCGTCCAGTTATCTATAAATACGTCGAGCTTCGATTTTATTTCGGTAAGCTCTGTTTCTGTAAAAGAGCGATTGGCTTGGTATATCCAAACACGTGATTCTTCTGGTAAGGTATTAAAATCTACTAGCATTTTTTATGATTGTATTTGGTGCTTATTTGTCCTGTAATAATAGTCCCTATTCCCAATCCAATTAATAATCCAGAAACAAAATCTATTCCGTCGTTATTTAAAAATCTGTTCATAATAATACCAACTATTAAAATGACAATCCCAGAAATTCTTATAGTATTCATTCTAAATTATAAATCCTGTGCGTTCGCAATCAATTCTGCAACATCCATGACTTGAACATCGCCTTCCTGTTCTTTTACTTTTACGCCATCCGTCATCATCGTGTTACAAAACGGGCAACCTGCTGCAATAATATCTGGTTTTACTTCCAGCGCTTGTTCTGTACGCTCAATATTCACATCTTTGTCACCCTTTTCAGGTTCCTTAAACATTTGAGCTCCTCCAGCACCGCAGCATAAGCCATTGCGTTTGCAGTTTTTCATTTCCACCAACTCCGCCTCAAGTTTTTGAATGAGTTCTCGCGGTGCTTCATAAACGTTATTGGCACGACCTAAATAACAAGGATCATGAAAGGTAATACGTTTGCCTTTATATTTACCACCTTCAATGGTCAAACGGCCATCGTCAAGCAGTGTTTTTAAGAATTGTGTGTGATGCATCACCTCATAGTTCCCACCTAATTCTGGATACTCGTTTTTAATGGTATTGAAACAGTGCGGACATGCCGTGACTATTTTCTTTATTTCATAAGCATTCATGACCTCAATATTGGTCACCGCTTGCATTTGAAATAAAAACTCGTTGCCCGATCTTTTTGCTGGATCTCCGGTACAGCTCTCTTCAGTTCCTAATACTGCAAATTCGACGTTTGCTTTATTTAATAACTTGACAAATGCTTTTGTTATCTTTTTTGCTCGGTCATCAAAACTACCTGCACAGCCCACCCAAAACAATACTTCTGGTTGTTTGCCTTGTGCCATATATTCGGCCATCGTAGGTACTTTAAGTAATTCGCTCATTGTTTAAAGTTTAATACCTACAAGGTTCAAAACCTCGCAGGATGTATGTTGTTTTTGCGTTAGGGATTGGTAACGCCCAAAATTATTTAATTATTCATTTTTCCAGTTCAACCGATCCATCTGGTTATATGGCCATGGTGCACCGTTGTTCTCAATATTGGTCATCATATTGTTTAGTTCTACTGGTGCTGCAGATTGTTCCATCACCAAATAGCGTCTCATATCTATAATTATTGAAAGTGGATCAATGCTTACGGGGCAGGCTTCGACACAGGCGTTGCAGGATGTACAGGCCCAAAGTTCTTCACGGGTAATATACGTATCCAAAAGTTGTTTCCCGTCTTCCTTAAACTCGCCGTTATTAGCATCTATGTTTTTGCCAACTTCCTCCAAACGGTCCCTAGTGTCCATCATTATTTTACGAGGGGATAACTTTTTGCCCGTTTGATTTGCCGGACACTCACTGGTACAGCGTCCACATTCGGTACAGGTATATGCGCTTAATAGCTGGACCCAGTTTAAATCTTGAACATCGCTGGCTCCAAATTTTGCAGGCACATCGTCCTCTACTCCTTCTTCTGGTGCTGCAAAAGGATCGATATTAGGATCCATCATCATTTTTACTTCGGCAGTTACCGCTTCCAAATTATTTAAAGCACCTTTTGGCTTTAAACGCCCGTAATAGGTATTTGGAAAGGCCAATAAAATATGAAGGTGTTTCGAATAGTATAGGTAATTTAAGAAAACCAAAATGCCTAAAATATGAATCCACCAAGCCGCTCTTTCTATAGTATGCAGTACGGTTTCGGAAAATCCATCGAACCAAGGGGCGATAAACTGGCTGACTATATTCCCTGAATTTAAATCTTGAAAATTGGTATCCGTCGCATTCATTACAAGGAACAAGGTCATTAAAACCATTTCGAAGTATAATATGAAATTCGCGTCATTTTTTGGCCAACTGGTCATTTCGCTTTTCCAGAAACGTTGCAATTTAATTACATTTCTACGAATCCAAAAAAGTACAACTGACACAAATACCAAGAGCGCCAAAATTTCAAATGCTCCAATTAATATGCCATATAAAGGCCCTATTGAAGAAAACACCCTATGCGTTCCTAAAAGACCATCAATGATAATTTCTAAAACCTCTATATTTATAATCACAAACCCTACATACACAATCACGTGTAAAAAACCGGCAATGGGGCGACGCACCATTTTACTTTGCCCCAATGCTATCATCGCCATATTTTTCCAACGTTGTGATTTGTTATCACTAACATCGACATCATGGCCCAACATGATATTTCGTTTAAGTTTCTTTACGTTTTTTGCAAAAAAACCAAGTCCGAGAATAAGCGCAATGGCAAAGATTATATTTGGTAAGTAATCCATAATCAGGTTGGGTTAATTATCGGTTTTGACTTCATTCCCATCAGCATCATATTGTTTTGGTTTTTTGCCGAATAGCGAGAAGTGAACATAGCGTTTTGGGTTTAATTTCATATCTTCAAGTAACTGTTCTAATTGTTTAGAAGCCCCTTCTAGATTGTTATACAATTGTTCATCGGCCAGTAATTTACCCATAGACCCTTGTCCGTTTTCTAAATTGGATATGATGTTATTAAAATTCTGAAGGGTTGATTCTAAATTCTTTATCGTTTTCCCTAAATCTGCATCTGCAATAGTTTTTGTTACCTCTGCCAAGTCACTGGTTACGTTATTGGCATTGGTTAGTACGCTATTTAATTTTACTTCATTAGTTTTTAACAATTGGTTAAGTGAGATCGAAGTTTCTTGGAAAGAGGCTATGGTTGAGTTAAGACCTGAAACACTACTTTTTAAGTTCGCTTTGGTTTGCTCATCAAAAATATCGTTGATATTATTTAACAAGATATCTGCACTCACCATCATAGTTTCAATTTTTTCTTGGAGAGGCGTTAACCTTTGATTTACCAAATCGGTTAACCCTGCTTTCGTGGAACCTTCTAAAAAGTCTCCACCAATAGCATTTTCGGCATTGTCAAAAGCCGGAAGTATGGCAATGGCTTTCCCGCCAATAAGTCCAGTTTCGTATAATTGAGCTTTGCTGTTTTTTGAAAACTGAAAATCATTATCAACAAGCATTTTAACCAAAAGTTTACCAGAGGCATCTTCGTTGAATGATATTGACATCACTTTTCCTACGGTTAAACCATTAATAGTTACGGGGGTTGATGTGGACAAGCCTTCCACATTATCATAGATTGAGTAATACGTTCGGGAGGAATCGAGTAAGTTTTTGCCTTTTAAATAGTTAAACCCAAATATAAAAAGTGCGATCCCTAATATAACTAAAATTCCGGCTTTAACTTCTCTAGATAATTTCAAATTGATTGTTTTAGAAGCACAAATTTAAAATAAATTTGAAAAGAATACCCTTTAATTCGCAGTTGATTTTAAAGCTTCTGCCAAAGCGACTTTCTTTCCATCTTTAAATGCAACAATAAAGCTTGAGGTGTAGCCTTTCTTTTTAGCTTCCTGCTCCATAACTTTGGTCTTGTTATAATCTGAGGTATTACCATAATAATATTTATAAATACTACCAACTTGGATACGCGAAATATCAGTTAAACCCTTAAAATTATAAGATCTTGGTTCTAGAACTTTGGAACTTGCTGCAATTTGCACTTTAAAGATAACGTCGTTAACAATGCGTTCTTCAGTAGGTAATAAAATATCATCTTCAGCCTCTAATGAATCTCCTATATTATTATCTAAACTTTTCTTATACTCTAGAATGGCATTTACAATGGATTCTGAAATTTCTTGTTGACCTTTTTTAGAGTTTAGATACGACCCTTCTTTCTTATTGGTTACAAAACCTGTTTCTATTAAAACGCTAGGCATAACAGTTTGATGCATCACCCATAAACTCGCTTGCTTAACTCCCCTGCTTTTTCTTTTAATCTTATTGGCAAAATTCTTCTCAATTAGACTAGCCAATAGAATACTTTGATCTGTGTATTCCTCTTGAATAAGCGCCAACCCTATGCCTATTTCAGGAGTATTTGGATTAAACCCTTCATATTTCTTTTCATAATCATCTTCTAAAAATATTACCTCGTTCTCAGCCTTGGCAACTTCAAAGTTACGTTGGGTATTCGCCACTCCTAAAACAAAGGTTTCGGTCCCGTAGGCCTGGGTATGATGGGCATTGCAGTGTACGGAAACAAACAAATCGGCTTTAGCTTTATTTGCTATTCTTGGCCTGTCCTTCAATTCAATGAATACATCCTTTTTTCTTGTGTAAACCACTTTTATGTTTGGATTTTTCTCTAATTGCTTTCCTACAAGCAATACTATTTTAAGGGCGATGTCTTTTTCTTTGTAACCATATTTAGAAGGCTTACCAGGGTCTTTACCACCATGACCTGCATCTAATACGACAATAAACTTGCCCGAAGACTTATCTTCTTGCTTTATTACAAAAGATGAAAATGTTAATACTATTATAAAAGATACGAAAAGTAATATGTTACCCGTTTTCATGTGATATGCTATTGTTGCTTTAAATCCATTCTATCAAAACTATGCTTTATGCCTTTTTAAACAAAAAACCCATAAACAGTAAGCTATGAGGAACTTAACGATTAAAAAACTTGGTTTATTTTAAATTTCAATTTTTAAGTGAATAAATAAATCAATCACAGAAAAATATATGTAATTTTGGCAATTCAAAAACCGAGCCATACTTTTACAAAAATACATTTAAAAGCGTTGCGTACAAACAACTTTAAAATACTTTTTGCATTAAGTTTTACAGTGTTTATCAACACGTTTAGCTTCGCCCAAGATATCCCAAGAAAACAGGACAGCATTAATCCGAGCAAAAAAGATACGGTCATTATAGCAACTGATAGTTTAGAAGTTAAACCTGAAATTTCTGAGGCCATTCAGGATACTACAGCAACAGATTCTACTGCGCAAAAGAAGAAAGATCTTTTAGAATATATTGTCAAATACAGTGCTGTTGATTATACCAAATTCAACAATAAAAAACGAAAGCTCTATCTCTATAATGAAGCCGTTATTGATTATGGTGACATGAATATAAAAGCGGGTAATATTATTATAGATTACAGCACCAATACGGTATATGCACGTGGTATTACTGATTCTATCGAAGGCTATACACAGGCACCAATTTTTACACAAGGGGCCAATGTTGTAGAACCTGATTCTATTGTTTTTAATACAGAAAGCAAAAAAGCGCTTATTTTCAATTCTAAAACTGAGCAAGGTGAAGGTACTGTTATTGCTGAAATCACGAAAAAGGAAAACGATTCGGTCTACTTTTTAAAAGATGCTAAATATACGACCGCCAAAGATTTAGAAGATCCAGAATATTATATCAAACTTAGAAAGGCCAAAATTGTGCCTGGAAAAAAAATAGTTACGGGTTTAGCTAACCTCTTTATTTATGACGTCCCTACCCCTCTTGGACTCCCGTTTGGCTTTTTTCCACAGTCTGAGAAACAAACTTCTGGTGTGATTATTCCAAGTTTTGGTGAACAAAATGACCGCGGTTACTTTCTTCAAAATGGTGGCTACTACTTTGCCATAAGTGACTATTTTGATTTGGCTGTTTTAGGTGATTATTATACGAATGGTAGCTATGGCTTTCGCGTTGAAAATAAATACAGAGTTCGATATAGATTCAACGGAAACCTTAGTTTTCGTTATGAAAATTTAATAACCAGTGAACGTGGCTTTCCAGATTATGGAAAAAACACCATTTATAATTTAAGGTGGTCTCACAGCCAAGACTCAAAATCCAATCCCAACTCTAGGTTTTCGGCTTCTGTGAACTTGGGTAGTAGCACCTATTACCGTAGTTCTATCAATCAGGTAAACACTGGGTCTTTTTTAAATAATACGCTAGCATCTTCTGTATCGTATTCCAAAACATTTCAAGGAGAACCCCAAGTGAATTTTAGTGTTACGGCTACGCATTCGCAAAATACGAATACCGAACAGATTAATATGACGCTTCCAACCTTTCAAGGAAGCGTTGGCAGAATATTCCCGTTGGCACCAAAGGTCGGTTCAAAAAAAGGAGTCATTCAAAACATTAATCTACAATATAATTTAAGGGCGGAGAATAGAATTCAAACTACCGATTCCCTTTTCTTTAAAAAGGAAATGTTCGACGATGCTAAAACTGGATTCCAACACACCATTCCCCTAAGTACAAATTTTAAGGTATTCAAGTATTTTAGCGTTAGTGCCAGTACCAATTACAACGAGGTATGGACCTTTAAAACCATTGACAGAACCTATGACCCTGTTGAAAGGCAACCGGTAACAGAAACCATTAACGGTTTTGACACCTTTAGAACCTATAATTTTAGTACCAGTTTAGGAACTACTATTTATGGGATGTTTAATTTTGAAAAGGAAGGTGAAGACAAAAAAATAAAGGCGATACGCCATGTTATGAGACCCTCGTTGAGTTATAATATTAATCCATCATTTGATAAATATTACGACACCTATGAAGTGGTTAGTGCCGACGGACAAACTACCGATGATGTTGAGTTCACCCGTTTTGAAGGCTCCATTTTTGGTACACCAAATAAAAATTTTTCGAGCTCCATGGGCATGTCATTATCCAATAACTTTGAAGCTAAAGTTCGCGATAAAGATAGCACTGCTACGGAGCCAAAGAAAGTTATCCTTCTAAATAATTTAAACTTCTCAACCTCCTATAATTTTGCCGGCGATTCCTTACAGTGGAGTGCTGTTAGAATGTCTGGTGGCACACAACTCTTTAAAAATAAAATGAGTATCAATTTTGGGGCTACCTTAGACCCCTATGCGTTAGATAGCAATAATAAGAAAATCGATAAATTTAATATTGATAATGGGGGCAGTTTATTTAGATTGACCAGCGCTAACTTAACCGCTAGTTGGTCGCTTTCTAGTAAGGATGGGAAGAAGGATGATGATGAAAGCGATAGTAGCCGAGAGAATTTAAGAAGTGGCGGTCGTGCCGATGATTTATTCGGCGTTTCTGAAGATTTTGCGAATCAGCAATTTGCTGATGACGAGGTTGAGGAAGAAGAAGTTCCCAGCGATCTTTACAACTATAAAATACCCTGGTCTTTGCGTTTGGCCTATGCGGTTAACTATTCAAATTCAGCACGCCAAAATGAAATCTCTTCACATTCCTTAATGTTTTCTGGCGATATTGATCTTTCAGAAAAATGGTCTGTTGGCGCCTCTTCTGGTTACGATTTGAAAAATCAAGGCTTTACATATACCCAATTGCGTTTTGAACGTGATTTATTAAGTTGGCGAATGAATTTTAGTTGGGTCCCTTTTAGTACACGAAGTTCTTGGAATTTCTTTATTGGTATCAAATCAAGCATTTTGAAAGATTTAAAATACGAACAACGGCGTCAACCCGATGTTCGATTATAATTTGATTATCTAAACATATCAAACTATGAAAAAAATAATAACTACCACAGATGCCCCTGCTCCTATTGGCCCATACAATCAGGCTGTTCTTAGTGGAAACACCTTATATACTTCAGGTCAAATTGCCATTGATCCAAATACCGGCGAACTCGTTTTAGATTCTATTCAAACAGAAACAAAACAGGTTATGCAGAATTTAAAAGCCGTTTTAAAAGCTGCTAATATGACTTTTGAGAACGTTATCAAAACGTCCATCTTTATAAGTAATATGGATGATTTTGTAGCAATAAATGAAATTTACGGAAGCTATTTTAATGATAGCACCGCACCAGCGAGAGAAACAGTTCAAGTGGCGTGCTTACCAAAAAATGTGAACGTTGAAATAAGCATGATTGCTGTAAAGTAATGTGATTGGTATTATTAAGCAGACGTTTCTTTAATTATTGAATATTTAAGCAAGAGCCCTTTGAGTTTTTTTACCTCAATAGGTTTGGCAAGAAATTCATCAATACCTGCCAATTTGGCCTTGGCAATATCTTCTTCAAAAGCACTAGCAGAAACTGCTATAATAGGCGTTTTGTTATTTTTGTATTTTTGTGTTTTTTTAATAGCTTCAGTGGCTTGATATCCATCCATGTCGGGCATGTAAATATCCATGAAAATCATATCAAAATCTAATATTTTATATAACTGAGCTGCCTCAAGACCGTTTTTAGCAAAGGTGCAATCGGCTCCTTGTTGCTCCAATAAAAACTTAATGACCCTCTGGTTCATCCTATTATCCTCTGCTACCAATACGCTAAATTTATCGTTTAAAATAGGCTTTGATTCGGTAGTTTCACCTTTAACACTCAAGGTTTTCTTAAGTTGCAAACTAAAATAGAATGTAGAGCCTTCGTTCTCTTTACTTTCCAATTTTAATTCACCACCCATAATTTTTACAAGTTGGTGGGAAATGGAAAGTCCGATGCCATTGCCTCTGTAGTCCTTAATAAGTGATGCGTCATTATCTTTTGACGCTTTAAAAATTCTGTTCACTTCTTCAGGACGCATCCCTACGCCCGTGTCTTTAATATAAAAGGTTACAATTTGTTCATTGTCAATACCTACTGTTTGGTCTACTATAATGGCGATCTTACCCGTATTAGTAAATTTAATAGCATTGTTTATTAAATTGATGAGTACTTGCTGTATTCTAGATGTATCACCTATCAACGAAAATTTGCTATTTTCTTCAAGTAAAAAAGAATATTCAAATTCAAGTCCTTTTTCCCAAGCTTGATATTCAAAAACCTTAAACAGATTGGTGAGATCCGTTTTTAAATCCATCGCAGATGTATTGAGCTCAAAATCACCGGTGTCCACTTCGGAATTATCCGTTATCATATTAATAAGCTGCAACAAGTGCTTTGAAGAATATTGTGCAATTTCTACCTGTGCAAACTGATCCCCGTCCAGCTCCGTTAGCTTCAGCATATTTAACATCCCCAGAACCGTGCTTAAAGGCGTTCTAATTTCATAACTCATATTCGATAAATATATTGAGTTATGTTCAGCCATATTACGTGACGCTTCCAATTCTTCTTTTACCTCTTCGATGCGTTCACTTAAACTAGACTTTATAAAGTCGTTCTTCAGCTGGTTTTTATAGAAATATTGCAGTACTAACACTTGCCCGACAGCCAGTAAAAAGAGAATGAGTACAATAATTTTAACATCCATTACTTTTTCCAAATAAAAAAAAGCAGCACATAAGATAGTGGCAATCGAAAGTATGATGAATATGGACATACTTCGCTTTTTCTTAACTGACTTTATAGATGAAGGTAAAAACCCCATTGATACAAATGTTTTAACAAACTTATCTATAATTGTGCGAATTAACAAAACAATATAAGTTTTGGATCCAACAATAATTTAAAGCCCTCATAATTATCAATTTTTTAATTTGTATTTTTATTCCTTATACTTTTATTGACATATGCGCATAGAACATGATATAAAACTAGGCTTTAAAGACGTCATGATCCGCCCTAAACGCTCCACCTTAAAAAGCAGATCTGAAGTTACTTTAGAACGTGATTTTAAGTTTTTACACAGCCCTTTAGTTTGGACTGGAATACCAATAATGGCGGCTAACATGGATACGGTGGGTACCTTTGAAATGGCCAAGGCATTATCTGGAAAAAAACTGTTTACAGCAATTCATAAGCATTATTCTATTAATGAATGGCATGCCTTTGCATCAAATATTTCAACTGAAATGGAAGACTTTATTGCGGTAAGTACTGGTATAAGTAAAAAGGATTCCAAAAAATTAGAAAGCATTCTTCAAAATAATGCTTTAATCAAATTTATATGTATTGATGTGGCTAATGGTTACTCGGAGCATTTTTCAGATTTTGTAAAATCCACACGGACACAATACCCAGACAAAGTAATTATTGCTGGAAATGTCGTTACTGGCGAAATGGTTGAAGAACTATTATTGTCTGGAGCAGATATTGTAAAAGTTGGTATTGGTCCAGGTTCTGTGTGTACCACGCGTGTAAAAACGGGTGTTGGCTACCCACAACTTTCGGCCATCATTGAATGTGCCGATGCTGCTCATGGCTTAGGAGGACAGATAGTAAGTGATGGCGGATGCGCTACGCCTGGCGATATTGCTAAAGCCTTTGGTGCTGGGGCAGATTTTGTGATGCTTGGGGGTCTGTTAGCGGGCCACAATGAAAGTGGCGGAGAGCATATAGAAAAAAATGGTAAACCATTTCGGAAATTCTATGGCATGAGCTCTGAAACCGCTATGGAAAAGCATGTAGGTGGTGTCGCTGAATATCGAGCTAGTGAAGGGAAAACTGTAGAAGTCCCTTATAAAGGAGAAGTTGAAAACACCTTGCTGGATATTTTGGGCGGCTTAAGAAGTACCTGTACATACGTAGGCGCAAAACGCTTAAAGGAACTTACCAAGCGAACTACGTTTATTCGGGTAAATGAACAGGAAAATCAGATTTATTCTTAACTCTCTTTGAGGTTTTTAGTGTGAAAAGACACCAAACCATCTATAGGTCTGCGTTCAAAATTACCAACATTGAAGTCCATTTCTTGAGCTACTTGCTGTATTTCTTCTTGAGCAAAATAAGCTATCGAACCTGCAAAGTGAACGGGAACGGTTTTAAGTTCTTCTTTATATTGCATAATCATGTTTTTTGCAAACAAGCGAATACCTTTTTTAATAAGCTCAATAGTATATTCAGAATCTTTATGCAAAAACATAAACTCTGCAAAATTGGCCAAATAGGCATTTGGGTTAGCTTGTTTATATAGGTTATACTTTATATAGTCTGCCTCCATGTTATACTTTGTTTCAAAAGCAATTTTAACATTTTCTGGCATATGGTTAAAATAGTAATCCCGTATAAGTTGTTTGCCGTAATAGTTGCCAGAAGCATCATCCATTAAGGTGTAACCAAGCGATTTAACACGTTGATGTAGGGCTTCGCCATCATAATAGCAACAGTTAGAGCCTGTTCCCAAAATACAAACTACAGCTGCCTCTTTAATATCGTTAATTGTAGAGTAAACAGCTGCAAAGGTGTCTTCACTTACCTCTACATGGGCATTCGAAAATATTTCCTCTAAAATTCCTTTAAGTAGCGCACTAGGTTTCTCCGTTCCACAGCCAGCACCATAAAAAAACACATGCGTAACCGATTCACTATGGGCTTTTAAATCCTCATTTTTGTTAATTATTTTTTTTAGTTTCTTCTCTGTTAAAATTGCTGGATTTAGCCCTTTAGTTCGAATCTTTTCCAATAATTTATTTCCGTCGCTATCTACTGCAATCCAATCAGACTTTGTAGACCCACTATCAACAATTAAAATCATGAGCTTTATGTATAAAAAAACGCCACAGAATCAACAGGTATAAACATATTCATTCTGCGGCGTTAGTAGTTAATTATTATATTGAACCAATGTGTTGTGCCAAATCAACTAGTTTTGTTGAATAACCATATTCATTATCGTACCAAGATACTAATTTAATGAAATTATCATTTAATGCCATACTGGCATTAGCGTCAAACGTACTTGTTTTTGGTTCTGAAACAAAATCTTGTGATACCACACCTTCATCAGTGTATCCTAAAATACCTTTCAATTCATTTTCAGAGGCATCTTTTAAAGCGGCTTTAATCTCATCCCAAGAAGCGCTTTTTTCAATTCTACAAGTTAAATCTACTACTGAAACATCAACTGTTGGCACCCTAAATGCCATACCTGTTAATTTTCCGTTTAATTCTGGGATCACTTTTCCTACTGCTTTCGCTGCTCCTGTAGATGCCGGTACAATGTTTACTAATGAAGAACGACCTAATCTGTAATCTTTTTTTGAAGGCCCGTCTACAGTAAATTGTGTTGCAGTTGCTGCATGAACCGTTGTCATCAAACCTTCTACAATCCCGAATTTATCATTAATAACCTTAGCTAATGGCGCTAAACAGTTTGTGGTACAAGATGCATTTGAAACAATGGTATCATCTGCAGTAATATCTTTATGGTTTACACCCATAACAAACATTGGTGCATCGACTGATGGTGCTGAAATAGCGACCTTTTTAGCTCCTGCTGTAATGTGCTTTTGAGCGCCTTCCAGTGATGTAAAGATCCCTGTACAGTCTAAAACAACATCTGCTCCAACGGCATCCCACTTTAAATCTTCTGGATTGCGTTCAGCAGAAATTCTGATTTCATTTCCGTTAACAACTAAATTTCCATTTTTAGTTTCGATAGTACCATCAAACTGTCCGTGAACAGAATCATATTTTAATAAATAAGCTAAATGATCTACATCTAATAAATCGTTAATTCCTACGACTTCAATATCTGCTCTTCCTGCGGCAACTCTAAAGGCAATTCTACCTATTCTTCCAAATCCGTTAATTCCTAATTTTAATTTTGACATATTCTTGTATATAAATGTTAAGTGCTCATGATATCTGAGACACGCAATAATTCTAAATTTATTTTTGCTTTACCTTTAATGGCGTTTTCTAATGGCGTTAATTCCATTTTACCATTAATTAAGCCAACCATAAAATTGGTTTTACCTTCCATTAAGGATTCTACCGCTTTTACGCCCATTCTACTTGCTAATACACGATCGAAACATGATGGCGAACCACCGCGTTGCATATGCCCTAGCACAGACACTCTAACGTCGTAACCTAGCATATTTTCATCAACGTAATCTTTAAGCTCAAAAATGTTCTTTCCTATTTTATCGCCTTCTGCTACAATAACTATACTGGATGTTTTTCCGGATTTCTTACTTTTATTTAAAGATTCAACCAATCGATCTAATCCTAAATCCTCTTCTGGTATTAAAATTTCTTCTGCTCCACCAGCAACTCCAACATTCAAGGCAATGTGACCAACGTCACGCCCCATAACCTCTATAAAGAACAAACGGTTATGTGAACTTGCTGTATCTCTAATTTTATCAATAGCATCCACCACAGTATTTAATGCTGTATCAAAACCTAATGTATGCGAGGTTCCAACAATATCATTATCAATTGTTCCAGGGATACCCATAACTGGAAAGTCAAATTCTTGTTTAAAAATCATAGCACCTGTAAACGTACCGTCACCACCTATGGTAACCAAGGCATCAACGTTCGCTTCGTTTAACATATCAAAGGCTTGTTGTCTGCCTTCTTTGGTTCTGAATCCATCGGAACGTGCAGATTTCAATATGGTCCCTCCTTTATTAAGAATGCCTCTCACACTACGCGCATCCATTTCCTTAAAATCACCCTCCATTAAACCTTCATAACCTCGGTAAATTCCGACGCATTCAATCTTATGATATGCACAGGTTCTGACTACAGAACGTATGGCTGCATTCATTCCTGGAGAATCCCCTCCAGAGGTTAGAACACCTATTTTTTTTATTGCTTTTGGCATTAATTATTATGATTAAATAGTAAAATTACTAAACAAAAACTATAAAACGATAGCATTTACAGAATTTTAATAAAAGCTGTTAAACTATAACGTTTTAGTTAATAAATAAATGTAAAATACTAAGATAACATTAATAAAATCAAGGAAATACTGGTGAATTTACTCGTTTGTGGAGGATTTAATTGTCACGAAATCTGGTAAAGGGTTTTCTGTAGTTGGCACATCATCGTCGATAATAAGATTTTCTTCCGCTTCTGAATCCGTTTTTTTGAAAAAGTTTTGAATCAGTTCCCTAAAGGTATTAAAATCGACACTATAAGAAAGTCCGACACCTTGCGTGTAACCAATAGCCTCTCCAAAATTTCTGATACTATTTTCACGATTAAAAACATTTGCAGTCAGGGTGCCTTCTTCATTTAAAAGAAATGAAATTTCCACGTCACCCGCAATCACAGTTTCTGAAGCTGCTGCGCCACCAACAGGAACACCTACTTTACCATTTATAAGTACCCGATCGCTAATTTGGGTTTGCAAAGTTACACCAAAACGATCTCCGGTTTTGTAGTCTGGTCTATTCTCCCCAGCTTCGTAATTTAGGCCAATATTTATTTTACTATCATCAGACGTGAAAATTCCATTTATGATGCCGTTAAGACGTTCTGCGATGGTTCCTGAAAAATTGAGTTCATTAAGCCCTCTTGAAAAAGACCCTGTAGAAATTAAGTACAAGGCTTGGTTCTCCCTATCATCTGACGATTCTAACCGATATTGAAGCTCAGATTTTATAGTTGAATTTACATTTGGGAACTCAAAAGTGAAATCTGGTTTTGGCTGCTCTAAATTCCCCGTTAACGCAATATTCAATTCTACTGGAATACTTCTATTTATAGGGTTATCCAATAACGGTGATGGATTGGCTTGTGTTTTATAAATAGCACGCATATTTATTATGGCATCCAAAGGATCGCCTTCCCAAGCAATCGTTCCGCCAGGTTCCACCGAAAATTCTTTTTGAATAACACCTCCAAAAGCAAAATTATAGACCCCTTCAAATACAGAGAAATCCCCCCACATAT
The DNA here is from genome assembly GCF_006974145.1 of Changchengzhania lutea. Classification (NCBI taxonomy): domain Bacteria; kingdom Pseudomonadati; phylum Bacteroidota; class Flavobacteriia; order Flavobacteriales; family Flavobacteriaceae; genus Changchengzhania; species Changchengzhania lutea. The sequence continues at coordinate 3,421,877 of NZ_CP039456.1, read as the reverse complement.
CAAATTTTCCGTTCGTGTTTATTTCTATTAACAGGCCTCCTCTACCACGGCCTTTTAATGAGTGTCCTGTGTTTTTATCAATGATGATTTCTACTTCGGCAGCTTCAGTTAAATCTAAATCAAAACTCAACTCCACGCCTTTTACCTCATTAAATGTAAAGGCTTCTCCATTTTCCCTGGCTTGTTTTTCTTCCTTTGTAATAAAATGAATAAACGAATTGTCTCCAAACGATTCTGTATTATTTAATGGAATTTTGAATACCGTACCATATTTTGTCTCTCCAACAACATCAATGTTCAACTGATCGGTTGGCCCCGTGATACTAGCGGTACCACCTAAGAACCCTGTACCATAGTATAAAGATTCCTCTGCTTCTTTGGTATCCAACACCAGAAGTCTTGAGGTGCTCAAATATAGGCCTAAGCTCCATTTGGAAAAGTTAATATGACTTAGCGATCCATTTAAAAGGCCTTTGGAATTGTACTTGGTATCTGTTAATTGAATGCTGTTAAATATAAAACTTTGATTTTTCAAAGTGACTGAAGCCTTATTATCGAATTTATAATCTACATTTAGAAATGGCACGCCCATTCCCCCATTATAAATCGTCAAATCGCCATTAATATCAGGTTTCCTAAGGTTTCCAACAACGTCAACCTTTCCAGTTACTAAGCCACGAATATCACTTAGAACATCTTGCAATAACGGATTAAGAGGTTGTAGATTGAACTTGTTAAATACAACATCCACATCGATGATGGACTGCCTTCCATTCACATTAATGTCTCCTTTTGCACTAAACGATTTGGCAACATCATTTTTAATCGTAGCATCTACCGTGTAATTGGTGAGGTCTGCATTGCCTGTAACAGACGCATCAAAGGATCCCAGCATGTAATCATTAACTTGGAAGTCATCAATTACTACTGTAGAGTTTGGTAAATACGTTCCGTTTTTTTGAAGAATATCAAGCTTTCCATTAACGTTTCCGGCTAATGACAAACTATCTATATTAGGCGTTATTTTCGCAAGATCTACATTTTTGAAATTAAGCTTTAAGTCTTTTTGTGTGGAATCTTTAATGAACCCAGAGAGTTTTATCTCCTCATTATTATGGTTAATTCTAAATTGATCTATATCAATTGAGGTTAAATCCTTACTAAATGTGACTTTATTGTAGCGGTTATTTTCTTCATTTATAAACCATTTATTTTCTTTAATGGTCACATCTGAAGTTTTGAAACCTACCACCGATTTATTTTCTTCGTTAATGGTATGGTAGAAACTCAAATTAAACTTGTCGTTGCTACGCTTTCCCCCATTGAATTCTGAGCGCATAAACAACGTATCATTTACCGTTACATTAATAAGATTAAACTTAGAAACATCATAATATTTCGTACTTAAACTATCAATTTCGACATAGGTATTAAATACAGGGTTTCCGTTATCTACTTGCAGTGTGGCATTATCGACATAATTATCTCCCAAAATAATTTTTGGCGACTTAAAGGTTAATTTGAATTTCCGTTCATCAGTCTCTACCCTCCCACGAATAAATGTGTTTTTACCGAGCTCTATTTCAGGGTAGAACACTTCAACGATTTTATTATAAATTTTAAAATTAAAGTCTATAACTTGATCTGGTCTTACTTCATGAGGTTGGTAATTGGTATAAATGCTCCCAACAGAATTTTCGAATAATTTAGGGATATCCCTAAACCTAAAATCACCTTTCATTTGCCCTTCAATAATATCTGGAGATTCTACTTTTATAAGACGTACACCATCTTCGAACGTCGATGACATATCAAACTGATCGAAATAATAGGTGTCGTGCTCATTTTTATAGACCGTATTAGTGAAGGCAATATTTCCATAGGCATCGTCGTAATTACTGCTGTTCATGTTCATTTTAACGGTGCTTTCAAATATTGAAATGCTATCCTTTTCGTAAAAGTTCAATTCTTTTAAATTGGCGTAACTTACAACCGCTTCAAAGTCGTATTTATTTAATTTTTCGGAAAAATCGACGAGTCCCGTAAAATTGAGTTTTAAGTTTTTATCGTCTGTTATTAAGTTTCCATTAAAAATATTATTCTTAATGTTTCCTAAAACCTTTACACCCGTGTATGTATAATTGTTGTATTCAACTTTAAAAACATCACCAATCACTTGAGTGTTAATTTTCTCCATCACAAAACCCTGACCATCAACATCAAAGTTTAAAGAAGCACGCCCCACATTAGGATCATTTAAAAAGGTGCCAAAATCAAAATCGTCAAACACCACATTTCCCTTGTAACCAGCATTATCAATATCGTCTATTTTCGAAATTTCTAAATCGGAATCCACCAAGCCCAAATCGGTTCTAATTCTAACATTCGCAATAACTTTTGTTGTGGACACCTGAGTATTTCCAACAATAGTGAACCTGCCCAATCTGCTAAATGAAGATGGAATCGCTTCACCCAAAACATTAGGAAGCATGGTTCGTAAATCTCTATACGTAGATGATAGGTTGGAAAATTGACCATCCATATAAAAATTATTTACTTCCTTATTAAATAGATTCTTGAAGCTGATATCGCCATAAACCCTAGTATTTCTGTTGGAATCTAAGCGTAAGTTTGTAGTTTTTAATTCATTTAATGTCCCTGATATGTCTGAACTAAATTTAATGATTTGATTTTCACCAAACTCATTATAAAAGACATTAAGCTCATCTAATAAGAGATTAGAGTCTCTAAAACTCGCTTTTATTTCAACTTTATCGGCAAATTCTTTAAAATCTTCTCTGTTGTATGAAAATTTCAAATCCCCTTTTAAAACCGAATGCGGTGTCTCTATTTGCAGATTCCCAAAGGTCATATCAGCTAATGTATAACTGAAATCGGTCATCATATTTTTTAAGGTAAGCCCTCTTGTATCTTTAAATGAAAGTTTATTGATACGTGCACTCACATCACTTCCATTAATTAAAAAGTTGGTAGCATTGATGTTCACCTTATTAAAGTCAAGAACTTTAGATGTTTCTCTATTTTGATCAGATAATTTAAATGTACCATTATAGATGGAAACATCGCTAGAAGCTAATAGGAATGAACTTTTTTTGTCTCGTGGATTATCATCATCGAATTTGGCAACGAAAACATCCAAGTTGGTATTGCTTTCTCCTATATATGTTTTAACATTAAAAAATAAATCGATTATATCAATATCACCAAAAACCAACTTGCCATTATAAACATTCCTAAAACTGATTATTGAGGTGTTCAGTTCCGCAATACTAATTAGGGTGTCCTGTTTATAATCTTCAATATAAATATCCTTGAGTTCAACATCACCGTTAAATTGAAGTCCAATTTTATCGATATTGATATTCGTGCCAAAGTCATTGTTTATCCGTTTGGTAACCACCCTTCCCAATTGCGTCTGAACTGCTGGAATAGCTAAAATTAACATCAAAATGATGAAGAGCAGCAGCAAAATTGCTACTATTTTTGATATTAATTTTATGACTTTTTTGATAAGGCCTAAATTTATAATTTAATAATAATACAGCAACTACGAAGCACTATTATTTACTATTTCATTTTAAACATTGATATTAAAGCGATCAATATTTGTTAGAAAAAATAAATGACTAGTTTTGCATGCAATAATTAAGTGCCTTCTTTAGTGACATTTAATTATTGTCAAAATTAACAATTATTGTGCCTAATATTAATTAATGTCATCACAAAATATTTACATACTAGGAATTGAGTCATCATGCGACGATACGGCGGCGTCTGTAATACACAACGGTCGTATTTTAAGTAATGTTGTAGCCAACCAGAATATTCATGCTGAATACGGTGGTGTGGTTCCTGAACTGGCCTCTAGAGCACACCAACAAAACATTGTACCCGTTGTAGACCAAGCGTTGAAAAAAGCTAATATTACTAAGGAATCCCTCAACGCCATTGCCTTTACAAGAGGTCCCGGTTTAATGGGTTCTTTATTAGTGGGTACTTCTTTTGCTAAGTCAATGGCCTATGGTTTAAATATTCCTTTAATAGATGTCAATCATATGCAAGGTCATATTTTGGCGCATTTTATTGATGAGGAAGGTTTTAGTAAACCTCCCTTTCCATTTTTGGCTATGACTATTTCTGGAGGACACACTCAAATTATTAAGGTTAATGATTATTTTGACATGACTGTTATTGGGGAAACCATTGATGATGCCGTAGGTGAAGCCTATGATAAAAGCGGAAAGATTTTAGGATTGGGGTATCCAGCTGGCCCCGAAATTGATAAACGTGCGCAACTGGGAAACCCGAAAGCGTTTCAGTTTACCAAACCCAAAGTGGCAGGATTGGATTTTAGTTTTTCAGGACTAAAAACGGCCATTCTCTATTTTATTCAAAAACAAACTAAAGCTAATCCGCAGTTTATAGAAGAGAACCTTAATGATATTTGTGCATCCATTCAATTTACTATCATTGGTATTTTAATAGATAAACTAAAAATGGCCACCAAAGGAACAGGTATTAAGCACATTGCCATTGGCGGTGGTGTTTCGGCAAATTCTGGCATAAGAAAAGCTTTAAAAGATGGTGAACAGAAATTCGGTTGGACCACCTACGTGCCTAAATTTGAATTTACCACAGATAATGCGGCTATGATAGCTATTGTAGGCTATTTAAAATACCTTGATAAGGATTTTGCCAAACAAGATATTATGGCTTCTGCGAGATTGAAGATTTAGTTTTCAGTTCTCTTTTCTCAATTGCAAAGTATATTTTTATTATTAGAAGTAGAAACCCATAATTTTAAAAATCCATTTATCTTCGCATAATGCAGCTATTTTACAACCCAAATATTACCGAAACCACAAAAGACTTTTCTTTTGATAAAGAAGAAAGCAGACATATTGTGAAAGTTTTACGTAAATCCTCTGGAGACACATTGCATATCACGAATGGAAATGGCTGGTTATTTACTGCTGAAGTTACCATTCCAGACATTAAAAAATGCGTGGTTAAAATAGTGTCTAAAACATTACAACCAAAGCGACATTATAATTTGCTCTTAGCAGTTGCTCCAACAAAAATGAACGATCGCTACGAATGGTTTTTGGAAAAAGCAACAGAAATTGGCGTTGATACCATTACGCCCATTATTTGTGCCCATAGCGAACGAAAAATTATTAAGACCGATCGATTTGAAAAGATTTTACAATCGGCTACCAAGCAATCTTTAAATTGTTACCTACCAAAACTGAATGACGCCATGTCGTTTAAAGACTTTTTAAATCAAAAGCATAAAGGCGATTTATTTATAGCGCATTGTGAGAAAACAGACAGAAAATCCTTAAAGCAAGTTCTAAAACCAAAAACAGATATTATGATTCTTATTGGTCCTGAAGGCGATTTTTCTGTTAAAGAAATTGAAACTGCAATCCAAAATAAGTTTATTCCCGTAACTTTGGGAAATACCAGATTGCGTACTGAAACAGCAGCCATAGTTGCTTGTCACAGTGTCGCTTTTATAAACGAATAATATAACATGAAGTTAATTTTTTCTTTATTCTTTATTCTTAATTCTCTTTTCTTAATTGGACAAGATATCGCAATTTTGAAATACAATGGTGGTGGTGATTGGTACGGTAATCCCACAGCGCTGCCAAATTTGATTACCTTTTGCAATGAAAATATAAAAACGAAAATAAATCCGAAACCAGAAATAGTTGAAGTGGGTAGCAGCGATATTTTTCAATATCCATATTTGCATATGACTGGCCATGGCAACGTGTTTTTTAGCGACAGTGATGCTGAAAATTTACGTAATTATTTAATCTCTGGAGGGTTTTTGCACATAGATGACAATTACGGCATGGAACCTTATTTAAGAGAAGCTTTGAAAACAGTTTTTCCCAATAAAGACTTGCTAGAAATCCCAGCAGATCATGAGTTGTTTTATAGCCCTTATGCTTTTCCAAATGGACTTCCTAAAATTCATGAGCACGACGGACAGCGACCACAAGCTTTAGGCCTATTTCATGAAGATAGATTGATTTTATTATTCACTTTTGAAAGTGACCTAGGTGACGGATGGGAAGATCCTGAAGTACATAATGACCCCTATGATGTGAGGCAACAAGCCCTAAAAATGGGTGCAAACATTGTGAAGTATGCTTTTGAGAATTGAGATTCAACTAAATTGCAAATAATTAATGAAAGAATTATATTGTGGTCCGATTGAAAATAGTTCATTTAAAGAAAACCTTTGCGAACACAGGGTTTTCAAGGCTTATAAAAAAGAGGGGCTTGCTTTTTGCTGTTACTGAAAAATTTTATTTTTTAGAAAGTTATGAATTTAAAGTTCACTGTTTATCAATTAGTTACAATCAAGTCTTTGTTCTTGGTTCTAACAGCAAAGCGGTCTTGATTCTTTAATCGGACACTAATGATAAAAAATTATCATCTCTTAAACGACTTAACGGTTAAACAAATAAACAAATTTTGCAATTAACTCATTACAATACCAACTTTAAGTCCAAAAAATTTCCCATTGTATTAGTGTGTGATAATATCACCAATGCCCCTAATCTGGGTAGTTTATTTAGAACTGCCGACGCTTTTGGTATTGAAAGATTAATACTTTGTGGAGAGCATATTTCAGTAGGTAAGAAACTTCGAAAAACTTCCAGATCCACTGAAAAGGTGGTGGACTACGAAATCTGTAAATCAGCCATAGCGCTTGTAAAAGATTTAAAAAACAAAAATTATCAAATTATTTCATTGGAAATAACGACAAACAGTCAATCGCTTGCTACCTTTCAATTTAACACTAGTACACCTATTGCACTTATTTTAGGTGACGAGAATTTTGGTGTTTCAGAAGATATCTTAAAATTATCTGATGCTGTTCTCCATATTCCCATGTATGGTCAAAATAGTAGTATGAATGTCGTACAGGCAACAACACTTGCCTTATATGAAATCATTAAACAACTAAAACCTTTATAAGTTTTGTACACTTTTAAATTCATATAATTTCAAGGTATATATAATTTTTACTTTATATTTAACTTATGAAATCAAACAAGATTACAAGGAGTCATTTGCAGACCATAGCTATTGTGCTCGGTTTTATTTTACTCATTTATTTTCTATACAAAATACAAAGTCTAATCATTTATATTTTTGTTGCTAGTGTCATTTCCCTGTTGTGTAGGCCTATTGTTGCTTTTTTTAATAACAAATTAAAGTTGTCTAATACCCTATCGGCTTTCTTAACGTTAGTTTTTGTTATTGGGTTCTTCTCATTTGTTATCTGGATTTTCTTTCCTATAATTATAAATCAAGGCCAGCAAATATCTGAGATTGATTTCGATATGGTGAAACAAGATTTAAACGAGCTTAATATACAGGCCAGTGAATTTTTGGGTGTAGAACAGATTAACATTATAGAATATATTAAAAACACAGAATTTGCTAGAAATTTTAATTCAGAGCTGGTTCTCGAATTTATAGGCGTATTTTTTGATAATATAGGAGGCATGGTTGCTGGTATATTCTCAATTTTATTTATATCCTATTTCCTGTTAAAAGATGACCGTTTAATTGGTAAGGCCGTATCGGTTTTTGCCGAGGATGGTAAGGAGCGTCGCTTTTATCTTGTGCTTCAAAAATCAAAAATATTGCTATCACGCTATTTTATGGGCTTATTTCTTCAAACGCTTATCATAGCCGTTTTATATTTTTTCCTTTTACTTTATATCGATATAGAAAACACATTAGCCATTGCGCTTATTTGTGCTTTTTTAAATATAGTGCCTTATTTGGGGCCACTCATTGGTTTAGTGGTTATGATTTTAGTAGTGATTAGTAACAATCTTTCTGCTGATTTTTCTTCAGAATTATTCCCTTTGTTATTAGTCGTACTAGCTGGGGTAGCCATAGTTCAACTTATTGATAACCTAATCTCGCAACCCGTCATTTTTGGTAAAAGCGTCAAATCACATCCCTTAGAAATTTTTGTGGTTATTGTTATTGGAGGTCTTTTAGTTGGCATTTTAGGAATGATTTTAGCCGTTCCAGTTTATACGACCATAAAAGTAATAGCAAAAGAATTTCTTTCGGAATATAAGATTGTGAAGCACTTAACAAAAGATATATAAAGCTCGGATGACTTCACAAACAATAACAAAAGGAATTTTAAAGGCGGTAGCCATCATTTTGGGTGTGGTTTTACTCGCCGTATTTCTGTATAAAATTCAATCCGTCATCAGTTATATAGCCATGGCCGCCGTAATATCTTTAATAGGTAGACCCATTGTTATCTTTTTAGAAAAGCGCTTAAAATTTAATAATACAGTAGCCGTTATCATAACCATAATCTTACTATTGAGTATGTTTTTAGGGCTTGTGGGTTTATTTGTTCCACTCATATTGAAACAGGGTGAAAACTTATCACTTTTAGATATTAATGAATTGCAAGGCACCATAGAAAATCTTTATACTGAGATTATTACCTATTTTAATATTTATGATATTGATTTAGAATCATCTATTAAGAAATCTAATTTTTTAGCAAAAATTGATTATTCCTTAATTCCCGATTTTTTAAATTTAATCATTAGCGGATTGGGAAGTTTTAGTGTTGCCTTATTTTCGGTATTATTTATTTCCTTCTTCTTTTTAAAAGATAATAAACTCTTTGAAAATGGCATCTTAACATTTATGCCTAAAGACAAAGAATCACGTTGGAAAAAATCGACCACAAAAATTAAAGATCTGCTCTCAAGATATTTTGTCGGGCTTATTTTTCAAATTCTTATTTTATTTATTATTTATACCATCGGTCTCTTAATTATTGGCGTTGAAAACCCCATTGTTATTGCATTTTTATGTGCTTTGCTAAATCTAATCCCGTATGTTGGTCCTTTAATTGGAGCCTTTTTAATGCTCACGCTAACCATGACCAGTAATTTGGGCCAAAGCTTTAACGAGGTTATCTTACCCAAAACTTTTTGGGTGCTTTTAGTTTTTATCATTGGGCAACTCGTAGACAATTTTATAAGTCAACCAAAAATTTTCTCAACAGCCACCAAAGCGCACCCTCTAGAAATTTTTCTAGTCATTCTCATCGCTGGAATCCTTTTTGGAATAATAGGTTTAATTATAGCCGTACCTGCATATACGGCAATGAAAGTTATCATGAAAGAGTTTTTATCTGAAAATGCCATAATAAAGAAACTCACTAAAAACCTATAAAAATTAATTGAATAAGGATGTTTTAAATAGTGATGTTCAGGAATATATTAATAACAAAATAAATGATACCATTTCTGATTTAGCCCTAAAAGGAACGTCGTTTGTAAAGGTTAATACCAAGGAAATTATTGAGCAAATTGAAGCCAAAAAGCACTCAGAACACAAACTCCCTACATGGTTTCATAGTAAAAACATTTACTATCCCAATAAATTAAATATAGAACAGACGTCTTCAGAACGTACAGCACAATATAAAGCTAGCTGCATCTCTGGGACATATGTAGTTGATGTAACAGGTGGTTTTGGCGTGGACGCGTATTACTTTTCAAAAAAAACAGATAAGGTTATTCATTGTGAAATTGATAGCCGTTTATCTGCTATTGTAGCTCACAATTATGGGGTTTTAAAAGTTGATAATATTCAAGCTATTAATGAAGATGGCATTCAATTTGTAAAAAATTCTAAGATCTTTTTTGATTGGATTTATATAGACCCTTCAAGACGGCACAATACCAAAGGCAAGGTTTTCTTATTAAAAGATTGTCTTCCAAAAGTTCCCGAACATTTAGCAATGCTTTTCGAGCATACAAACAACATCATGATAAAAACGTCACCATTGTTAGATATCTCTATGGGCCTAAACGAATTGAAGAACGTTAAGACGATACATGTGGTTGCTGTTAATAATGATGTTAAAGAATTACTATGGGTTTTGGAGAAAGGCCATACTAAAGGAATCTCAATTCAAACTATCAATTTTAAAAAAAATGAAGAAGAGCAATTCCATTTTAATTTTGAAGATGAAAAGCAAGATGCCATAATTCTGTCCCATCCCCTTGCCTATTTATACGAGCCAAATAGCGCCATATTAAAGGCTGGAGGTTTTAATTCTATAGCTATCAAATTAGTATTAAGTAAACTTCATAAACATTCCCATTTATATACAAGTGATGATTTACTTGATTTTCCAGGACGGGTTTTTAAAGTTTTGAAATCTATTCCCTATAACAAACGTACTTTAAAAAAGGCAGGGTTCTATAAAGCCAATATAACCACGCGAAATTTTCCAGAAAGCGTAGAACAAATTCGGAAAAAATTTAAAATTGTACATGGAGGGGATTTGTATTTATTTTTTTCAACAAACCTAAATAATGAGAAAATTATATTGGTGTGCAATAAACCTTAAAAACAAAAAAGCCTGACTAAAATAGTGAAGCTTTAAGTGAGCCCTGAAGGATTCGAGCTATTTTCATTATCCCGTTTTATCTATTGACTTATAATTCCTTTCAAAAGAATTGGTGAAATAATAGCGAAATATCAATTTTTCATTACCAATATCAAATATAAATTATTTTAAATATTATCTGCAATAAGTAAGCTTAAAATATAAAAGGAAAATAAGCCCCATTTAATTTGACCGAACAGAAAAAATGTCGAACCTAATTATAGGTGAATTACAAAAATTTAGTTTGATTCATTAATAAAAAATTACGGATTTTTTTGAAATATTATTTTCACTCTAAACAATATTAAGACTACTTGTCTTTTACAATATTAAAATCCCAAGGATGGAAGTTTAGATTTTCCATATAGCTCTGTTTTTGAACAATGACCATCTTTTCAGTTCCTTTATCTTTGATAGGTAAGAACCCATAATCATAACAAAAAAAGTAGGTTCCACTACTAAAGGGAAAAATATGAGTAAATAAATCAAACTTAAAACCTAATTTTATCAAAACGTATTTATCAACAGTGCTTTTGCCACTAGGACAAAAATGAGCCATCAAACTCCTATTTCGACGTAATGCACTATTTATATTTTGAATCGTTACTTCATGGGGAGCTCTATTAGTATTATGAAAAGAGCTTCTACATTGAGTGTCACAAAACTTTTTATCAGAACGCCCTTTAAGTTCTTTGCCACAAGTCAAACAATATAATGTATTCATTAATCATTTTTTAAACGTTTATATACGTATATAAACGTTTATTAATCAAATATAGCATTTTTTTTTATGAATTTTAGCATATGAATACATTACCAACTGTTAGCATTAAAAGGGGGTATTACAAAAATCAAGACTCGATTTTTGTTTACTTTAAATATAACGATCAATTAATTACTGTCGTAAAACGTACAAAGGCATTTAAATGGAGTATTTCAAAACGATGTTGGTACACACCATTTACAAATCATAGCCTAAAACTCACAAACCAAATTTTTGACACAATTGCTGTAATTAATATTGATCAATCCATCAATAAACTACCCACTCAACCATCAACCAAAAAGAAGCGAGTTATTTCAGAAAAGAACAAAGAAATCATTAGAGCTTATGTGTCCTATTTAAGAGGGAAATGCTACAGTGAAAGTACGATTAAGACTTATTTCTCATTTATTGCCGATTTTTTTGACTTTATTAACCATGTTCCTCCTGAATCATTAACAAACAGAGATGTAGAGCTATTTATTGAAAAGGTGTTTATACCAAGACAATACAGTATCAGTACACATCGTCAGTTTATAAGTGCTATGAAACTGTTTGTTAATTTTTATCCAGATAGCAAAATAGATAACCTTACTTTAGATAGACCTAAAAAGTCATACATATTACCAACGGTGCTTTCAAATGAAGAAATTATTAATATCCTTAGATGTACTAAAAATTTAAAGCATAGAGCGATACTAGCTATGATTTACTCAGCGGGATTAAGGATAAGTGAACTTTTAAGCTTAGAACTATCACATATAGATATTCAAAGAAGGCAACTTATTGTGAAAAATAGCAAAGGGAGAAAGGATAGGAATATAATATTAGCGAAGAGTTGTATTCCATTAGTGTTGAATTATCTAAACACCTATAAACCTAACATATATTTCGCAGAAGGTAAACCCTCGGAAAAGTATAGTCCAGAAAGTGTCCGAGCATTTTTAAAAAGATCATGTAAAGCAGCCAATATCACTAAAAAAGTGACACCTCACACTCTTAGACATAGCTATGCAACCCATTTATTAGAGAATGGTATTGATTTAAGATATATCCAAGAACTATTAGGTCATTCCAAACCAGAAACAACAATGATCTATACACACGTCTCAAAAAAGGATTTATTAAGAATAGAAAGTCCATTAGATGTTGCTGTGAAAAAGATAGGTAGAGAACCCAATAAGCAGGGCGCTCTAAGTCAATTAAAGTATTATTAATATTTTTCCATAATAGAAATACATTAATTTAGTGTAAAACTAAAAGGGCATATTGCTTTTGATAAATAAATTTGAAGAAAAATCATATATTTGAAACGGAAATTTACTAATTTTAATAATATAACGTACCAATAAAGATTAATACTTATTACGTTTATCCGGAAACAGAAACCGATAAACAGTATAATATGTACGGATATAACCAGTTAGCTAAAATTTCCACAAAAACCCTAAATATGAACAAAATTACAAGACATCTATTTTTAATTGCAACAAGTTTAATACTATTAAATTGTGCTAATGAAGATTTGAATCAAACTGAAATTGAAGAAACAAATTTTACTAAACCAATTTTGGAAACATTAACGATAACTGAAATTACAGAATTCACAGCAGTTTCAGGAGGAAATATAACCTCAAATGGAGGAAAAGAAATAATTTCAAGAGGAGTTTGTTGGAGTCTAAACACATTACCAACAATATTAGATAATATTACATCTGATGGAACCGAAATCGGAGAGTTCAAATCAAGTATATTAAATCTCAACGAAGATACCAATTATTATTTAAGATCTTACGCAACAAATAGTATTGGAACATCATATGGAAATGAATTAAGTTTTAGAACAAATTCATTATTTCCTAACTGTGGTAAAATTGAAGATATTGATGGAAATATATATTCAACTGTAACAATTGGAGACAAATGCTGGATGAAAGAAAACTTATCCACTTCAAAATATCGCAATGGAGATGATATTCCACAAGTTCAAAATAGTTCTGAATGGGCTTCTTTAAAAACAGGAGCTTGGTGTTATTTTGAAAATGGAAACGGTACATTAGTAACTGACCGAGGAAAAATCTATAATTGGTATGCAGTAAATGATTCGCGTGGCTTGGCTCCTGAAGGTTGGCAAGTATCTAGTTATACTGATTTCTTAAACCTATCAGCTAGCGTAGGTGGATTAGAATCTGCAAAAGCATTAATGTCTAAAAGTGGTTGGGTTGGTAATGACCAAACTAATAGTTCTGGCTTTTCAGCTATCCCAACTGGAACTCGTATGGGAGGAACTTTTAGTAGTTCCCCAGACGGAAGAGCTGAATGGTGGACTACTACGAAAAAAAGTTCAAGCCAAGTAAATTCTGATGTCTTTACAATGTTCTTAAACAATGAAACTACTATTAGAATTGTTGAACAAGATATTAATAATGGTTATACAGTTCGTTGCATAAAAGATTAATGAAATAAAAAGAAAGAAAATGAATTTAGAGAAAGCTTTGAGAAGAAAAAAACAAATAGGAACTTATAAAGATGGAGGTCTTGATATGACTATTTTTATTGCTCCAAAAAGAGACAAGGATTATCAATTATTTTTAAATGATTTTTTAAATATGACAGATAAAGTAGAATTAGCTAAAAGTCATTCTATAAACCAAGAGTTTCGACTTTGTGCAATCTGGGAAGGAGAAACTTTTATTAGAGACATCCCAAATATTTAAAAAAACTTTAGCTAACACCTCATATAATTTATGCTTACATTTAAACTAAATAACGAACTGACAAACATTCAACAAACGATTTGCTACCACCGAAAAATCTCCGATTTTTAGTCGCACAAATCATATAAAAACACGTTGGCATTCATTAAAAAAAAGCGTAAAAATGACAGAATTAGAATATATAATTAAACAGATTTCTAAAACAAATAAAAAGAATTACGAAAATTATGTTGTAACCAGAATTTGGCACGGTTTGAATTGTTTAGACATAAAATTTGTAACTCAACAATATGTTAATCGACCGAATGGCTATGCCTTAACTGATATGTTTTTTCCTCAATTTGATTTACATATTGAGATTGATGAACCAGCACATATAAGTCGTGAAGAACTGGATAAAAAACGAGAGATTGATGTTATAAACTCAACAAATCACTGTTTTGAACGAATTGCAATAACGGATAGCACAAACGCTATCAATGAGCAAACTGATAAAATCATTGAGTTAATAAAAAACTTGAGAAGAAAAAAAACAAAAAATAACACATACGAGCCTTGGGATTTAGAAAAAGAATTTAGTCCTGATTTTTATAGAAAAAAAGGATATTTGGATATAAAAGAAAATCCCGCATTTAGAACAATTTTAGACGCAAGTAATTGTTTAGGACAAAATTACAAAGGAGTTCAACGTGCTTATTTTAAGAGCAAAATTTATGATAATCATTATCTGTGGTTTCCGAAATTCTACGAAAATGCAGATTGGGATAATAAAATATCAGACGACGGAGAAACCATATTTGAAAAGTGTAAAATCGACGGAAGAATAGACACACATTATTCTGATTTAATTAATAGTCCGATAAAAAGAATTGCCTTTCCAAGAAGTATTGATAATTTAGGTTTCGTTTTATATAAATTTAAAGGAATATTTGAAATAGATAAAGAAAGGTCAAGTCCAGAAAACGGAATGGTTTATAAAAGAATTCATACTCGATTTGAAATAAAAAAATAACGAAATGCCAACACTGCATATAATTTATGCTCAAATTTGAACTAGTACAAACCGACAAACAATCAACAAACGATTTGCTACCACCGAAAAATCTCCGATTTTTAGGCGCACAAATCATATAAAATCACGTTGGCAACAACTATGACGAACATTAACCCTAAATGAAAATTATGACAGTAACCAAATTACAACAATTAAAATCTTTTTTTAAAATTTCAATTTTCGCAATAATGACATTGATACAATTTAGTTGTAGCAATGACAACGAAAATGAAAATAGTTTTAATCAATCAACAAGCAAGTTACTTGCCATTGAAGGATTTGGTAGTAACTTAAAAATTGTTGAAGTAAATCCTACAAGTGGCGTTTCAACTTCAACATTTTTAGATTTTGAACCAATGCAAGCCAGCGTAGACTTTGATTTTACATATTTTAATACAACCAATCAATTGTTCATTAGAAGAAACGTTTATGAAAACGGAATTGGACCTCAAATAATAAAGGTCAATATTGATACTAAAGAAGAAACTATTATTAGTTCAGAAAATTACAGTACAATAATTGCTGGAAATGGAAAACTGTTTGGTCTCGAACGCATTGTTGCTAATACAGAACTTCAATCAATAAATTTAGTAGAAATTAATGCAGAAAATGCTTCAAAAATTTCTACAATGCAAGTATTTGAAGCTCTAGAGAACGCACCAAGTAATGACAAAACAGGTGTGTCAAGTATATACTATTCTTATGACACTAATGAGTTAATAATCCCTAGAAGAACTTCTTTCCTTCCTGGTGCAATAGACGACTTAATTAAAATTGATGCTAATTCAGGTGCAAAAAAAATTGTTAAGACAAATCATTATGAAGACATTACCCTAGGGAGAAATGGTCGCTTATTTGCTGTCAAGAAAACATATGATCCAAACTTAGGAGAAATTACTTTTTATGGGATTGTAGAGGTAAATATTAATAATGGAGATGAAATCGATATAATAAAAGAGTTTGAAAATACGGGCTCACCTAGTGTTTCTGATATCATTTCTTTTAGCGAAACCAATGATATTTTATTAGACATTGGAAATTTACTTAAAATAAATGTCGACACTAAAAACGAATCTATTATAAATAATAGTAGTAATTTTTATAATTATAGAAGTGTGAATATTTACTAAAATAGCAGTTGCCAATTGAGTAGACGGGTGACGACTTAAAAGTCGTCACTGCGCCTCTCACACCACCGTACGTACGGGTCTCGTATACGGCGGTTCACCAAATTGAAGTTTGCGTATTATTAATGTAATCTAACAAAGGTTTATACCCTTTTCGTTTAAGTCTAGAGACTGTAATAGTAGTCTTTAGAATAGGACTTTGAGCAACTGCCCAGCCTCCCATTCTTGTTCTACTCCAAGCATAGGCTTGTCCGATTTCTATACCTAATTGAATTAGGTTTTTACGTTTCCGTTCTAGTTTCTTCCAATCGTGCCAAATACAATAGCGCAACCGATTTCTTAGCCACTCATCTAGCTTTTTACTTTTTGCATAGATGTTGGTTAAGCGGTAATTGTTCATCCAGCCTCGGCAGACTTGATTAAGTCGTTCGAGTCGTTCTAACAACGACATGGGTTTGGTTTTCTTGGTTATACTTTTTAGGTTACGTTTAAACTTTGCCCAACTTTTATTGGCTACCACTAGTACATATTGTCCTTTTACACCCTTTTTATAGATGGGTACAAAACCATGCCCGAGTAACTCAAAGTTTACAGGTCTGCGGATGCCACTTTTGGCTTTGTTTATAGGTAATTTAAGTTTATCTTTTAAGAAGACAAACAGTCTATTTCCTATTTGTTTAGCCTCGCTTTTGCTTTTGGCGTAAACGCTAAAATCATCAGCGTAGCGAACATAACGCAAGCCCATGCTTTTCATTTCTTTGTCCAAAACATCTAACATAATATTAGATAATAAGGGACTAATTGGACTGCCTTGCGGGATGCCTTTTCTGCGCTTTTGGAGTTTTCCATCTATTAATATGGGAACTCTAAGCCATTTTCGGATTAATCGCAAAGTGGTCGGACATTTTACCTTGTGGTAAATAAGTTGCAGTAAGATACAGTGGTCTACTTGGTCAAAGAATCCTTCTAAATCAATATCTACAATATCTTGATAACCAGAATTGATATACGTTTGAGCTTGTAATACTGCTTTTTGGATGTTCTTTTGTGGACGGAAACCGTAACTAACGGGTTCAAAATCATATTCAAAATGAACCATTAATTGTTGACTTACCGCTTTTTGAAGCCACCTATCGACTACAGTTGGTATTCCTAATAGTCGGGTTTTACCCTGTCCTTTTGGAATGGTTACTCCTAATATTGAATTTGGATTATAGCTGTTTGTGCGAATAGTCGATAGTATAGTCGAACGGTTTTCTAATATATAAGCGGAAAGCTCCGTTGTTTTCATACCATCTACACCGCTCGCGCCTTTATTGCGCTCCACTTGTCGTGTTGCTTTAAAAAGGTTTGTTGCTGATAATACGTTTTCAATCATAGGTTTAATAATTCGTGTACTCCTGTTGGTTTAAAACTAGGCTAGCTAGGCATCCTAATCGAATTCCAACGTAATTTAATGTTCTGTCCTTCCCTACTTGTGAGACCATCTGAGGTATTGCCTCAACTCGTTTCCCGTAGGTACTATGACCTCTGCTGACTTCTCCAAATAACCAACTCGTAGTTTTGGAGACCTCCCCAGGTAATGACATCTTCTTTCTCTCAATCACTGCCGTATCTACATATTTACCCTTTTGGTGTTCGTTGGGCGTTACAATGATGTGCTTGCTTACCCAAGTAAATATGCCTCTGTATACGATTTCTGTTCGTCAGTACCGAGTTTTGTAGTTCCGCTTCCTTCAGATAGAACCTCACGGTTTTCACCCTTGCGACTTACTAATGCTTCAAGACGTTACTCCTGTACATAAGGGACTTGCACCCTCTAGATTAATTATTTACCTTTCCGTAAATAAAAGATGCCCATGCTGGGCACACACAACGTATATAAAAAAAAATAGCGGCTTTGGTGCTTAAACGAAAGTAAGTAAATATAAAAAAAGGTTTGTGTTAAACCGAAAAGTTCGTGCATAAAATCCGCTACTTTTCATATACAAGACCGTTGTGGTTAATTTTGACCAACACAAGAAACATTTTTATTAACTTTAAACCAAACGGTATGAAAAAACAAAAACTTAAAAATTATTTAAAATTCGGAATTCTGATTCTCGGAATTTCGCTATTATTTCAATCTTGTAGCAAAGATGAAATCATCGATTTACAGGAATTTAAAAACAATAACCTCATTGTTGAAACTGTTTCCCTTAATGAGATTGAGAACAATTCGCTTTTTAGTTCAATTATTTCTAATAAAACTTCAAAAATTGACGTTTACAAATCCAAAACTTCATCAAGCTCAAAAAACACTAACGATTATAGTATATTGACCGATGATATTTCAAAAGCATCTTTCAAAGATTACGAAGCCTATACTTTTAGAATTAAAAACCAAGACCAACCCTTATTTACTTTTGATAATTACGTCATTCAAAAAAATCATGATGGAACAATTGATGAATTCATCTTAAGGTACGAGTACGACCAGTTGGAGTTTGTTAAAAACAATTCTAAAAAATTTCTTTCAATTTCAAAGTTTGACACTGAATATAATTTTATTTCTTCTAGTGAAGATACGTCTTCCATTTCTAACAAATCATCTTCTAATAGCAGTTTGTCTGCAAAATCCAGTGGTAATTGTACGGTAACCTTTGTGGTCTACCACCGCATCCCTGATGGCAGGGAATTCGTATATGGCGAGGGTTCTGTTTGTCAACATCCTGGTGAATGCGATGTTATTATTGAGTACACAATTACTTGTACTGGTGGTGGTTCTGGAACTGGTAGTGATACAGGCGGTTCTGATGGTTCTGGTGGGGGAACAGACACAGGCGGTGGGTATGTTGGAGATGTTCCTGATAATGGGGGAACACCATCTCCAATTACAACCATGCCTCCTCCATCTGGGCAAGAAGAAGATTTTAATGTTATTGATGTACTTACCGAAATTATTGAAGCGCCCTTGTCCAGAATTCCATCTGAAGGTGAGATCGCACAAAAAAATAGCGTCTTGATTGGTTATCTCATGGAGACCAACCAACCTGTATTTCAAGATTTAAGCACTTTATTGGCCATAAACCTTTATGACAGTACACTTAATGTTACAGATAGAGCTAATTTATGGGCAAAGAGTAGGGCTATTTATGATATTGTAAAGAACAACAACCCTACTTCACCCAGTACATTCAATACGTTTTTCTCTAGTCTGGATGCACAGGAACAGGAAAGCTACACGAAAAACACTATGGAAACCGCTTTGTTTTCAAGTGTAAAATCCATTGTTGGTGAGTTCTGGCCTCAAAACGCTGAGGAATGGGGCGTGCTTTTTAAACTTATGGGGCCGCTATTGCTGGAAATTGGTATTGAGTTCCTTCCCGGTGGCGGTGTTTTTAATGCGGGCAAGGATACCTTGGCAGGTTTTGCTAATAATGACTATACTGCTGCCGTTATAGGTATAGTTGGCATCGTCATGGAGTTTGTGCCTTGGGCAAAACTTGCCAAAATAGCCACCAAGATTTATGATGTAGGCAGAAGTGCCTTTAAAATATTTAAGATCGCCTACAACTTTTTGGCTAGTATTGCCACGGCTATTGAAAATGGTATAAAGACCGTACTGGACAGCAGTGGAATTTTAAAGCTTATTGATAATTCTGGTAACCAAGTGGGTAGGATTGTAAATAATATTTTGACTTTTAAATATTCGGGTTATGGTGGAGATATTGTTACAAATCCTAATAAAACTACTACGGTTATTGGAAAATGGATAGATAGTGTTAATGATGGAGGAACAAAACAAATTATCGAATCTGGTCTTTCTAAATCTGGTGAAAATTTAGGCGGTATAAATGCTCTTAATGAAGTCGTTGATGGTCTTTCATCTTCAGAAATTTGGAATACTGTAAATAAACCATGGTTAGAAGCAGCTGTTTCAAGAGGTGATATAATTCGAGCTGTTTCTGACCCAAATGTAGCTTCAAATCTTGCAAACCCAAATACTTTTAATGGTTTATCCTACTTTGGCATGGAGCATGATTATCTTATCAATATTGCAAATTACACCTACGATACTATTAATAAAATATACATCCCATGATTGATAATCTAAAAAGTAAGTTTGAAAAATATGGATACAAGGTAAATGAAGATAATTCTATCTTATACTTCACAAAAAAAAATATCGTTTTCAAACTTATAAAGCAAAGATTCAATGAAATTGAGATATACTTTTCAAATTCATCGAGCAATAATATAAAATTAGACTTTACTCTTGAGATTTTTGAAGATAATTTAAGTATAGAATATCTAATTAGTAAAAGGCTAGGTGATAAAACTGAAAATCAAATATTAAAGTATTTTGATAAATTAGTATTTGAAACAGGTCTGTTTTTAGTATTAAATAAAAAAGATGAAGTTGAAAAATTTATAAAATGGTATAAAAATAAATCGGAATTAGTTTATAGAGAATATTTAATCAAATTAAAAGAAATGAACTTTAGAAACTAACCACAACCACAGTAATTGTCAGATTTTATGACGGTATTTATCCTCCAATTATAAATGTAATAAATGATGCCATACACGGCGGAGGTGTCAGTAAGATAAAAGAAAGCGGCCTATTTAATTATGGTGAAAACATAGGAGGTATTAATATACTAGATGCACCACCTGGAACATGGACGGAAGAACTTAACTTGAATTGGCTAAATGAAGCTATTCAAAGAAATGATGTTATTAGAGTCGTTTCAAATCCATTGGATGATAGAAACTTATTTCGTTTAGATTCTTTTGGGAATGTTACCAACGAATTGACTCCTTTTGGTTTAGAGGTAAATAGATTAAATCTAGCAGGATATACTTTTAATCCTAATACATTTGAATTCACACCATAATATATAAGATATGATAATTGAAAAAGATATAATAAAAAAAATTGAAGAAGATTTTCAAATTGATTCAGAAAAAGCATTGACTATTTTAAATAAAAATATAAATGAAAATGAATGTATAAATCACCCTAGAATTATTAGGTCTATTATATACCTATCAAATGGGAGTTTATTTGAATTAAAACATAATATTAAAACAGCCATTTCTGACTGGAGAGATGTATTATATTTCGCAGAATATGAGAAAAAGAATGGAAGTTCAACATCAAACCGTGTGAGAGACTTTAATTTGACATTTGATGAAACTGATTTATAAAAACTAACCACAGTCGAGTAAGCCAGGGGATTTTCACCCCTAACTTCTCACAGAACCGTACGTGAACCTCTCAATTCATACGGCTCTTATTATGTAGTCAATAGTTAGGTTAACTGATAACCCAACGCCCAATGATAAAACATATTTGGATAATCTTTAGTAATACGTCTTAACCATTTTACGGCTAAAACCCGACTTCTTTTGAAGCGTTTATACTTGTTCAAAATCCATTTAATAATGCGATGATGGAGATAGTAAAAAACAGGTTTAAGAGCGTTACGCTTTATTTTCCCATAATAATTTATCCAACCCCTAATTTTAGGGTTTAGCATAAATGCTAGGTCTTGTAAATTAGATTGAGTTTTGTTATGAATGTTCAATTCCCTTAAATCTTTTAGAATTCGCTTCTTAGATTTTCGGCTCATCTTACAATCATATTGTAAAAAGAATCCTCCCTTTCTTAGTTTAATCATAATAGGACGGAAACTAAAACCTAGAAAATCAAACTGCACTGGTAATCCTTTTAGATTTCTTCCCTGTTTCTTGCAGTACACTATTTTCGTCTTTTGCGGATGAACACGGAGCCCACATTGCTTAAAACGTTCGGTTACTTTATCAAGCAAATACTTTGCTTCCCGTTGTGTGCTGCAATGAATAATCATATCATCAGCATAACGAACCATTTGTATTTCAGGAAAATGACTTGCAAGCCATTTATCTATACAATAATGTAAAAACAAATTGGATAGCAATGGACTAATTACTCCTCCCTGCGGAGTTCCTTTTCCTTTTGAGTGTATTAATGTACCATCTTCAAGTTGGATAGGTGCTTCTAACCATCTCTTAATATACATTTGCACCCATGTTTCAGGAACATGAACTTGTAGCGCTTTAAAGAGTAATTCGTGGTTGACATTCTCAAAAAATTCTTGAATATCTAAATCTATTACCCAACTGTATTTTCGTGCGTTTTTCTGCACTTCTTTTACAGCTTGGTGCGCACTCTTGTTTGGTCTATAACCATAAGAGTTGTCCATAAATTCAGCATCCAAGCGCGGTTCGATATACGTTTTGATAACCTGCTGTGCGATTCGGTCGCCAACCGTTGGGATTCCTAATGGACGTGTTTTACCGCCGTCTTTTGGAATATCTACACGTTTAACATTTGATGAAAAGTAACTCCCAGAAGATAACCGATTCCAGATTTTATACAATTCTTTAGAACGAACTTTTTCAAATTCCTCCAAGGTCCGTAAATCCACTCCAGCACTTCCTTTGTTCCTTTTTACCAGTTTATACGCATCCCATACCATCATCTTTGTAATGGGTACTGACTTTGTTTGTTCCTTAAAAATCATCCTTACTTTTTAAGTTGTTTTTAATTCTAAACTACATAATTGAATCCCTTTGCTCCACTTCCATTACAGAGGCTTCAACACTAATACGGATTCATCCGCCACCTAAACAAATATTGGTAATCGCCTTACAGGTACTTCCTGCTTGGTTTTTCCCTTTCATACTTTGTTTAGGTTTCCTGTGTTCCAAAATAAAGCCTAAATAAAAGTCATGCCTCCTTTATGACGGTTGCCGTATAGCCAGTAATTAGGTTGCCGCTATACTTATCCCTAAAACCTCGATAGTCCTTAGGTTTTGACAACAACTTGCCTTTTCGTCACTTCATCGGATGGTTCGCTTTCGCTCATCTCTCTTATTCACACCTGACTGTTTTAAACAGCCTTTTCTTCTATCGCTTCATGCACCGTTGTTACCGCTGGCACATCATAAAAGTGGTTTGATTAGTGCTCCTAAAAGCCCTAATCGGAAGGTCTACTTCCATCTTAATTTTAGTTACGGTGTCAATAGACACCTCACAGCACACATCGAGTAGACGGCTCTCCTGACTAAAGGAGAGTGCGCCTCTCACACCACCGTACGTACGGGTCTCGTATACGGCGGTTCGATAATGAAACTTATCGTTTGTAGTATTCAATTAAACTAACATAACCTTTCCTCTTTAAACGTTTTATGGTAATGGTAGTCCGTAGTATAGGACTTTGAGCGACTGCCCATCCTCCCATTCTTGTACGACTCCACGCATAGGCATGGTCTTGGTCAATTCCTAGACGAATCAGGTTTTTCCGTTTTCGTTCTGGTTTCTTCCAATGATGCCATATGCAATACCGTAATCGGTTTCTTAACCACTCTTCCAGCTTTTTAAGTTTCGCTTGAATGGATGCCGGTCTAAAGTAATTTATCCAACCACGTATTAGCAGATTGATACGGTCGATACGTTCTTCAAAACTTGCGGGTATCGTCTTTTTGGTAAGGTATTTAAGCTTTGCTTTGAATTCCTTCCATTTGGACGGTTTTACCACCAGTTGATATTTACCTTTTTCTCCTTTCTTGTAGGTCGGTACAAAACCAAACCCTAATACTTGGAAACTTAAAGGCTTACGTATACCACTTTTCTCCCTGTTTATTGGCAGTTGAAGTTTGTCTTTCAGGAACTTGTAGATACTGTTACCTACTCGTTTTGCAGACATTTTACTCTTAACATAAATACTGAAGTCATCAGCGTATCTTACATAGCGATGTCCTCGTTGCTCTAATTCTTTATCCAACTCATTGAGCAGGATATTAGAGAGCAATGGACTTAAAGGCGAACCTTGTGGAACACCTTTTTTCCGTTTGTGTAATTTACCATTGATTAGTATCGGGGCTTTAAGAAAACAGCGCAGTAGCTTCATCGTCGGTTTACATTTTACCTTTTTGTAAATCAATTCTAAAAGAATATAGTGTTCTACTTCATCAAAGAAACTCTTTAAATCTATATCTACTATATCCTTAGAGCCTGAATTGATATTTTCTAGGCTCTGTGCAATTGCCTGATGGGCGTTGCGCTGTGGTCTGAATCCATAACTATGCTGTTGAAAGTCTGGCTCGAATATAGGTTGCAAAACTTGATGTAATGCTTGTTGAAACACCCTGTCAACAACCGTGGGAATACCGAGTAATCGTTTCTTCCCGTTGCTTTTTGGTATTTCAACGCCCAATATTGGAGACACCTGATACATCTCTCTTTCTATTTGCCAGATATATCGGTTACCTTGGGTTTGCAATATAGATTTGAGTTCAGTGATATGAACTCTGTCTATGCCTGCTGAACCCTTGTTACGATATACCCGCTCATAGGCATAGTTTAGATTCTTTTTACTTGTTAATTGTTTAATCATTAATACTAAATTGATTTGCTGTCTCGCTTAATCAAAGGCTATTATTTTACTGGAAAGCTATCCGTAACGTAAAACAACTCCTGAGTTTATTAAAGACCATTATCGTTCTGTCCTTCACCAACCTATCAGGCGGTCGGTTACTATGACTTCTGCTGACTTCTCTACTTTACCAACTCGTGGTTATAGAGACCTCCCCAGGTAATGGCATCTTCTTTCACTCAATCGCTGCCGTATCTACATAAATACACTTTTGGTAATCTTTTGGGCGTTACAATGATGTGCTTGCTTACCCGTGCATAAATGCCTCGTATACGGTTTCTGTTCGTCAGTACCGAGCTTTGTAGTCCTGCTTCCTTTAGTCCTAGTTTCGCAACTAGCAACCTTGCAGCTTACTAATGGTTCAAGGCCGTACCCCTGCCCATAAGGGACTTGCACCCTCTAGATTAATTATTTACCTTTCGGTAAATTTAAAGATGCCCATGCTGGGCACACACAATGGCTATAAGTAATTGCTTGTTCTCGCCTATTTTGGAAATTCCTGCGGAATTTCCAACTTGGTGTGTACTTGCAAAGTTGAGTGCTAACCGACGCAACTACTCATAGCCGAGACAGTTGTGGTTAATTTGACCACTTATTAAACATTTTTATTAAAATTAAGCCAAACGGCATGAACAAACAAAACTTAAAAAACTATTTTAAAATCGGAATTCTGATTCTCGGGATTTCGCTCTTCTTTCAATCTTGTAATAAAGATGAAATCATCGATTTACAAGAATTTAAAAACAATAACCTCATTGTTGAAACTGTTTCCCTTAATGAGATTGAGAACAATTCGCTTTTTAGTTCAATTATTTCTAATAAAACTTCAAAAATTGACGTTTACAAATCCAAAACTTCATCAAGCTCAAAAAACACTAACGATTATAGTATATTGACCGATGATATTTCAAAAGCATCTTTCAAAGATTACGAAGCCTATACTTTTAGAATTAAAAACCAAGACCAACCCTTATTTACATTTGACAATTATGTAATTCAAAAAAATCATGATGGAACGATTGAAGAATTCATTTTGAGATATGAATATGACCAATTGGAGTTTGTTAAAAACAACTCTAAAAAATTTCTATCCGTTTCAAAGTTTGACACAGATTATAATTTTTTTTCGTCCAGTAACGATACTTCTGCTATTTCGGGAAAATCATCTTCCAAAGAAGGCTTATCTGCAAAATCAAGTGGTGATTGTACAGTAACCTTTGTGGTCTACCACCGCATCCCTGATGGCAGAGAATTTGTATATGGCGAGGGTTCTGTTTGTCAACATCCTGGTGAATGCGATGTTATTATTGAGTACACAATTACTTGTACTGGCGGTGGTGGTGGTTCTGGAACTGGTGGTGATACAGGCGGTTCTGATGGCTCTGGTGGGGGAACAGACACAGGCGGTGGGTATGTTGGAGATGTTCCTGATAATGGGGGAACACCATCTCCAATTACAACCATGCCTCCTCCAGCTGGGCAAGAAGAAGATTTTAATGTTATTGATGTACTTACCGAAATTATTGAAGCGCCCTTGTCCAGAATTCCATCTGAAGGTGAGATCGCACAAAAAAATAGTGCTTTGATTGGTTATCTCATGGAGACCAACCAACCTGTATTTCAAGATTTAAGCACTTTATTGGCCATAAACCTTTATGACAGTACACTTAATGTTACAGATAGAGCTAATTTATGGGCAAAGAGTAAGGCTCTTTATGATATTGTAAAGAACAACAACCCTACTTCACCTAGTACATTCAATACGTTTTTCTCTAGTCTGGATGCACAGGAACAGGAAAGCTATACCAAGAATACCACAGAAATGGCCTTGTTTTCTAGCGTAAAATCTATTATTGGTGAGTTTTGGCCCAAAAATAGCGAGGAATGGGGCGTACTCTTTAACCTTATGGGGCCACTTTTGTTGGAAATTGGTATTGAGTTCCTGCCCGGTGGTGGCGTTTTCAATGCTGGTAAAGATACTTTAGCTGGTTTAAGTAGCGGAGATTACACAACCGCCGTAATTGGTGTGGTAGGCATTATTATGGAGTTTGTGCCTTGGGCTAAACTTGCTAAAATAGCCTCAAAGATTTACGATATTGGCAAAAGTGCCTTTAAGATTTTTAAGATTGCCTATAACTTTTTGGCGAGTATTGCAACTGCAATAGAGAACGGTATTAAAACTGTTTTGGATAGTAGTGGTATTTTAAAGCTTATTGACAGTTCTGGTAATCAAGTGGCTAAAATTGTGGACGGAGTCATGACGGTTTCCAAACATGGTATTAAAGCTGTGGATGGTTCTGTGATTTTTAGAACTGCTGGTGAAACCAATAATCTAGTAAAATTGCAGGGTTACATAGATCCCCCTTTTGTTGGTAACGTAGTTGAGTTCGTGACTAAAGAGTCTGGTCAATTTGTTCGATTTCACGATTCAGGGAATCAAGCAAGGTCTTGGATTATGAAAGCTTCAGATGTTCAAAATTTGACAGAATCTGAAATAAGAAATTTATTTGCTATACCTGTTGATAACTCTATTCCATTAGTTAGTTATGTGGATATTCCTGCAGGAACTAAGTTGTTTAATGGAAAAGCAAATGGACTTTATGGTTTTGACGGGGGTGGTAGTCAATTCTTTATAGATAGAGTTCAGTTTGGAGGAAATGATGCCTTTATTCCTTCATCATTCTTTAGTCCACCAATACCTATTTCTACTTTTTTAAATTAAAACCAATGATAAATATAAATATACAATTCCAAAATATTTCATTTAAAGAAAAAACTATTTCAATTTTTAACAAGTACAAATTAGAAATTAAACAGGTAATTCTTTTCAGAGATAAAATTATTATACTAGGAATGCCTAAAAGACATCTTACTCCTCCTTGTGATTATATAGATAAAGATTTCAGTAAGGATAATGTTTTTGTTTTTGATCTCCAAGGAAGCTTATTATCTAATTTCGGTAGCAGAAAAGAGAATAATGACTTTATTTCTTATTCAGATTATATTGAAATAGAAGGTGAAAATTTAAAATTATATTATCAATCCAACTATGAAGCTTGGTGTGATATAGACTCTGGAAAATTCATAAGAGAAGAGTATGTTTTTAAGAAATAATTTGCAACCAAAGAATCTGAACAGTTTGTTAGATTCCATAATACAGCTAATCCTGCACACCCTTGGGTAATGAAATTGTCAGATGTTAAAGGATTTAATTCAATAGACGAAATAAGAAATTTCTATTCCATACCATCTTCAAATTCTCTAACTCACTATAGCACTATGACCGTACCCGCTGGAACTAATATTTATTCTGGTTCTGCTAATGGGCTATATGGTTTTGATGGAGGTGGTTTTCAGTTTTTTATTAATGGAACAGTCCAAGAAGCTTGGGTAGAAACAACAGAGGTAATTTCAAATTTCTTTAATTAATTTAAAAATATGATTTCATTTAGCTCATTAGGCATAATACAATTAAATGATAAAACCATTACGCTTGGTAAACATTTGAATAAAAGAAGAATCAATCAATTTATACTCAATGATGACTATATATATGTATGTACCTATTTAACAGAATACATGAGTAAAGCTTATCCCGAACTTAGAAACACCAAAGAGAATAATGTACTGAAGTTTGACCTACAAGGTAATTTAATATACAAAACGGGGCTTTTAAAGTTAAATAAGCCTGTCTTTGGCGAGCATGAATTTGAAGTATCAAATTTGAGTATTCAAGACAACCAATTATATTTAGGTTATGGGATTGGATATGAAGCTTGGGCTGATATAATAACAGGCAATATAATTCGTGGACGGTTTGAAGGAAGAAAATAAAAACTAACCACAATAACTAAGCATATGGCGTGCCGATAGGCCAACGCTATATGCTATGTTGACTGATCCGGGATTTGAGGATAAGGGGGAATACGAGAAGTTTACAAGATCTTTAGCAAACAAGAAGGTTGTGCTTATACCTCTTATGGTTTCTTTTTTCTAAGCGTATTAACATAAGAAAAATTTATTTAGATTAATTCTCATTTTTTTATGAGAATTTGCCTTGCTTTTGTTGCTTTATTTCGTTCTAGGCACTAGTATGTTAGGGTTCCTTTTAGAACCATTTTTAAGTGTTGTAGTTTAGTAGTTTACGTTTTATAATTTGTATATAATTCTTGGGCGGGCCACGGCTACCAAAGGTTAAAAGCGTTATTAACCGTCCCTTTTTACAACTCGGGCAACAGCGATGTAGTGCTTCCTTTTGATTGATAGGGTGTTCTATTTGTGTTAAATCCTTGTCTGCTAATTGTAATTGCAACATGGGCAACCTGTCTTTCTTCCAACTGCTACTCAAAAATCCATAATGCCGTATTCTAGTAAACCCTTTAGGTAATATATGAAGTTGAAAACGCCGTATAAATTCTTTGCTCTGTAGTGTTAAGGTTGTTTTCTCACCTCCTTTTTTATAATCTTTCAAACCAAAGGTAACGATCTTATCTACCGTATCAATATTCAAGATGCGGTGGTTGCCAATGGCTATTTTATGGGTGTACCTTCCTAAATATTCAATCACGTGCTCTGGTCTGCCAAAAGGGGGTTTCGCATAAACGACCCATTCTTTTTTAAACAGGGTATCGTATAAACTTTGTGGTAATTCTGGAAGTGCCCTTCGTAATTTTGCTACAAAAACACCTCGGTATTTTCTGCTCATGGCTTTTACTGAAAATAGAAAATCATCCTTTGCGTTACCTTTTTTCCAAAACCCTGATTTAGATACGCCACCTTTAGGGACGATACAATGCAGATGTGGATGTAGACTTAAGTTCTGACCCCAAGTGTGCAATACGGCAATCATGCCCAGTTTTGCCCCTAGATGTTTGGGGTTGTTCCCAAAAGCACTAAGTGTTTCCCAAACACTCGCGAATAACAGCTTATAAAGCACTCGCGGATGTTGTAATGCCAAAGGATTTAGAGTATCGGGAAGTGTGAAAACAACATGAAAATAAGGCACAGGAAGCAGTTCTTGTGTTCTAGCGGCAATCCACTGCTGCTGTTTATGGCCTTGGCAGGTAGGACAATGCCGATTACGACAAGAGTTAAATTGTAAATGTAGTTTATCACAATGCATGCACCAATCTAAATGCCCACCTAGGTCCTTAGTACGGCATTTTCTAATGGCATGCAAAGCCCTTGAATTCCAACTGGTATGCGCGATGTCCTGCAGATGGTCTACTTCTAAATTTAACACATCTGCCACTTTATGTATCCCTTGCATTACCTTGCAAACAAGGTGTCCAACGGACTAAATTTAACCGAGCTCCCGGAATTAGATACCTGCAAATACACGATGGTCGTTTCAATACGAGCATGACCTAGCAGTTCCTTTAAACACATAATGTTCATCCCGTCTTCAAGCAAATGCGTGGCGTAAGAATGGCGAAGCGTATGGGTGGTAAACTTCTTTTGGGTGTTTACCTTGGAACGACTCTCTTTTATAACCCACTGGATACCAACGGTGGTAAGTGGTTGCACAACCCCGTCTTTGGTAACCTGACTATTAAAGACATACTTTACAGGGTTCTCGGTTGCAAAATATCTTTTTAGCCCTCGAACAAGGTGTGTGCTTAAAGGCACATAACGGTCTGCTTTTCCCTTTTGCTTTTTTACAAATACCGTTTTTCGTTCAAAATCTACATCAGACTGTAACAGGTTACAAAGTTCATAACTGCGCAATCCGCAGCCATAAAGCATACCCAGAATTAACCGGTGTTTTAGATATTTAGGAGCGTTTAATAATTCGCGAACCTCTTGTTTGTTCAAAACAAGAGGAAGGTCATTTTGCCTTTTTATTTGTGGAAGTTGAATGCGCTTTTTATCCATCCCCAGAACCTTGTAAGTGGTTCGGAGCCCATAAATGGTATGTTTAAAAAAACTCTCGGAAGGTGTTTTGTGCAGATTTTGACAATGATAGAGATAATCGTGTATCTGAGATTCTTCAAGGTGCTCTGGACTACATTTATAATGAATAGTGATGTGCGCTAAACAGCGCAAGTAATTGTTTAAGGTACTGGTTGCTTTACCATTTATGGCAAAATTTCTCTCTAAGGTATCTGCAAGTTTTTTAAATTCAGGTACTTGTGCTAAGGCAGTTTCTAAAATTGTCTTCGCTTTTTTTTAAATACATATCTTCAGGTTTTTGTGAAGTCATGAAGTTACTGTATTTTTATAACGAACTTAAAAGCTTCCGAGGTACGAGGATTAGTTCAACATTGTATAATTAATTGCTTGGTCACTGCCGACTTACGAACATTCCTGCGGAATATTCTATCTGTGATTTATTTGCTAAATTAGTTGCTTAACCACGCAAACCATACACATAAACGTTGGCAACCATTTTGACTGCCTGATAGAAAAATAATAGAATGTATATAAAGAATTTGAAATTCCAGAATTATGGACCAATATCTAATTTGGATATACAGCCAAAATTTAAGGAAAATGGAAATCCCAAACCTATAGTTTTTATTGGTAAAAACGGTTCTGGTAAAACTCTTTTATTAGGCAATATTTTAGATGGATTGATTGAACTAAAAAGACAGAAATTTAAAGACCTTTTAGAAGTTGAACAAAACAGATATCTGAAAGTCGGTAAAAAAGATTACATAAAGTACGGAGAAGATTATTCGAATATAGAAATCATATTTGAGGATGATGAAAAAACTGCAAATTATGTAGATTTAATGTCCCGAATTGATAATGTGGATAATCCGGTAAAAGTGGTTCTTCCTCATATTTGGGGAAATCCACAAACATTGGTTGGCGTCTTATATTGTTGATAGTCAGATAAATAAAAGCATATTCTTTTGTTTTGTAAGACCATATTTATTATCTTTAAGTAGTTATCAGACAACTACTTATGACCATAAAACGACTGATTGGCATGCCTGTGCTAATTGTAAATAATATTGATTACTCTTGCTCCATTGTTAAAATATACGCATCAGTAAAAGCTAAGCGATCAAAATGTCCGAAATGTGAAAAATATAGCAATAAAGTCCACGATCATTATACCCGAACACTATCAGATCTTCCAGTATTTCAAAACAAAACCACTATTATCCTAAAGACGCGCAAATTTAAATGCCAAAACCCACAATGTAACCGAAAAGTATTCTCAGAACAAACACCATATATTCTGAGGTATTCAAGAAGGACAAAAAGGGTATCAAAGATACTGGATGCCTTGTCAATTGAATTAACAGGAAAACTGGGCAGTATACTGTCTAAACAACTACTAATTTCGGTTAGCAGCCCAACCATTACACGAATAGTCCACAGACAACAACTACCACCAATAATACAGCCAAAGGTGCTTGGCGTTGATGATTTTGCATACCGAAAAGGGATAAGTTACGGAACCATCCTCATTGATATGGAGACTTCAAAGCCTATTGATATTTTACCTTCGAGACAGGGCCAGTTCGTATGCTTCTGCTATCAATGAAGTTTGTCCAAATGCTGAACAGGTCGCGGACCGATTTCATTTATTAATGAACCTATCCGATGCTTTGGACAAGTATTTCAAAAGTGTGAATCCAAAAATTAAAAAGCTTATTAAAGATAAAAGCAATGGGCTTTTAAATATGTCCGATGGTCAGAATGCAGGCTGTGATAAGGGAAAAAAGTCGCAACCATTATCAAAAGTCCAAAAAATAGTTGAAATAAAAGTAGACCAGAGGCAGGATACCTTCAATAAGGTTAAGGAATTACAGGCTAAGGGCATATCTAAACGAAAGATTGCAAGGGATTTGCGCATAAGCCGTAATACTGTTCATTCATATCTCCCACTAGAATCATTACCTCCCAGAATAAGCTCTAAGTCAACCAATATTGAGTTATTTGCCCAGCACATTGTTGCTCGATTAAATGACCAAGGATATATGATGAAAGATATAATAGACGAGATTTATGAATTGGGATACAAAGGAAGTAGAACGCAGGCTTACCACAATATAAATATCATAAAGGAAAGATTTGAAATATCCACGCCGGATTTTGCACAAATTCAAAAATCCCCTATATAAAACCCTTAAGTTCAAGGACACTGGCTAAATATATTGGTTCTTGCTTAACTGTTATTAAAGATCCTGATGAGCGAAAGTATCCACAAACACTATTAGATAATATATCAGAACTACAGGTCATTCGAAAATTGGTGCAGATTTTCAAAACGATGTTAAAAAGAGGATGTGGCAATATAAACCGATGGATTGAATTTATAAAACGCTCAAAATACAAAATGCCGGGCTTAACCTCTTTTGCCAATGGTTTATTGAGGGATATTAAAGCCGTTAAAAACGGAATTAACATGCCCTGGAGCAATGGTGCTGTGGAAGGCCATGTAAACCGGATAAAGAGTATAAAAAGACAAATGTATGGCAGGGCTAGCTTTGATCTATTGCGTAAGAAGGTGATATTATCTCAAACTGGTTGATGTTTCCCCAAATATGAGGAAGAACCAAAAATGCACCAATAATTAAAAATTTCTCATCCTTAAGATCATTAAAAATCTGCTGAATCCGTTTGGGGTTAAAACTTAATATCAAAAAGAAAATAATAAGGTACCAACCCCAAAACTTCGCTAAAAAAATAGAATGGTTCATAATCTTTTTTTTTCATGTAACACTAAAAATGGAACATCTGTATGGTAACTGATTTCTTTAACTTTTGAATGAAATAAAATTTGTTGAAAATAATTCAAGCTCTTTGCTATCATACAAATGAGATCAATATTTCTACTTTCTACAAAACATTGAATGGCGTCCTCTACACTTTTATTTTTTAAAAAATGAAACACAACCGGATGATGAATAAAAAAATCTTCTAATAACTCTTTGTGTTTCCTTTGACTACTATTTAAGTCTTGCCGCTTTTTGCTTATATGAATAATTCTTAATGAGGCAGAATGATTTTCTAATAGTTCCGAAATAGTGTTCAACGTATCTATATCATAGCTTAATGAAAAATCTGTTGGAAATGCTATTTCTGTTAAACTCTTAAAATTAGCATTTTCTGGAATGGCTAAAGTGGTGCATTTTACTTTGGTAATAACATCCGCGGTGTTGCTTCCTACAATTACTTTTTTTAACCCAGAAGCACCTTTAGTGCCCATTACAATAATATCGATTTTCTTTTCTTCAACCTGTTTTCTAATTGATTCTATAAAAAAACTGTAGTCGGAAAGTGTATAAAACCTATGGCTTTTGTTGGGTGAAAACTGTTCAGCAATACGTTTTAAGACTTTACGTAATTCTTGTTTTGCTGGTGTAGTATAAATAGCCTCTAAACTCTTTTCTGCACCAATATATGGAGAGTCATCAATTACAATATATCTCAAACTGCTTACATGTAGTAAGTAAAAATTACAGGTTTCATTCTCGAAGAAATTGAGAGCATATTTAATAGCATTCCATGAATTCTCTGAAAAATCTGTTGGTAATAGTATATTTTTCATTTATTATCATCTTTACAAAACCAAATTTATATTTTAGTCGACTTACATGAAATGATAAATGTCATTTTATAAAATCTAATATTAATCTAATTAATTCTTTTCAATCTATCCAGGTTTACTACCTTAATATTCCTGCCATTTATTTCAATTATGCCCTGTTTTTTAAATAATGTTAAGGTTCTAATTAAAGTTTCTGTTGCGATGCCTGCAACGCTTGCCAAATCGTTTCGAGAGATTTGAATAGGGTCACCTGGTTTTTTGTTTATTTTTTCTGCAAATTTTAAAATAGTATCCGCTGTTTTTTTATTTACCGAACCATAGGCCATTTGTAAGAGTTGTTCTTTGATAACAGACAAATCATCGGTTAATAATTCTATAAGTTCTAATACTACTTTGTGATTTTTATCAAGAATAGTATTAAATTCTATAATTGAAACCCCAAATAATTTAGTGTTTGCAATGGCTGTCGCGGTTTCTTTATGGGCTATATTTTGCGTAAAGGATGTATAACCAAATAAATCATCTTCTTTATACAGTGCGGTTACAAGTTCTTTACCTTGTTCATCAATCCTATAACATTTTACAGCGCCTCGATTTATTAGATATATATAATTAGAATGGTCGCCTTCATGATAAATAACATCGTCTTTATTAAACTCAAATTCATCGCCATAATCATCAAAAAAGTTTTTTAACTCATTGAGTGTTTTTATTTCATCTTCTTCATGAACTTCTTCTGTTATATTATGAAGTTTTTTCCCTAAATCTTTTAGAATCGAAACCTTTGCTAAACGACTCTCAATAGCACTAATCAAATCGTCCTCAGAAAATGGCTTGGTTATATAATCATCTGCCCCTAAATTCATGCCCTTCCTTATATCGGAGCGCTCTGTTTTTGCGGATAAAAATATAAAAGGAATGTGTTTAGTTGTTTTGCTTTTAGAAAGTATTTTCAGGGCGCTATAACCATCTAGTTCCGGCATCATAATATCACATACAATAATATCTGGTAGGTGTTTTTTTGCCAAAGTTATGCCTACTTTGCCGTTTGAAGCCGTTAGTACTTTGTAATGCGCTAGCTCCAAAAGTTCGGCTGTATTTTCTCTTAAAACAATATCGTCTTCTATAAGTAAAACTGTTTTCATAAGTTTACTGTATTTGGAAAAGTTACTGTAAAGGTTGAGCCAACATGTTCTTTGCTTGCAAAAGATATAGAGCCTCCCAGATTTTCTAAGTGGTTTTTAGCAATGTTTAGGCCTATGCCCGTACCTTGTGTATTAATAACATTTTCTGCTCTAAAATAGCGTTCAAAAATATTTTTTTGATCTTTTTCTGGAATGCCTATCCCCTCATCTTTTATAGCAAACGTCGTAAAGTTTTGATCCTGCTTAAGATTTAAGCTTATAACTGTGCCTTCAGATGAATATTTAATGGCATTATGGATTAAATTAAAGAATATCAGCTGAATAATTTTTTCGTCTTGGTAAAGCGATAAATCATCAATATTTTCTGGGTACTTAATTTGTTGTCCTTCTTTTAAAAGCATGTTGGCATCATAAACTACCTCATTAACAACCTTGCTCAGTTTAAAATGGCTAAACCTATAATTCACTTTACCTCTCTCCAGTTTTTCTACCGATAAAAAATCGTTTAAAATATTGTTTAAAAAATGTACTTTATCTGTAATTATTTTAATATGCTTATCGCGTTTTTGTTGGTCCTCAGTTAATTGATATTTACTCAATAATAAAGACGAGGTTAAAATGCCACTTAAAGGGGTTTTAAATTCATGCGAAACCAAGGATAGAAAATTAGTTTTTAATTCATTAAGCTCTTTTTCTTTACTAAGCGCGATTTGAAGTTGCTGCGTTCTCTCTTCAACTTTGTATTCTAGTTTTGTGGTGTAGTTTTTACGTTCGGTAATATCTAAAATGATGGCCACAAAAACATTTTTTTCACCCAAGTTTGATAACTGCAAATGTACATCCACCGGATAAATAGTCCCATCTTTACGACGGTGTACCGTCTCGAACTCTATTTTTTCTACATTCTTTTTCAGTAAGACCTCAATAGTTTTTATAAATTCAATTTTACTGTCAATCGTTGTAATATCCAAAGGTGTCATCTCCTTTAATTCCTCTAAAGTATACCCAATATTCTTTTGTGCTCCGAAGTTTACATTTATAAATTTTAATGTTTTAGCATCAAAAACATAGATCTCATTCAAAGACTCATCAAAAATAGTCGCTAGGTGGTGTTGTTCTGCCTCAGCTTTTTTTCTCAGCGTCACATCATTTTGTATGCCAATAAAGTTTGTAACCGTGCCTTGAGTATTTGTTATCGGAAAAATAAACAAGTCATTCCAAAACATGGTACCGTCCTTTTTATAATTGCGGAGTGTTGCTTGACAGCTCTCACCATTTTTTATAGCTTCACGAAGTTTTTTAAGTGGTTTTTGGTCTCTGTCTTTGTCCTGCAAAAACCTGCAATTATGATTTAGTATTTCCTTTTCAGAATACCCGGTAAGCTTTTGAAAAGCCGAATTAAAATAAATAACCGGATTATCATGTTTTAAAGCATCGGTAATAATGATACCATTGTTGGCAGATTGTAAAGCTTTAGAGTGAAGCATGAGGTTTTTTTCAATCTCCTTTTTTTCTGAAACATCCTTAACCAAAGCCATAACATAGGTTTGGTTGTATATGGTAAAAGGATTCAATTCAACCTCTATTGGGAAAATAGTCCCATCTTTTTTTAAAGCAAAAATATCAGTGGTTTCACCCATTTTTCGACGCTTACCTCTTTGGGTGAATTTTTCAAAATACCCTGAATGGCTTTTATGATAATTTGAAGGGAGCAGTAAATTTAAATCTTTATCAATGAGATCACTTTTAGCATATCCAAAAATATATTCTGCAGAGGTGTTAACCTCCATAATCTTTTGATGATTATCAACAATGATAACGCCATCTGAGACGGTTTCTAAAAGAATATTGAATATTTGTTGGTCTTGCGGAAACATAAAAAATTATGCTTTTGGATGGTACATTAAAAGTATGAAAAATCCATTATATTTATACTGATTTATATCATATAAAAATAAAAAACATGTATGTAATTTTACTAAAATTCAACTTTGCTTAAAATGGTCGCTAAAAAGAAATTGACACTCAAGTTTTATCAAAACCTCGGCAAGTTATTTTATGCCATAGCAGCAGCAGATAAGCAAGTGCGCGAAGTGGAATTTGATAAATTAAAAGCATTAATAAGACAACAATGGCCAGAGATAAATGATACAAATAACAGATTTAATACTGATGCAGCCCACCAAATAGAATTCGTTTTTAATCATCTAAATCAAGAAAATGCGATAAATGCAAAAAAATGTTTTGATGATTTTGTAAATTTCAAAAATGAACAACAGCATCTGTTTACAAATCAAGTAAAGCAACTTATTTTAAAAACAGCCAGTGCCATAGCAGCATCATTTTCTGGAATAAACAAATCAGAATTAATCATGCTCGCAAAATTGGATATAGAACTAAAGAAAATAAAGTCCCATGAAAAATAATTTCAATACGATTATAAATTCTACAACACCCGTTTTAATCGATTTTCATGCCAATTGGTGTGGTCCTTGTAAAATGCTAGCACCTATTTTAAAAGAAGTTAAACATGAGCTTGATGATTCTATAAAAATCATTAAAATTGATGTGGATAAAAATCAATCCTTAGCAGCTCAATATCAAGTTAGAGGTGTTCCAACCATGATCCTTTTTAAAAACGGAAAACAGCTTTGGCGACAATCTGGTGTTCTACAAAAAAATGATATTATCTCAGTAATAAAACAACATCAGTAAAATCACAACTCATGATGAATATCATTTTGTAGAACAAACAAACATGATACTTTTAAATATTAACTTTAAATATTTACTCATGAGAAAAGTACTAATTATTTTATTAATTATTCCTGTCCTTGCTTTTACACAAACTACAAAAGCCCTAGACTTTGTAGCACCCATGTACGACGGTGTAGCTGCCATTAAAAAAGATAATTCCTGGGGTTTTGTAAATGATAAAGGCGCCATTATTATAGATTTTAGAAACGATTTAGTTTTAACCAAATTTGATGATGGTCGTTACCCTATTTTTAAAGATGGCAGGTGTTTAATTTCAGAAAAGAAAGCCGGCATCACCTATTTTGGCTATATAGATAAAAAAGGTGAAACGATAATACAACCAAAATTTTTAAATGCATCTAACTTCGATAATGACAAAGCTTTGGTATTACACGTGATTAAAGAGAAACTCGGTAAGAATGAGTTGTTAGGTAAGAACATAGTATATCACAGATATTACGAAGTCACAATAGATACTGATGGAAACATTAAAGACTTTTTAAACCCAAAAGGAATTAATATAGCTTTAGATAAGAAATTTCTGCGCACGCCACCTAAAATTACTTCTGAAAAGATTTCTAATAATCTCTATGCAGTTTTAGACGAGAATAAAAAATGGAGTATTGTATCTATTAATAACTAGAATCCTTTTAAATGAAAGCAAATCTAAATTTAGGAAGTATTTCTGGCATTAAAATCATAGTACATTGGACCTTCTTTTTTTTAATAGCCTGGATTGTTTTTAGCGAATTAAAACGAGGAGGCACTAACGAAAGTATATTCTTTAATGTCGCACTGGTTTTAACTGTTTTTGCATGTGTGGTATTGCATGAATTAGGCCATGCTTTAACTGCTAAAAGGTTTGGCATAGACACTAAAAAAATAACCTTATTGCCCATTGGTGGTATGGCAAGTTTGGAGCGTATTCCAGAATCTCCAAAACAAGAACTTTTGGTAACCTTGGCCGGCCCATTGGTTAATATCATAATTGCGTTACTCCTATATTTTATCGTACCTGTAAATGAATATATGGATTTAAATTTTACAGAAACCTTTGATGTATTAATGGCTTTTACATTACAAAATTTTCTTTTTTATTTATTTATAGTTAATGTAGGGTTGGTCCTTTTTAATAGCATCCCGGCGTTTCCAATGGATGGCGGGCGCATTTTAAGAGCATTATTAGCCATGAAAATGAGTCGTGTTAAGGCTACTAAAATTGCCTCTAGTGTAGGGCAAGTTATCGCAGTTTTCTTTTTATTAATAGGTTTATTGTACAACCCCTTTTTAGTCATTATTGCACTGTTTATTTTTTTAGGTGCTTATGGCGAAAATCAAATGGTACAACATTTAGAATTGCTCAAGGACCACACAATAGAAGAAGCCATGATAATAAACATAACCACCTTCAGTCCAGAAGACGCCTTAGATTTGGTTGTTAATAAAATAATATCTGGCACCGAAACTAATTTTGTTGTAGTTAAAGACCACAAAGTTGTAGGCATCTTATACCATAAAAACATTATTGACAACTCCAATAAAAATGTTTTGGTTAAAGATATTATGGATATCACTTTTAAGACCGTTAAAAGTACAGACGACCTCAAAAAAACATATCAGCTAATTTATGATGGAAAAAAATCATTTATACCAGTTGTAGATCAAGAAAAACTGGTTGGCGTTATCGATGCCACCAACCTAAATGAATATATATTATTACAAACTAAATTGGCTTATTAATAATAAAACATCCATCAATAAAATTCCATTTACACAAAAAACGATTGTGTGAAAGTGATATCTGATACCCATTAGTCTACGAGATAAAACAAATTTAATCATATGAAAACCATTGGATTATATGGTGTACTATTAATCATAGTGTCTTGCTCTAATAAAGAAGACAAAATTCTCCCTGAACAACGCGCATTAACAGAATCTGTGTATTCCTCTGTAACCGTTCAACCCGATAGCTTATATCAGGCTTATGCCATTGTCGCGGGTATTTTAGATGATAATTTGGTAGAAGAAGGCGATAACGTTTTAAAAAATCAGCCCTTGATTCAAATTATAAATAAAGCACCAAAACTGAACACTCAAAATGCAAAATTCACTTTAGAACTGGCTAAAGAGAACTATAACGGAAGTGCCGCCATTTTAAGCAATATTGAAGATGAAATAGCTTCGGCAAAGCTGAAACTTAAAAATGATTCAATTAACTATTTCAGGCAAAAAAATCTGTGGGAACAGAATATTGGTTCCAAAGTGGACTACGATACCAAAAAACTTAATTACCAACTGGCTTCAAACAATTTAAAAACGATTCAAAACAAATATTATAATACCAGAAACGAATTGCAAACACTTGTTAAACAGGCACAAAACATGTATCAAACAGCATTGATTAATACCAAAGATTTTACTGTAAAAAGTAAGATAAACGGGAAAGTATACGCTTTATACAAAGAGCCCGGAGAAATTGTATCGACTCTAGAACCCTTGGCCACTATTGGCAGCGCAACTACTTTTGTGATTGAAATGCTGGTTGATGAAGTTGATATTGTTCACATTTCAGAAAACCAAGAAGTCCTTATAAATTTAGATGCCTATAATGCTAAAGTTTTCACAGGAAAAGTATCAAAAATATATCCTAAAAAAGATGAACGCAACCAAACCTTTAAAGTGGAAGCTATTTTTGATATAGCTCCAAGTGTTTTATATCCTGGGCTTTCTGGTGAAGCCAATATTATTATAGCACAAAAGGATACCGTGTTGACAATTCCCAAAACGTATTTAATTGATGCTAATAAAGTAAAAACTGATGACGGGTTAACAACCATATCAACAGGGTTACAGAATATGGATTTCATAGAAGTAAAATCAGGAATTACCAAAGACACATACATCTATAAACCAGAATAATGACTAATTGGAAAGTCTTATTAAATATTGCCAAAACGCACTTGCTCACTAAAATAAAGCAAACTGCAACAGCGGCATTAGGAGTTGCTTTCGGTATTGGATCTTACATTACTTTGGTGTGTTTTATGACGGGATTAAACACTATGCTGGACGATTTAATTCTTAATCAAACACCTCATATACATATTTATAATGAGATTGAACCTTCTAAAAAACAACCTGTTTCGCTATATGATGATATGAAAGAAACTTTTAATGTCGTACACTCTATAAAACCAAAACGCACTCAAAAAAAAATTCATAATGCCTTACCAATTATAAAATATTTAGAAGAAAACAATCAGGTTCGTGGCGCACTTCCGCAGGTAAAAACACAAATTTTTTACATGGCGGGTTCTATAGAATTGGGTGGAAATCTCACTGGTATTAGCCCTATTAATGAAGCTCGGTTGTTCAATATGAGTGATTACATTCTTGAAGGATCAGCTGAGGCATTGCAAAATACAGACAATGGAATTTTATTAGGCATTGGAATTGCTGAAAAAATGTCGTTAAAAATTGGTGACCGCGTACAAGTTAGCCCTATTAATGGCGGTATCTTCCCGTTAAAAATCGTTGGACTCTATCAAAGCGGTATTGCAGATATAGATGCTATTCAAAGCTTTACCAATATAAAAACCATACAACGTATTTTAGGAGAAGCCAAAAATTATATTACAGACATTAATGTGAAACTGTATGATATTGAACAGGCTATACCGCTATCAAAAAAAATAGAGCAACAATTTAATTTAAAGGCAGTTGATGTTAAAACAGCCAACGCACAATTTGAAACAGGCACTTCTATACGAAACCTGATTACCTATGCGGTTTCCATAACACTTCTTATAGTTGCTGGGTTTGGTATTTACAATATTTTAAACATGCTTATTTATGAAAAAATGAATGATATTGCCATTTTAAAAGCCACGGGGTTTTCTGGTAAAGATGTGCAGCTTATTTTTATGAGTCAAGCAATGATTATTGGCTTTGTTGGAGGAATTTTAGGTTTGCTTATTGGTTTTGGTTTGGTAAATTTAATTGACACCATTCCATTTGAAACTGAAGCACTGCCAACGATTGAAACTTACCCCATCAACTTGAATCCCGCGTTTTTTTTAATCGGCTTTTCGTTTGCGATGCTTTCAACGTTTTTAGCAGGTTATTTACCCTCACAAAAAGCAAAAAAGATAGATCCTGTAAAAATAATAAGAGGCCAATAACATGAGTATTGTATTAGAAGCCAAACATATTAACAAATACTTCAAAAAGCCCGTGTTATTCCATGTGCTAAAGGATATTAATTTCCAAATTAAAAAGGGTGAATTCGCTTCCATTATGGGAAAATCGGGCTGCGGAAAATCTACGCTCCTTTATATACTTTCTACTATGGATACCGATTATGAAGGTGAACTTTTAATAAATAATGAATTAATCACAGGTCAAACCAGAGATCATCTTTCCTATATCAGAAATAAACATATTGGTTTTGTATTTCAGTTTCATTATTTATTATCTGAATTTTCCGTTTTAGAAAACGTTATGCTTCCAGCTAAAAAACTTGCTGAAAAAACAAGTAAAGAAATTGAGCATGATGCGTTCAACAAGCTGAAAATGCTAAATATAGATCATCTGGCAAAAAAGAAAGCGTCTCGCATCTCTGGTGGTGAAAAGCAGCGCGTAGCCATAGCCAGAGCCCTAATTAATAATCCAACGCTCATTATGGGAGATGAACCTACAGGAAATCTGGATAGTCATAACTCTGAAAATGTATTCAACATCTTTAAAAAATTAAGTGAAGAACAGGGCTTATCCCTTCTGGTAGTAACGCATGACGAAGATTTTGCCAAACGAACCAATAGAATTATTACTATGGAAGACGGTAAGATTATAACATAAACCACTTCA
This sequence comes from Changchengzhania lutea, assembly GCF_006974145.1. Taxonomy (NCBI): domain Bacteria; kingdom Pseudomonadati; phylum Bacteroidota; class Flavobacteriia; order Flavobacteriales; family Flavobacteriaceae; genus Changchengzhania; species Changchengzhania lutea. The sequence continues at coordinate 3,378,977 of NZ_CP039456.1, read as the reverse complement.
ATGCCATATCTCACTTCTCAGAATTCTGAGCACAAATTTATCTCAATAATTATTTAAAAAATCAATACTCTAATTTCAAAAGACATGATATATGTCATTTCAAATAAGGGTTTTAAAAATTAATTTTAATCACTTAACATTTTAAAACATCTTTATGTATAATATTAGAAACAGGCCTAAAGGAAAGTATATCAAACAAGCGAGTTGGAATGATTTATTTATTCTAACAGAACATTGGAAGAACGATTTAGATTTTTATTTATTTGAAATGAAATTCTTAGAGTCTCTCATTGAAAAACATTTTTCTAAACTGTTGTTATGTGAAAACTTGGATGAATTAAGAGAACTGCAAAGAGATACTTTTGATCTACGCAACCAGTGTGAATACATACAACGATGCATCAAAACAAATTTAGAGAGTATTGTTGATATTATTAATAATACTTATATTTATAACACTGAAGAATTTAGAATTGAAAATGAACAACTTGAAGATGATATTCTTGAGTTTATAAATAATGAAAGAGAAATGAAAAGAGTTATTTATAGTATGATTAAAGATATTTTAGAAAACGAAAAACCGAAACAGGTCTGGATGTTTAATTAAGCAAGTAATGAATAAATCACAAGCCTTAGAAAATGAGACCACCAAGCTAACCACTGTAATAGAAACTGATTTTCCAGAGTTATATACATTTTAGAAGAAAACCTTATAGCTATACTATCTGTAAATAAACCCTAATTAATACTAAAATCAAGGAAGACTATCTGGAATGTTTAAAGTAGATTTTAAAGCACCATATTAAAACCCTTAAAACCAATTATATGTCATTTATTGACTACTATAAAATATTGGGCATTACAAAAACAGCATCAGAAAAGGATGTTAAAAAAGCGTATCGGAAATTAGCACGCAAATACCACCCAGATTTAAATCCCAACGATAAAGTTGCCGAAAAGAAATTCAAGGAAATCAATGAAGCCAATGAAGTGTTGAGCAATCCAGAAAATAGAAAAAAATACGATCAATATGGGGAACATTGGCAGCATGGGGAGGAATACGAGAAAGCAAAAAAACAACAACGGCAATATCAAAGCAGTTATCAAGGTGCTTCAGGAGGTTTTTCTCAAGAAGATTTTTCAGATTTTTTCGAGAACATGTTTGGTGGTGCATCTTCAGGAGGGCGTGGTAGACAAGTTCAATTTAGAGGTCAGGATTTCAATGCCGAATTAAAACTGGACTTAAAAGATGTTTACACCACGCACAAACGCACCTTAACAGTTAACAGTAAAAACATTAGAATTACCATTCCTGCCGGTGTAGAAAATGGACAGATCATTAAAATTAAAGGTCACGGTGGTAAAGGGGTCAATGGCGGACCCAATGGCGATTTAATTATTCAGTTTTCAATCATTAACCATTCTAAATTTAAAAGGGATAAGGCTAATCTGCACATAACCGTAGATTTAGATTTATATACAGCCTTATTGGGAGGCACGCTTATGGTTGACACGTTTGATGGAAAAGTAAAACTCAACATAAAACCAGAAACTCAAAACGGTACGCAAGTAAAACTTAAAGGAAAAGGTTTTCCCAAGTATAAAAAAGAAGGTCAGTTTGGTGATTTATATATCACTTACCAAATAAAAACACCCACTAAACTTACTGGTCAAGAAAAAACACTGATAGAAAAGTTACAAAAACTACGCTAATTATGGAGGCACAAGATCTAATACCCGTAAAGTTAATATGTAAGCGCTATGAAGTTCCAGTATCTTTTATGAGTATGTTGCAGGAGTTTCAACTTATAGAATTGATAGCTGAAAAAGACAATTATTATATTCATACCACACAAATAAAGGACATTGAAAAAATAATACGATTGCATTATGGTTTGGATATTAACTTAGAAGGTGTTGATGCCATTTGTAACTTACTAAAGCAAGTCGATTTTTTAAAGCAAGAAATTAACGCATTACATAACAGGCTGCGTCTTTATGAAGATTATTAATGGGTAGAAATGGAAACGATCAAACAATGGATTATAGAAAACCCGACACTTTTTGGTGTTTTAAGGTATACCCTATTGATCGCTTTTGTGCTTTTTATAATTCAGCTAATAAGGCGTTTTTTAAGAAAGCAGGTTACAGATAGCGCTGTGCGCTACAAGTCTCAAAAAGGCATAGAAATACTAGGGTACATTGTTTTAGTTATTTTGTCATTTTCATACTTCACAGGAAATATTAAAGATTTCACCTTAGCTATTGGTCTGTTTTCAGCGGGTATTGCATTTACTTTACAAGAGCTCATTTTAAGTATTGCAGGTTCATTATACATATTTATAGTTAAAGTATATAAACCAGGTGACAGGATTGAAATAAACGGCATTAAAGGCGATGTGATAGATGTCGATAGTATTTACACTACCATGATGGAAATTGGGCAATGGGTAAGCAGTGATAATTATAGTGGACGCATTGTAAAATTAAGCAATGCATTTGTATTTAAAGGCCCTATTTATAATTACTCACGAGACTTTCCTTTTATTTGGGACGAATTTAATATTCCTGTTAGATATGGATCTGATATGGAATTAGCAAAATCTATAGTGATTAAAATCGCGTCTGAAACACTTTCTGAATACACCACTAATTCAAAATCACAATGGTATGACGTGGTTAACAAATATTATATTGAAGATGCTCAAGTAAATTCAACATTAGCCATCACCTTGACCGATAATTGGATACAATTCAATCTAAGGTATATTGTAGATTACAAAAAAAGACGTTCTACAAAGCATCTTTTAAATGATGGAATTCGAGAGGCAGTTGATAAAACAGATGGCAAAGTAAAAATAGCATCGTCTACTTTAGAGCTTATTAAAATACCTGAACTTAAAGATAAGCTGTCTTAAAAGTTTTATATTTGATTTGTCAGGGTGGACTTGTAATAGGCACAACGTGTATAATTGTTAGCCTTCATTAAAACTCAATCTTGCTTGATTGACAAATTACTAAGAACAATAAATTGCAGTATGGAGTTTTTCCGAATTATTAAAGTAAAGACACAAGACAAGACTATTCAAGATGAACTAACTATTGAAAATCTCGAAATGATTGGCAATGAGATTTTTGTTATTGGTGATCAAAATAAAACTGAAGCTGATATTGGAGGTATTTGGGGGGAATTCACTTTAACCCGAACCCTTATTAGAGGTGGACTGCGTTTTGCATTGGTAGAATGCCCTAATGCATTAACTTGGACCATTACAACCGGCATTCATCCAGATCCAGACGTTATAGTTATTCATCTAACAATAAATCGTCAACAACAAAAAGAATCATTTATTGAAGAAATTGAAGAGTTTTTAGATGACCAAAGTATTTGCTTGCAACAATATTTCAAAGGAAACACACAATTAAAGATGAAATAACGAAAGGCCAACAACGGTAACCGTGGCACAACCTCCTAAAACTTAAAAAAGACTCATTTTAAAACCTTTTAAGCCTGTCAATAATGAACTCGTTTAAACTTTTTGTTTTTATCCGAAAATGAGTTAAAACCTGTCCAGATAAGGTACTTTTTGCAAGGCATAGTAGCATTACGCATGAAAAAAGTAACGAAATATGGGCGAATTTCAGCCATTTTTTAGGAAATATAAAAAGTTTAAACGAGTTTTTTTAAATAAAAAAAATCTTGAAACCGACTATCCTAGCAGAGCCATAGAGGTATTTCGCCGGTTTCATTTTGACCTCTGGACCAAAAACCGAAATTTTGTATTTTACCTCACCCGGAACTGCAAAAAGGCAGTTCCGATCTCTCCAAAAGAGAGTTGAATCGGAAACCCCGAGGCAAAGCCTCGGGGAATTCTATTGATTAAAATTTATATTGAAGAAATGCCGTTAAGTTTCTTCCTGGATCTGTAATTGGTGTTCTTCCAAAACCTGCCTGATTTGTAAAAGAAAAGTTTAAGTGGTTGTTGTAAGCTTCGTCAAATACATTTAAAGCGGCCACACCAAAAGTTACATGATTAAATGGTTTTACTCCTAGGCGAATATCCAATGTTTGGTAACCGTTAGTTCTAGTTTCTCCAAAACTTTCAGCAATATGCTCTTGTTTACTTGTTATGTTATACTGCATATTAGCCCAGTATTTTTCCTTTTCAAAACCAAGAGAAAGCCTTGTGTTAAAAGGAGCTGTAAGTGGCAAGGGTTCATTTAAATCCTTATTTTTAGTATATACATAAGCCAATTCTGTTTTTAAATAAAAGCCTTTTAAGAAATTAGCTTGAGCCATTGCTTCAAATCCGGTTTTATAAGCCTTATCTAAATTCCTAAAAACTTTAGGGTGTCGTGGTTCTGCCATGGGCATATACTTTCTGTTTAAACTTTCATCCACAACAGCTACAATGTAGTTTTCAAATGAAGCATAGTAAAAAGATGTCGCATATTTAAAAGTGTTTAAGTTTGAACGCCCTTTAAAACCTATTTCAAATTGATTGTTTGCTTCAGCATCTAAATTAGGGTTTCCAATATATTCGTAAGGATCTTGACCGACTGTAAAATGGTTAATATAGCGCTCTATCATATTTGCAGAACGCACACCACGACCATAAGCCGCTTCTAGAGTAAAGTTATCTGAAACCATTGTTTTAACAGAAACGGTTCCGCTTACATTGTTTTCTGTACGCTTTTCTAAATCGTACATAGCAGCAAAATCGGTTTCAGGATCTTTGATGTCAGATATAACCATATCGTAACGTAAACCAGCAGTTATTATAGTTGAGTTATTTACAGACCATTTCGCTTCTGTAAATACCCCAAAATCATCTACGTAAGAGTCTTGCCAGACTTTGTCATTAAAAATCATTGGCATTGGTAGAGGGTTACCGTTCATAATTTTAACTAATCGTGTTCTGCCTCCATCTCTAGCAATATGCATCACATCAAAACCACTAAAAACACTAAGTTTTTCATAAGGTTTCCAATTTAATTCTAATTTTCCACCAATAGTTGTTGCATTCACATCCGATGCTGCTTCTGTCATCATAAACGTTGGTCTGTTTCTGTTATGCATTAAATGGTCGACATAACTATAATAAGCTTTTGCAGTTAAACTTTTTATGGTTTTCCCCAGATCAGAGATTTTATAATCTAAAGATAAGATACTACTGTTATCATAATCTGTATCCATCGGCAGTGCGGCGTGCAGTACATCTCTTCCAAAAGATTGTCTCCAATGCGCTTGTAAACGTTGATTTTCTGTAAAGTTATAACCTAATTTTATTCCATAATCTGTACTTCTAAACGAAGATGGGATTTCTATTTCGTTACCATCTTCATAGTTACCAAAATCTCTATAACCAACATTTCCAACAATATCATATTTATCTTTTATGTATTGTAACTGAAACATATTAACAAAAGAGTTTCCATTGCTTTCGTATCCAGCTGAGGCTTTACCATGAAATCCTCTGTCTTGATAATCTGGTTTTTGGGTGACCATATTTATAACGCCTCCAAAAGTGGGTCCATAACGCACCGTATATGGTCCTTTTATGATTTCAATTTTCTCGATTTCCTCTGGAATAATATGAGTAGTTATCGGGTCCATTCTATTGGGGCAAGCGTGCATGGCTTTAGTTCCGCCATCGTATTGAATATTTAGTTGCTCATATTGAGACGCTCTAAACGAAGGGTCTATGGCATAATTTCCTCTTTTTATAACAGAAAAGCCATTAATATTGTTAAATAAATCGGCTACGTTTTTTGGCTGAACTACTTTTTCAGCATAATTATATGAAATAGATGTTAAAATAGGATCTGTTTTTACATTTCCTGTAATTAAAACCTCATCAAGTTTAACTTGCTTTTGGGCTGTTGAATCTTTGGCAGTGTCATTTTTTTCTTGAGAAAACGACATTGCAGAAATAAGTGCACATAAAAGTACACTATAAAGTATTTTCATTTTTATAATATTTATAGTTATTTAAAAATTAAAGTGTTCAATGTGACCATGCACTCGAACATAAAATCTAAAAAGCGGACTATACTTGTGGGGGATGGAAACAAACTTTTATTCTCGAGAAAGAATATAGGTTTTGGTATGCTATAACTATTTGTTTTGTTGAAGCGTTTTGTTGCAAAAACAAGTGATTTGTAACAGTGTTTATGTAAAGCAATAACACTTTAAAATCTATGCTTTCTGGTGTTTTTTGTTCTTTATTTTGAGATTGAGAAACTTTTTTTAAATGGCATTTTCCATTACACTGCAATTCGGGCGCATCCTTATTTTTACATAATTTCTCAATAAAACCCAAAGTATCAATATTATAATAAGCATATGTAACGCTTACATATAAAGCGTTTAGCAACAGGGTTATTGCCAATAAAAATGAAATGATACCATTGCTTATTTTCATTACACGTAAAAATAACTGTTCTGTAAAGACTATTATGTGACATAAGTCATAAAAGTAAAGCCTCGGTTGATTCAATAAAACTAAAAATGAGCAATATCATTGTAGCACAAATCACCCAAGATTAATTTTATGTCTTATAAACATAAAAACATGAAACGCTCAACATTTAAAACATTATTATTTCTAGTGGTAATAGTGTTAAGTGCAAATACAGATGTTTTTGCACAACAACGAAACACGGGTTGGGGACGCAACTCAAACTACGGAAGATTATTCAATCCAAAAACAGTTAAAACTTTAACAGGCACAGTAGAATCTATTGATAGAGTTTTATATGATGAAAAGATGTCCTATGGCATTCATTTAAAAGTAAAAACCAAATCTGAAACCATTTCTGTGCATTTAGGGCCCGCTTGGTTTGTTGATAATCAAGACATTCAATTTATTAAAGGCGATAAGATTATTATTACAGGTTCAAGAATTATATATAAAAACGCCCCTACAATTATTGTCATGCGTGCTATAAAAGATGATGTAGAACTCAATTTAAGAGATAAAAATGGATATCCGGTATGGAGTGGTTGGCGTAAAAAAAAGGTGTGATGAACAAGAGAAATATAAATTAAATATCATATAAACTATGTTAAACATGAAACTCTAACTGATGGATATCATTGTATAGACATTAGTGCTGTATTAATTTTAAACCAAATATAAATTTAAATATTATTAAGATGACAAAAATGATTTTTTTAGTACTGCTTATCGTTTTAGGCACTACCACATTAAAGGCCCAAGATCAAGATCGCGACCGCGACCGTGTTATGTTAGTTGATGGCGATGTTTTACAAATTAAGGATCGCGATCAAATTCGGTTAAAAGACAAAATTACATTGAATGATGGCACCGTAGTAAATCCAGATGGCACTTATCAAACCAGAGATCGTATTCGTTTACAATTAAAAGATGGCGAATGTTTAGATAATGATGGTATAAAATACCGTAATGAATATCAATACCGCTATAAAGTTCAACAAGAAAATAAAGGCTTATCACAAGCACAAATTCAAGAACGAAACCAAAACAGATATCAAATTATGGTTATGGATGGTGAAGCTTATCAAATTAAAAACCTATCTCAAAATCAAATTCGCCAACAGTTAAAACTTAATGATGGCGTTGTTGTAAATCCAGACGGTACTTACCAAACAAAAAATCGTAAGCAACTACGTCTTCAAGATGGTGAATGCTTAAATATGGATGGAAACATGTTTAAAAGCACACTTCAGCATCGTAAAATGATTGCAAAAAAACCTATGATGAAAAATAAGATTCAAAAAAAATCAGTAATTAAAAAGCAAGCCAAGAAAAAAGGAGCTTCTTAATTTTAGAAAAAAGGGATGTTGTAATACCAATGATAACATTCCTTTTTTCAAATTTAAAAACATAAACCATGAAAATTTTAAAGCATACTTGGATTATTTTTTTACTTACTATTATATCTAATAACACGGCATTAAGTCAAAACAGTAAAAATACAGATTACCAAACCAAAACCGATGACGAATCTTATTTTACATTAAGCCTTGGGTTTATTAGTGATGCTGTTTTTTTAGGCAGAAAAGATTCTATTACTGCGCCATATTTATACCCTTCAATTACGTATCACAATAAAACTGGATTTTACGCTTCGGGATCATTGTCGTATCTCACTAAATCAGAAGAAAGTAGGATCGATTTATTTTTAGGAACCATTGGATATGATTTTACTGGTAAAAAAATTAGAGGGGATCTCTCTTTTACCAAATATTTTTTTAATGATGATAGTTATAATGTCATATCGGAAGTTGAAGCAGATCTAACCGCTAGTTTAATTTATGATTTTAATATCATAAATTTAGGGTTGTCTGCTACTACCTTTTTTAATAGTGGTAGTGATTCTGATATCTTTTTATCATCTGAAATAAGTCATGATTTTATTACTGACGATCAAAATTTTCAAATCTCTCCAGCAATTGGAATTTACTTTGGTTCTCAAAACTTTTACGAACAGTACTATATATACAATCGCTTTGGCAGTGGAAGAGGTTCAGGCCAAGGAACAGGAGGCACTACAGTAACAACAATGCTTCAAGAAAGTGAAAAATTTGATTTAATGGCAATAGAATTTAGCTTACCCATTTGGTATGTGAATAAATCTATTACACTGTCATTTTCACCAACTTTAGTAATACCACAAAATCCAGCTACATTAACTATAGAGGATACCATTTATAAAGAAGATTTAGAAAACACCTTCTATTGGCTAGTAGGCGCTAGTTATAGGTTTTAAAAAATATCATGATAAAACCAGTAATAAATTTCACTCGGCATACTGTTATGATTCTGAGTGCATATAAAATAGGCTCTCTATATAACTTTTGAAGCTGAATTAATATTATAGTTACTACCGATACAACAACCTAAAAACATAAAGGAGCAAACTTACATTAATGACGAAAACACCACTTTTCTTATGGTAGGTGTTATTTTAATAAATAAAAAAAATCTTGAAAACCAACTATCCCCGAGACAAGACATAGGATATTTCACCTGTTTCATTTTGGCCTCTGGACCAAAAATCAAAATTTTGTATTTTACCTCACCCAGAACTGCTGAAAATGGCAGTTCTGACCTCTCCCAAGGAGAGGTAAACAGGAACCCCCGACCCAAGGATCGGAGAATCTTTACATTCAAATTAAACATGGAAAATATTAAAGAAGATTTAAACAATGAAGCTATTTAGGTTGAAGCTATTCATATTAATAAATTGAATAAATTTTTCTAAATTTAGCCCAAAGTCATTTCATGGTAGATAAAAAGGAAAACCCTCATAACCACTCGCAGAATCAAATCTTTGGAAAAAACACAGAACTTTATTTTGCAATCCTTTGCGGGGTTTTCCTTTTAACAGGATTTCTAGTTGAAAAGTTAACCGATTTTAATAATTACGTTTCTTTATCAAGTTATCTCATCGCTTATTTTTTTGGAGGCTTTTATATAAGCATTGAAGCTACAAATAAAATCGCTAAAGGTGGTTTTGATATCGATTTTTTGATGATTGCTGCTGCTGCAGGAGCGGCATACATTGGTAGTTGGACCGAAGGGGCTTTACTCCTATTTCTTTTTAGTCTTGGGCATGCCTTAGAGCATTATGCCATGAATAAGGCTAAAAAATCTATTGAAGCTTTGGGTGACTTATCCCCAAAAACAGCCTTGGTTAAAAATAACGGTAAATTAAAAGACATCCCCATAGAAAATCTGCGTATCAATGATATTATCGTTGTGAAGCCCAATACAAAAATTGCAGCAGATGGTGTTATTATTAGCGGAAGCAGTAGTATAAACCAGGCGCCAATAACAGGTGAAAGCATGCCCGTTGATAAAACATATATTCAAGACTCAAGCAATTTACCAGGATTTAAAGAGATCGACAAAAAACATATCGTTTTTACAGGAACAATTAATGGCGATGGAAGTCTTGAAGTATTAGTACTTAAACTAACTCAAGATTCTACCGTTTCAAGGTTAATTAAAATGGTAAGTGAAGTTGAAACACAAAAATCGCCTACACAAAGGCTTACAAAAAAATTCGAGAAATGGTATGTCCCAATCGTCATACTCATCGTTTTCCTTTTGTGTTTTGCATATTTAATTATTGACGAAGATTTTAAAACCAGTTTATACAGAGCCATAACCGTTTTAGTAGCAGCAAGTCCTTGTGCGTTGGCTATTTCAACACCTAGTGCCGTATTAAGTGGTATTGCAAGAGCAGCTCAAAAAGGCGTGCTCATTAAAGGAGGAAAAGCCTTAGAAGATTTGGGTGAGATCACAACAATAGCATTTGATAAAACGGGAACTTTAACTGAAGGAAAACCAAAACTCACCAATGTAATGCCTATCAATAATTTTGATAAAAATCTTTTTGTTGAGCTCGTGCTTGAAGTGGAAAGTTTGAGTAATCATCCACTCGCAAAGGCGATAGTAAAGGACATTAAAGCACAATACAGTATCGAGTCCCAAAATAAAGCGTCCAACGTTAATGCCATTCAAGGAAAAGGAATTAAAGCTAGTTATGATGGCAAACAAGTATTTATAGGAAATGTCAAGTTGATGGAAGACTCTAGTATAAAGGTCGATGATGATATCATTTCTAAAATGAAGAACCTTTTGGAAAACGGACATACTGTAATGCTTGTAGCATATAAAAAAGAGATTATAGGCTTAATAAGTGTTATGGATACACCGCGAAAAGCGGCAACAACCACTTTAAAGCGATTAAAAGAAATAGGCATTAAACATATGGTAATGCTTACTGGAGACCATCAAAATGTCGGTAATGCTATTGCCAAACAAATAGGCCTTACCGAAGCCAAAGGTAATTTGCTACCTGAAGATAAAGTAACGGCAATAAAATCACTATTACAACGCTACGGTAAAATTGCTATGGTTGGCGATGGTGTGAATGATGCACCAGCAATGGCATTAAGCACTGTTAGTGTCGCTATGGGAGCAGCTGGAAGCGATGTTGCTTTAGAAACTGCAGATGTGGCATTAATGTCTGATAAAATTGAAAATTTACCCTTTGTAATAGGATTAAGTAGAGAATCGAAACGCATAATAAAACAGAATATCTTCATAAGTTTAGGAGTTGTAGTATTGCTAGTTCCCGTTACCATTCTAGGTCTTACAAACATTGGTTTAGCAGTCGCTTTTCATGAAGGCTCTACCTTAGTAGTAGTTATCAACGCTTTAAGATTGCTTCGTTTTAATAAGAATTAAATTTTAAAGAACACAGTTAAAGAAAGCTGATAATTCTCATTTCTGGTTTAGTGTATGTTTTCTATTTTTATTAAAGAACTCGTTTAAAATAAAGGCGTATGCTCACATTCAAAAATTTTAATATTGCTGATTGGTTTTCATTCTACAGAATATTTGCTGCTCCTTTTTTATTAGTGCTAATTGGGTTCGATTTACGTTTAGTTTTCTCATGGCTGCTTTTAATAAGTTATTGTACAGATGCTATTGATGGTTTTTTGGCAAGAAAATTAAAAATAGTAAGTCCCAGAGGGTCTCAACTCGATTCATTTGGTGACCAAGTAACACTTATTGTTGGGCTAATTGGGCTGTTTTATTTTGAAACTAACTTCATAAAAACAAATCTTGTACTAATTCTTATTGTTTTTATACCCTACATTATTCAAATGGTAATTGCATATCTTAAATATGGCAGAGCAACTGCTTTTCATACCTATTTAGCAAAACTATCGGCTATTATACAAAGTATATTTATTCTAACATCACTTTTTTATGGACCAGAATACAGTTTGTTTTATATTATGATTGCGATTGGACTTTTAGAAACCTTTGAAGAAATAACCCTTATATTTATGTACGATAATTGGGCCTCGGATGTAAAAAGCATTTTGTGGGCTTTGCGCGATAAACGGCGATTAAAAAAGAAGTCATAAATGAGGTCGTATTCATTATTCACCATCATCTTATTGTGTATAGCAATTTTGGTTATAGACATACTAGCATTCTATTGGTTGCAATCTATTACACAATTTATCGCTTCACCAATAATTAGATTAAGTATCAATATACTTTTTTGGGTTTTTACTATTGGATTAATCAGTTCAATAATAATCTTAAAAGTAAGGTTAGACGATATAAATCCTATTAGAAAACACCTATTGATTTCATCATTTTATGGGCTGGCTATTTCTTCGTTTATACCCAAATTCATTTTTGTTGTCGTTATTTCTATCCTTTATTTCACGAATTTTATACTTTCTGATTCGGAATCAATCATTGTAGTTCCTATCATTGGGTTGTTCTCAGGCTTTCTGCCATTTTTTGTGATCCTATATGGCATTTTTAAAGCGGCTTATCGATTTAAAGTGCATCACCATACCATTTTATCTAAAAACTTACCAAAATCATTTCATGGTTTACGCATTGTGCATATCTCAGATATCCATTTAGGAAGCTTTAATTATCGCTATGCCATTTTAGAAAAAGCGGTTAAAAAGATTAATGATTTACAACCGGACTACATCTGCATGACCGGTGATTTGGTAAATAATTTTTCATGGGAACTACACGGATGGGATAAAGTGTTCAATAAGTTAAAGGCTAAAAAAGGAAAATTTGCTGTTTTAGGAAATCATGATTATGGTGATTACAGCCAATGGGATTCAATAAAAGCAAAACAAGAAAATTTTAATGCCATTAAACAATTCTATCATGATATTGGTTTCAAACTCTTATTGAATGAAGCAGTGATTATTTCAGAAAACGGTGAGCAAATAGCTATTGTGGGTGTTGAAAATTGGGGAAAACCTCCATTTAAACAGTATGGAGATCTACAAAAACCCTTAATACATACTAATGATATCCCTTTTAAAATTTTACTGTCGCATGACCCAACACATTGGAACGAAGAAGTTATTAATAAAACCGATATCGCATTGACATTAGCTGGACATACACATGGTATGCAAGCAGCATTTCAATTTAAAAACCAACAATGGAGTCCTATTAAATACAAATACCGCCACTGGGCTGGTTTGTACAAGCTAGGAACACAATATCTAAATGTAAACCGAGGATTGGGCTGGCTAGGGTTTCCAGGACGCTTAGGGATGCGACCTGAAATCACTTTAATACAACTTAAAGGTACAGACTGATAATTATCATTTATATATAGCCTGCAATGCGCTATCTTACCCATTAAATCTAAAGCCATGTTTATCAATCTAGAGGATAAAGAAATTAAGTTCGTTCTAGAAAATAATTATATAGGACACCTAGGCTACATCTATCAAAAAAGGCCTTATGTGATCCCTATCACCTATTATTTTGATAGAGAGAACAATGCCATTATTTGTTACTCTGGCGATGGGCATAAAATAAATGCCATGCGCAAAAATAATACAGTATCAATGCAAGTCGAAGAAATTGAGACGGTAACCAATTGGAAATCTATACTAATTCACGGTCAATTTGAACAACGTTTTGGTAGTGATGCCAAGGCTTATTTACACAAGTTCTCTTTAGGGGTTAAGGATGTAATCATGGAAAAAGAGCATAAAAAACTTAACTTCATTAGCGAGTTTTCCAGTAAAATCTATAAAGACAATGTCCCTGCCGTATTCCTAATCAAAATTGAAGATATTTCAGGTAAAAAAAGAATCAAATAATACTAGCAGTGTCCGGTTAAAATTTGTGAACCATCTGAACCAAATATTGGGTATAGGCTGAAAGACTTTTTTAAGATGCACCCTTTGTTTTTAGGAAAAGTAAAAATATTAGGATTTCTGAAATTATAAATCTATTTTAAATTGATCATCAGCTAATCACAATCAAGTCTTGAGTCTATATTCTATCAGTCCCGCACGTGTGGGAGTCTTGATTCTTTTGCTGCAAGTAACATAAGTTACACAGATATAGGATATATAAATCTAATTTTGCGCACGAAATTAAAAAGCAATGAAGAATCATATAGTTATCATAATTTTTGGTCTAATCGTAGGGTTTGCAGCAAAATTATATGCACAACAAGGCATTCCAATTACCAAAGCCGAAGTATTGAACAAAGTAGCGGAAACAAATACATCCATTAAAATCTCTGAGCAAGAGTTTAATGAAGCTAGAGCCGAATTTAGGCAAACCAACGCCCTTTTTCTTCCTAATGTTTCGGTTTCGCATACTGGTATTTCCACCACAAACCCCTTAATGGCTTTTGGCTCCAAATTGAATCAGGAAATTATTTCACAAAACGACTTTAATCCAGACCTATTAAATGACCCCAATCAAATTCAAAATTTTGCGACCAAGTTCGAAATTCAGCAACCATTAATTAATTTAGATGGTTTATACCAACGCAAAGCAGCTAAAACCAAAATGCAGGCCACGGCTCTACAGACCAAACGCACACATGATTATTTAATGTTTGAAGTAGAAAAAGCTTATATGCAATTGCAGTTGGCATATAAAGCGGTGCATGTATTGGAAAAAGTATTGGAAGCTGCATACGAAAACAATAAACTGGCAAACAATAGTTTTAAACAAGGCTACTTACAACGTGCCGATGTTTTAGCGATGGAAGTGCGCGTCACCGAAGTTGAAAACCAATTATACACAGCAAAAAGTAATGTACAGAATACCTCAGATTACCTATCATTTTTAATGAATGACCCCATAAACGTACTATATCAGCCCCAAGATAGTTTGAAGGTGTCAACATTTGGGACAAAAAACCAAATAATTCCCGAAACCCGCGCAGATATTAAAGCGATGCAATTAGCAACTGACTCTTATGAATCTCTATATAAAGCTGATAAAATGACATTTCTACCACAACTAAATGCTTTTGGAAGTTATGAATTGTATGATGACCAGGTCTTTCAAGGAGATGCCAACGGCTATTTATTTGGAGCGCAGTTAAGCTGGACCATTTTTGAAGGCTCCAAACGTTTCGGAAAAACCCAAAAAAGCAGAGCTACTTTTGAAAAATCGAAGTTACAATATGAGCAATACGTATCGCAAAGCAATCTGGAATTCAATAAAGCAAAACGCATGTTCCTAGATGCTGAAAACAGGTTAAAACTAACGGAGTTGGCATTAAACCAATCCAAGGAATCATTGCGAATTAGAACCAATAGATTTAAAGAAGGTCTTGAAAAAACATCCGATTTATTAATGGTTGAAACGCAATATGCACAAAAACAACTGGACTATTATCAAACCGTTTTCGAATATAATTAT
Source organism: Changchengzhania lutea (assembly GCF_006974145.1). Taxonomy (NCBI): domain Bacteria; kingdom Pseudomonadati; phylum Bacteroidota; class Flavobacteriia; order Flavobacteriales; family Flavobacteriaceae; genus Changchengzhania; species Changchengzhania lutea. The sequence goes on along the minus strand of NZ_CP039456.1, from coordinate 3,363,741 downwards.
GCACAAGCCTATTTACAATTTTTAACTAAGGAATGACAATAGTATGCAGTATTCAGTCGCAGTGAGCAGTCGGCAAATAACATAAATAGGATTATCCTGCAAGGTTTTAAAATAAAAAAACAAATTCAATGAAAAAATATACATACATGATCGCCCTAATCACATTATCAATTTTTATGACGAATTGTGGTAGCGATGAAAAAAAAGTAGTCGCAGATAATTCGGCTCCAATTGCTGTAAAGGTAAATTTGGTACAAACAGATGGAGAAAATCCGTTTGTAACTGCAAGTGGAAAAATTCAAGCAGAAAATAGTGCCGATTTAAGCACGCGTATGATGGGTTTTGTAAACAAGGTTCACGTAGATGTTGGCGATAAAGTTAAAAAAGGACAATTATTGGTTTCTATTAACAATGCCGACCTACAAGCAAAACGTGCGCAAGCAAACGCAAGTATTACCGAAGCAACAGCTGCTTTTAATAATGCCCAAAAAGATTACAATCGTTTTAAAAACCTGTTTGCAGACAACAGTGCGTCCCAAAAGGAAATGGATGATATGACAGCCCGTTATGAAATGGCTAAAGCACGCTTAGAAGCTGCAAACCAGATGAAGAACGAAGTTAATTCTCAATTCGCTTATTCGAATATTACAGCACCTTTTAGTGGTGTAGTTACTAGCAAAAATATTGACGCTGGCGATATGGCAAACCCAGGAGTGCCTTTGATTTCTGTTGAAACTCCGGGGAAGTTTGAGGTAATGGCCATGGTTCCAGAAAGTGAAATATCACAAATCAAAAAAGGAATTGAAGTCGATGTGGTTGTAAAATCAATAAACAAAACCATAAAAGGAAAAGTGACTGAAGTAAGTACATCGGCAAAAAATACAGGTGGACAATTCTTGGTAAAAGTAGCTTTAGATAAAACAGACGCTACTATTTTATCAGGAATGTACACCACAGTTCAATTTCCAATAGCTAAAAAAGCAACCGCATCAAATATGGTTTTAATTCCAACTGAAGTTATTGTTACTCGTGGTCAATTATCAGGTGTTTACACTACAAGTCAAAGCAACACAGCTGTATTGCGTTGGTTACGTTTAGGAAGAACTTATGGAGGCCATGTAGAGGTTTTATCAGGTTTATCTCCTGATGAACCGTATATCGTGTCTGCGGAAGGAAAATTATTTAACGGAGCTAAAATTAGTATTCAGTAGACAGTTTTCAGTGTTCAGCTTTAGAATAGTATAAAACAAATATTAATTAAAAAACACCCCGTAATATTTTTTTCCTTTGGGAAATTAAAAGGGGCTTAAAAGATGAAAGAAGGTTTAGCAGGAAAAATAGCAAAAGTCTTTATTAGCTCTAAGCTTACAGTGCTTTTAATGATTGTGTTTATGGTTATTGGAGTCTATAGTTCCTTTTTAATTCCACGTGAAGAAGAACCCCAAATTGATGTGCCAATAGCAGATATTTTCGTGGGATATCCAGGAGCAAGCCCAACTGAAGTGGAATCTCGGGTTATCAAGCCATTGGAGAAATTGATTTCCAACATAAAAGGTATTGAATATGTGTATTCAACGTCGATGAAGGAACAAGGCATGGTGATTGTCCAGTTTTATGTTGGCGAAGATATTGAGCGTTCGTTTGTAAAATTATACAACGAAATCAATAAACACATGGATCAAATGCCAGAAGGTGTAACGTTTCCATTGGTAAAAACACGTGCCATTGACGATGTGCCCATGCTTGGATTAACATTATGGAGTGAAAATCATGATGATTACCAACTAAAGCAAATTGCTCAGGAACTAACAGGTGAAATTGAAAAGATAAATGATGTTGCAGTAACTCATGAAATTGGTGGTAGAGACCGTCAATTAAGAGTGATATTAGACAAGGATAAACTCGCTGCAAGCGGTTTGGATTTCTTGGCTATTTCTGAAATGATCAAAGCCAATAATAAACAGTTAAGCGCTGGAAGTTTTGATAAAGGTGATACGGAATTCCTTGTAAATACAGGAAAATTTTTGGAAACGGTAGAAGATGTAGAGAATTTAGTAGTAGGTGTTCAGCAAAATCAGCCCATTTATTTAAAGCAAGTTGCAAAAATTGTTGATGGTCCGGAAGTGCCAATCAATTACGTAAGTCTAGGCTTTGGTCAAGCCAGTGATAAAGGAACAACCTATAAATCGGAATATCCAGCAGTTACTATATCTATCGCAAAGCGAAAAGGAGCTGATGCCATGAAAATTGCAGATGTAATTTTAGATAAAGTAGAACATTTACGCACTAATTTGATTCCAGATGACGTTCACGTAGAAATCACAAGAAATTACGGAGAAACCGCTTCTAAAAAAGTATCAGAATTATTATTACACCTTATAGGTTCTATCATTGCAGTTACATTCGTGGTCATGCTAGCCATGGGTTGGCGTGGTGGATTGGTTGTATTCTTGTCCGTGCCAATTACCTTTGCTTTAACCTTGTTGAGCTACTACATGCTGGATTACACACTAAACCGAATTACATTGTTTGCCTTAGTATTTGTAACAGGTATTGTGGTAGATGATTCCATTATTATAGCCGAAAATATGCACAGGCATTTCAAAATGAAACGCTTGCCATTTAAACAAGCGGCTTTATATGCCATTAATGAAGTTGGTAACCCCACTATATTAGCAACATTTACTGTAATTGCTTCGGTGTTACCAATGGCCTTTGTATCTGGTTTAATGGGGCCATATATGAGTCCGATGCCAATTGGAGCTTCTATTGCGATGATTTTGTCATTATTCGTTGCTTTAACAATTACACCTTATTTGGGTTTTATTTTCCTTCGTGAAAAAGATAAAAAGGGTGAAGAAGAAAAGGTTGAAAAACCAATGGAAGAGACTTTTATCTACAAAATGTATGATAAGTTCGAACGTCCTTTACTAGAGAGTAAATCCAAACGTTGGTTGTTTTTAGGACTCACATTCCTACTATTAATGGGTTCTATGGTATTGTTCTTTACCAAATCGGTGGCTGTAAAAATGTTGCCTTTTGATAATAAAAATGAGTTTCAAGTGGTTATCGATACGCCAGAAGGCACGACTTTAGAACGAACTGCTGTGGTTTCACAAGAGATTGCACAGTATTTATCTACAAGACCAGAAGTAGTGAACTATCAAAGCTATGTTGGAACTTCAGCGCCAATAACCTTTAACGGTTTGGTGCGTCATTACGATTTACGTGGTGGTAGCAATATGGCAGATATTCAGGTGAATTTGATTGATAAAGAAGAACGAAATGCACAAAGTCACGATATCGCCAAATTATTACGTCCGCAGATTCAAAAAATAGCTTCAAAATACAATGCGAATGTAAAAATGGTTGAAGTTCCCCCAGGCCCTCCTGTATTATCAACCATTGTAGCCGAGGTTTATGGACCGGATTACGACCAGCAAATTGATGTCGCCAACCAGATAAAGGATATCCTTAAAAACACAGATGATGTTGTGGATATCGATTGGATGGTTGAAGCCAATCAGGTGGAATATGAATTCATCATCGATAAAGAAAAAGCCATGTTATATGGTGTAGCACCACAACAAATTGCTTACACCATGAATATGGCATTATCCAATAGGGCGATTACAACATTGTACGATGAAAATGCTTCAAATCAAGTTGGTTTAATTTTAGCCTTGGATGAAAAAGAAAAATCAACCATTAGTGATATTTCACAACTAAAAGTGAAATCGAAACAAGGACGTATGATTACTATTGGTGATTTGGTGAATATTCAGTCAACAACAAAAGCAAAAAGCATTTACAGAAAAAATCAAAAACGCGTGGTGTATATATTGGCCGATATGGCTGGAAAACTAGAAAGTCCTGTATATGCAATCTTAGGAATGGAAGATAAATTGAAAGACGTAAAACTTCCTGAGGGTTACAAACTGGATGAAATGTATTTAGGACAACCAGAATTTGAAGATAACTACACCGTGAAATGGGATGGCGAATGGCAAATTACGCTTGAAGTATTTAGAGATTTAGGTATCGCATTTATGGGAGCAATCATCATTATTTATTTGTTAATTGTAGGTTGGTTTCAAAATTTTAAGGCACCTATAGTTATGATGGTGGCTATTCCGTTATCCTTGATTGGCATTATACTAGGGCATTGGGTTATGGGCGCTTTTTTTACGGCAACATCTTTTATTGGTATGATCGCTTTAGCAGGGATTATGGTAAGGAACTCAGTCTTATTGATTGATTTTATCAATCTTAGATTGGATGATGGCATCCCATTAAAACAAGCCGCTATTGAAGCAGGAGCTGTTAGAACAACACCAATTTTATTAACCGCCGGAACAGTAGTCATAGGAGCCTTTGTAATTTTATTTGACCCCATTTTTCAAGGACTGGCAATCTCATTAATGGGAGGAACCATTGTGTCTACAGTGCTCACTTTATTAGTTGTGCCCTTGGTGTATTTTATGATTGAACGCAAAAATTACAAATAAAATGAAACATCCATGACTAAACCTTTAGTCACACATAAAAATGATTGTATGGATGTTACATGTGACAATAGAAAAACAATAAATATAAGCACATGAAACGAGCATGCTAAAAGCTTTATCACCCAATGGAATGATTAATAGCGAACAGCATGTGTCCTATAAAAAACAATAAATATAAACACATGAAACTATTAATCGTAACTGTTGTAGAGGAATATCATAAGGATATTATACAACTATTTAAAGACGCAAAAATCGAGAATTTTAGCGAATCAGATATCGATGGCTATAAAAACCCAGCAGCATTATTAATGACTTCAAGCTGGTTTCCAAGTAGCAAAGGAGGGGCAGATTCCAGAATGTTCTTTTCGTTTACGGAAGGCAAAAATATCGATGCTGCATTCAAATTAATCAAGGAATTCAATGCCGAATTAGTAACCAATAACCCTATTAAAGCAATAGTGGTTCCCATTGAAAAATTCATTTAAATAAATCATTATGAAAAATAGAATCGTAAGAAGCATTGCAGGAACATTTATATTAATAAGCTTGTTATTAGCCATTTATGTAAACATAAATTGGCTCTGGTTCACGGCTTTTGTAGGTACCAATTTATTGCAATCCGGCATTTCAAAATGGTGTTTAATGGACACTATTTTAGAAAAAGTATTCAAAGTAAAAGATTAGCCAAAAAAGTCTTATTAATGGGGCGTCACTGGCCAATATCATTTTGTAAACAGGTTTCAATTTATGTATCTCTACACTGATTAATATCATTGTGTCAACCATAGTGCAATTATACTTTTGATTAAATTTTAATCTAAAACACAGTATAATGAAGAATCCAAAAATTCACTTAATGTGTGCAATATTCCTGCTTATGTCAAGTATGGTTTTTACACAAAACCAATGGTCGGCAGAATTAAGGCCAGCTCTTAGTTTTCCATCTGAAGATTTAGGAGCGTCAAAAATAAGAACTGGCTTTGGGTTTGAGGCCACTGTAGGTTACCGTTTTATGGAACATTTACATGCGTATCTTGGTTGGGGTTACAATAACTTTCCTATTGAAGATTCTGATGCCGACTTAGATGAAACAGGCTATACCTTAGGGTTACAGTTCATCCATCCTATTGGTTCTTCCGAAAATCTTTCCTACCTATTAAGAGCAGGTGCCATTTACAATCATTTAGAATTTGAGGATAGCGATGGAGATCTTATAGACGATTCCGGTCATGGTTTGGGTTGGCAGATTGAAGCTGGATTAGACTATAATATTGGTAATGATTGGAGCTTTCGTCCAACAGTTCGATATCATAGTCTCACTAGGGACTTAGAGGTTACGGACGATCTAAGCATTGATGTAGATCTTAATTATGTGGCTTTTGGGCTTGGGATTGCGAAGACGTTTTAAATAGTATACCATGAAATATCTCTTTGGTTTTCTAATGTTAACTCATGCCCTTTTACATTTTTTAGGTTTTATAAAAGCGTTTCAGTTAGCAGAAATAAGCCAATTATCCCAAAGTATTTCCAAACCATTGGGAATACTTTGGGGCTCAACTGCACTATTATTTATAGTTACTTTTATGTTCTTTATTCAAAATCACAATTGGTGGATCGTGCTTGCAATTCTAGCAGTCTTCATATCTCAAATCTTAATTATTATCTATTGGAAGGATACCAAATTTGGTCCCATAGCAAATGGTATTATTCTTATAACTGCTATTATTTATTTAGCAATATGTCGGTTTGAAAACCATTATAAAGACGATGTTTTAACTGAGATAAAAGCTGCTCCTCTCACCGAGGACCTCATAATCCAAAAAGATATGGATTCCCTTCCACCTGTTATTCAAAAATATCTCTACTACGTTGGAGTCATTGGAAAACCAAGAAAGAATGAATAAAACATTACGAAATATTTTAGCAATCAGCATTGCAATTTTACCAATCAATATCATAATGATTTGGTATAGACTGACACAAACTGAAAATTTCTCGACAACTGATATGACAGTTTATCCTTTGATTTTTGGTGCTGGTATAAGCCTTCTGATTTTATTTCTTAATAAGTACTTGATAAGGGATACATTTAAAGAAACATTTAATTCTGGTAAAGGAACTTGGTATTGGGATACTTTAATAGGTTTAGGTTTAACTGCAATCTATTTTGCTTTGTTCTTTTTAGAAAGAGCAACGCTTTATCAATGGATACCCAATGAAAATCCGCCAAACACCGAATTGATTAATACAATGATTGATTTGGCAAATAATCCGTTGTTAATGATTATTTGGTTTGGACCTGTTTTATGGATTGGTATTGCACTTTTTGAAGAATTATCCAGAGTGTTTTTATTAAAATGCTTGTGGAATATTAATGACAACAAGAATTGGCATATTGCTGCAATATTTTTGGCTTCTGCACTAATTGGAGTAGCCCATTTATATCAAGGAACTGCTGGAATAATTTCTATAGGACTTAAAAGTGTCATTATGGGTTTTTACTTTTATAAATATCGCAGATTATTACCGTTAATAGTATCTCACGCCCTTTATGACGGCATACAGTTTGCTTTTTTTATAATTCAATTTAGATAATGAACAAACTTACATACATACTTCTTTTTATAAGCCCTTTTCTCTTCACTTCTTGTCAATCACAAGAAACAGGAATGGCAAAGAGCGAAAGAATTGAAATATTTGAACAGGTTTGGAATACTGTTAACGAGCATTTCTATGACCCAAATTTTAATGGAATTGACTGGGAGAAAAAGCATATGGATTACAAAGCCCAAATTGAAGCTTGTAATAACACCGACTCCCTTTTTTCATTACTAAATATAATGCTATTTGAACTTAATAGCTCTCATTGTGGTGTTGGGTTAATATCTGAATTAAACAAAACAGTGTCACCATATATATTTAGTAATGGTGAAATAGGAATTGATATCCGAGTTATTAAAAATCAAATAGTAGTTACAAAGGTATTAAAAAACTTTTCAGCAGACATTGCAAATATTAATGTAGGTTTCATTATTGAAAGAATTGAAAGTTTAACACTATCTGAAATCGAAAAGCTAGTAAAATTCAAACCACCGTTCAATGATATAAATAGAACATTTCATCTTACATCAGAAGTTTTAAGGCTAATCTATGGTCAATCAGGGACAAGGGTTGAACTAGTCTTTTTAGATGAACATAATAAATCCCATTCTGAAATATTAACACGAACAGAAAGACAAAACGGAATATCATTAGGTGGTGGATTGCCACTAGCCTTCTTGCATTCTGAAAGTTATTTTATTTCAAAGGATATTGCTTACCTATCATTTAATGCTTTTAATCCTGCCAATTTAGATCATGTATTAAGCAATTTAGAAAAAGTGGAGAAATCAAAGGGATTAATTATTGATTTAAGGGGAAATGACGGTGGTTCAATTGAAGCTATGAAATTATTGCTCGGTAGGTTTGTTTCAGAAAGGAGAAAATACGGAACTTATATCAATAGAAATGAACAAAATGAAGATTTTATAGAACCTATAGGCAGTAAGTATCAAGGCAAAGTTGCTATATTAATTGATGAAATGAGTATTTCGGGAGCAGAAAATATGGCAGGAATAATTCAATATTTTAAAATTGGGAAAATTATTGGAAATCAAACACCCGGTCAAATGTTGTGGGGAAACGGATATTTAATAAACGATAGTATTGCTTTAGTAATCCCAATTTACAAGTTTGAATATCCAAATGGGTTTAATCCAGAAAATAATGGAATTACACCTGATATCGCCATAGAAATGAAACGAGAAGATTTGTTAAAAGACAAGGACACACAACTATTAAAGGCAATAGAATATTTAAACAACAATTGAAAGTGTTTTATTCAATTAGAAAAAATTAGAGACATAAAACAGAAAATATATGAAAAATATCTTAGGAGTATTTTTAATTTTATTAGTAGTAAGTTGCAATAATAAAGCCTCTCATAAGAACAAAGGCAATCAACTCATCAAGAGATTGGAAAAAGCTGAAAATTCAAAAAATCTAAATGAAATAAAGTTGATTTTTGATGAGAACGCAATTTTTTATACAACTGAATTAATGCCAATAAAGAATAAAAGTGAGATTGTTTCTATATACGAGTTTGTATTTTCAAGAAATGATGTCGAAAATGTGGAATACAAAGTAGATTCAACTAATTATAATGGTCAGTTTTATTTTGAGTATGGTAAGCTTACAACAAAGAAAGTTAACTCAGAAAATATTGTGCAATCTTTCAAGGCTGTATTTGCAAAACAAAACACTATTTTTAAAATATTGGAAATTGCTTTTGGAAAAGAAGATGAATTAATAAGAGAGTTGCCGAAAATGCTTGACCCAACAGGTGAATATAAAGTTGGACAACGCACCTTTTTTTACAATAAGTCCCAATCAGGAAATGAAAGACTTCTTTCATTTCAAATTTGGTACCCAACGAACTCACTCTCTGAGGAAAAAGAACCATTTAGAACGAAACAAGTCATTTCAAATGCTTCTGATTTTTTAGGAATTCCAACTTTTGCCACCAGTTATTTCTCTGAAATAGAGAGTAATACTATTTTAAATGCTCCACCCGTTTCTAATAAAACATTTCCGGTTCTTATATATAATCATGGATACGGTGGTTTTACCCAAGTTTACCAAACTGTGTTTGAAGAACTTGTTAGTCATGGATATATTATTGTAAGTGTTGGACACGAAAACGAATCTGCTTTGCTTATAAAAGATAACGGAGAGGTTATTAGCAACACAACTGACAATGAATTTTATAGCAAAAGAGAACCAGAATTAAATAGTTCGGAAATTGGGAGGTGGCAATCCACAATATTAAATTCAAACGATATTAAAGAAAATGCAGAAGCCTATAGAAAAATGCTGCAACTTACTCCTTTACATAATGAAAGCACAACTTTATGGGCATCAGATACGGAAGTAGCACTTGAGAAGATAAAGGCAATACATAATAATGATGAAATTATCCACAGCATATTCGATTTTGATAGAATAGGAATATTTGGTCATTCTTTAGGTGGAGCAACTGCTGGGCAAATATGTTCCGGTAACACTGATATAAGGGCAGGAATAAATTTGGATGGATTTCAATTTGGAGATTTGTATCATAACAAACTCAAAGTTCCATTTATGTTTGTTTCAAGTAATCAAGAAGGAAATCAATATTTAAGAGCATTGACATTTATAGAAAACGCTGTACAAGATTGCTATCAAATCACCATCAATGGGTTCTCTCACGATAATTTTACAGACTTAAAATATATAACCGAAGGCGACAAAAATGCGATGGAATTACAAAGAGCCTTGGTATTATCATTTTTTGATAAGTATATCAAAGAGATTCCAATAGAACTCAAAGCGCTTGAAAATAAATACGAAAGCATATCAATAAGTTATTCAAATCTAAATATTAAATAATATGAACAATAATCCATTACAAACATTTGTTGAAGAAGCGCCTGAAATTCAAAGAGCTTACGCAGGCTTTATTCAATCATTAATTGCAGACGAAGGTTTAGATAATAAAACCAAGCAATTGATATACATCGGAATGAAAATGATTGCAGATGATGAAAGAGCCGTCAAAATGCACGTGCCAATGGCGAAGAATGCAGGAGCAACAAGGCCAGAAATGAAAACAACGGTTCTTTTAGGTTTATCTGTAATTGGAATGAAAGCTGCATCAAAATATTTGCCATTGGTTTTAGAGAGTTTTGATGAAAATTAATGGGTCTGAACTCACTGACACTATCCTAAAAAGTGTGTAACTTAAAATAACGAGGGTTTGACTTTTACTTAAAGTCTGACCCTTTTTTTATAGATTGCCAGAAACTGATCTAATATGATGCCCTAATTTCTAATAGCAATTGTCCATTTTTTAATGCTTTCTCTTAGTGCTAAAAAGACAGATTTCATTACGGCATCATCCGTTGGGAATAATAGTTTGTTTTTAGTGTATTTTCTGATTTTCGCCTTTTTTCATTTCTCTTTTTTCTTGCCGTTCCAATTTTCTAAAATAGCCTCGCGTTAAAAAATTGTGCTTTAAGGCTTCCATGTTCTGGTTGAACCTATCTGTGCCCTCATTTATGTTTTTGATTGCAGACTTTAAATTATTGACCAAAGACGTGTCCTTTAGAATATAACCATAGGCACCTTCACTAGAACTGAAATCATCAACAACGGTATTGATATTTGCCAAGACAGTTTCAATCTCAATACTTGAGGTTTCAAGATGACCAACAATGTTTCTTAGTTTTATGCCAGATATAGTGTCATTCATCAACATGCCCAAAACGGTGCCGTCATTTGTTTTTATCGAAGAGATGATTGTATTTAATCCGTTAATTGCATTTGTTGCCCCTCTACTAGCAACTCTGAGGTTGTTGACGGATCGCTTTAAACCTTCTGCCATGATCGTATCATTCAATAGCACACCCAAAGTACCTTTGCCCTCAATCATAGCGGTTGTGATCTTTAATAGATCCGAGGTAAGGATCGCGGCATTTTCAGAACCCACACTTAAGGTGCTCAAAATATCATCTGCTCCCAATTTGCTATAAGATTCAATAATATCGCCATTGCCAATGGCTTCAGAGCTCCCCTTGCCCGGAACGATATTGACAATCATGTTACCGACCAACCCGTCTGAGCCAATCGTAGCAATGGCATTCTTTTTAATGTGGGCCACAATAAATTCTTCAATGGCCATGTCTACCTTGATTGTAGAGTCATTAACCATGGCGATCTCTTTAATTGTCCCGATGCCAATTCCCGAGTAGCGTACATTGTTCCCTTTTTGCAAGCCATTTACATTTTGAAAAAAAGCACTTATTGCAAATGTTTTTTTGAACATGTTTTGCCGCTGCCCAATTACATAAACACCCACAATAAACAAAACCGTGCCTATGATGACAAAGAGTCCTAACCGTAATTTTTGTGGGCCTGTATCTCTCATAGTTCTTGTTTAAAAAAAGCTTTAATTTTGGGGTCCTTTAAGGTTGATAATTCGGCAAATGTTCCGACAGCGTAATCGATGCCGTCTATGAGCAATATCATCCTATCCGAAATAACCCGTGCACAATCCACATCATGGGTGATGATGAGTGAGGAGGTGCCATATTTTTTTTGAATGTCCTGCATCAGGATAATAATTTCCTTGGCCGTTATGGGGTCCAATCCACTAGTGGGCTCATCATACAGTATTACTTTTGGTCGTAGAATAAGGGTTCTTGCCAAAGCTACTCGCCGTTTCATCCCTCCAGATAGTTCTGCCGGCATTAAATCGATGGCACTCGCTAAACCGACATTTTCCAAAGCTTCAACAACCAACTTTTCGGTGTCAACGGTTTGATCATTTTTTCTGGTATGCCGCCGTAAAGGAAACTCCAAATTTTCTCGGACAGTCATGGAGTCATATAGTGCGCTGCCTTGAAATAAAAAGCCAATATCTGCTCGTAGCGTATCCAGTGCACCCTGATCCAGTTTGGTAATGTCCCTGTGCATTACCGAAATAGAACCGCTATCGGCTTCCATGAGCCCTACCAGGCATTTGATCATCACCGATTTTCCAGAACCTGACTTCCCCATGACCACTAAGTTTTCACCGTGGTACAATTGCATATTGAAGCCATTAAGCACATGGTTATCTCCAAAGCCCTTATGCAAACCTTTAATTTCAAGAACAACCTCTTTATCTGGTATGTTATGGAGCTCTGTCATAAACCATAAAATATATCGGTTACCAAAACAGCCATAAAATCGATAATAAACAATAACAATGATGAAAAAACAACCGCAGAGTTTGCTGCCTTTCCAACACCAGCCGTTCCTTTTTTACAATAGTAGCCCTTAAAACAACCCACAAGGCCAATGGCCAGACCAAAGAAAAATGATTTAATGGTTGCAGGCACAATGTCACCAAATTCCAACGAATCGAACACCTTGTTAAAATAGAGAACAAAGGAGACGTTACCTTTTACGCTTTCAACCAAAAAAGATCCAAATAACGCAATCGCATCTCCTACCACCACTAATAACGGAAGCATTAACGTGACCGCCAATGCCCGGGTCACCACCAAATATTTGAAAGGGTTGGTTCCAGACACTTCCATAGCATCAATTTGTTCTGTTACGCGCATAGAACCCAGTTCCGCACCTATACCGGAGCCAATTCTACCAGCACAGACCAAGGCCGTAATTATTGGGCCAATCTCCCTTACGATAGAAATACCGACCATGGACGGCATCCATGATACGGCACCAAATTCCATGAGGGTTGGACGGGTTTGCAAGGTCAGTACGAGTCCAATTATAAAACCTGTAATGCCTACCAGTACTAAGGAGCGATTTCCCATATTATAGCATTGGCGCCATAGTTCCTTCAATTCAAAAGGTGGTTTGAAAACATTGTTAAAAAAACGTGCCGTAAAGTAGGACAGCTCCCCAATTTCAACTAAGAAGGCCTTTAATTGGGCACGTATATTACCGAATCCTGACATATTGAATATAGCATTCTATCCAAATGTATGGCAATCGCGGTATACGTGAAATGATAAAAATCATTGGTCTGATAAATATCATTTCGAGCAAGTGGCCTTGATTGTAATTTTCCTGGTGTATTGCCCGTAAAAATTGAAGTTTCTTATTATGTTGATGGTGGGGCGCTCAATAATTTTCCAGTAGAAACATTAAAGGCTGATTGCGATGCTGTTATAGGAAGCTATGTCAATGGCTACAATGCCATAGCCATTATCATTTCAATAACCCTCAAGGACATTTATCTTTAAATTTAGATTAAAGACTTTTTTATGAGAAGAGCTTTCTGATTTAATACGAAAACAACAAGGAAAACTATCAGAAATATTACTTTAAATTGATATATATCATTGTTTTATATACGCGCCAATGTTTACTTTAAACTAAAATTTAATCATGACTCTTTCTATAGTCATAGTAATCTGTTTACTGCTCATAATTGCCTTGCTATTGGTGCCCGTTATTATATGTATAGACACTGTATCTAAACAATACTACATACAATTACAAGGTATAGTTAAGGCAAATTTAGAAGGACACGACACAGAAGTATTCAGGATTAAATTAAACGTTTTGTTGATGAAATTTTACATATACCCATTAAAAAAAAAGCGTTTAAGTAAACGAGGAAAATCTAAAAAAAACGACGTAGATAAAAACAAAAGACACTTACCATTTATTAGGGTTTTAAAAATGTTAAAAACATTTAAAGTCAAAGATTTTTTTATCAATATTGATACTGGAGATTTAATTTTGAATGCTAAACTATACCCTGTATTTGCTCTATTAAATTATAACGGAGGAAAATATCATATCAATTTTCAAGGACAGAATCAATTGGTTTTGCTTATTAAAAACAGACCAATTTATATAATCAAATCATTTATTAACTTTTAAAAAATTACATTATGGACTTACATTCTGAAGAATTATTAGAAAAAGTTACAGACTTTATAAAGTCTGAAACTAAAACCGAAACCGTCGTTGGTGAACCATTTGAATTAGGACTATTTAAATGTGTCCCAGTAATTAAAGTGGGCATGGGATTTGGCTCTGGTGGTGGCGAAGGTGTTGAAACCAAAGCAAAAGCTAGAAAAGGTCAGGGCGCTGGCGCTGGTGCTGGTGTTGGCATTGAGCCAATAGGCTTTTTGGTAACTAAAGATCAAGAGATTTCCTTTATTGAAACTGGCAAAGCACATGGCCTTTCTGCTGCTTTTGAAAAAGTACCAGATCTAATTGAAAAATTTGTTGAAAAAAGATCTAAGAGCGAAATGAGTGCTTAAACTTATTCGTTTTAAACAAAATTTTCAACAGTTTGGACAGAATGAATGTATTGATATAAAATTTAATACATTCATTCTGTCCAATATTTATAATATAGTTCAAGTCGTACTACAAGTTATTATTGTCGCTGAAAGACTCAAGAGAAGTGGGTAACCCTTTTTAGTTTATATTCTGAGGTATTAACAAAGACAATCGCAAGTTTTGGTAGTATGTTGGGTCCTGGAAACGCAGGAACTCTATTTGTTTAAGATTTTCAATCCCATTTCATTCGCTGCAATCTAACTGCATTCAATATGGCCAATAATGCGACGCCTACATCTGCAAAAACAGCTTCCCACATAGTAGCCAAACCACCTGCTCCTAAAATTAGAACAATCACTTTTACACTGAATGCCAATACTATATTTTGCCATACAATTTTTCGGGTGGAACGACTTATTTTAATGGCTTTTACCACTTTTGAAGGTTGGTCTGTTTGAATGATAACATCTGCGGTTTCAATAGCAACATCACTTCCTAATCCTCCCATGGCAATGCCTACATTACTTACTGCCAACACTGGTGCATCATTAATACCATCGCCAATAAAAGCTATCTTATTATTAGGATTTTGCTTTAAATTTTCAACTTCATTTAATTTATCTTCTGGCAATAAACCACCTTTGGCTTTTTCAATATTCAATTCAGAAGCTATTTTTTGTGTTATGGAATCCTTGTCACCAGAGAGCATCATGATGTTTTTAATCCCTACCTTATGTAGTGCTGTAATTGTTTCTTTAGCATCCTCCTTTAATTCATCTGCAATAACCACATAGCCTGCAAATGCATTATCTATAGATACTAATACTATGGACTCTACAATCGTTTCAGTTTCCTCTAATACATTTATATTATTAGCAGTCATCAAGGCTTTATTACCGACTAAAACAGTTTTACCATTCACAATGCCTTTTAGTCCTTTTCCTGCTATTTCGGATACTTCGGAAGCCTCATAATCTGTTCCTTCAGCTATATACTCTAAGATGGCTTTGGCAATGGGATGTGTAGATTGTTCTTCAATAGCCATGAGATACTTCATAAATTCTTTTTCATCCCAATTGATAGCTTTAATTTCTTTAATCTTGAAAACACCTTTAGTTACTGTACCTGTCTTATCCATAACCAGCGTATTTATTTTGGTCATGGCATCCAAAAACGAAGCGCCTTTAAATAAAATTCCATTTTTTGAAGCGGCACCCAAACCACCGAAATAACCCAAAGGAATAGAAATAACCAAAGCACAAGGACACGAAATCACCAAGAAGATTAAGGCGCGATACAGCCAATCCCTAAACACATAATCATCTACAAAAAAGTATGGCAAGAACGTAACTCCTATTGCTAAAAACACCACAATTGGTGTGTAAACGCGCGCAAACTGTCGAATAAACAACTCCGTTTTTGATTTTCGAGCGGTTGCGTTTTGAACCAAATCCAATATTCTGGCAATGGAACTGTCTTTAAATTCTTTGGTAACCTCAACTTCAATGACGCTTTCTAAATTAATACTACCTGCAAAAACATTTGCTCCTTTTATAATCGTATCTGGTTTACTCTCGCCTGTTAAAGCTGCTGTATTCAATGATGCCTTTTCGGAAATTAAAACACCATCCAATGGAATTTTTTCACCAACTCTAATTTGAATTTTTTCTCCAATTTCAACAGTTTCTGGACTGATGCTTATAACATCACCGTTTCTAAAAACATTGGCTTCTTTGGGGCGCACATCCAACAATGCTTTAATATTACCTTTCGCTTTATTGACTGCTGCATTTTGAAACAACTCTCCAACAGCATAAAACAGCATGACCGCAACACCTTCTGGATATTCGCCAATTATGAAGGCTCCAATGGTTGCTATGGACATTAAAAAGAACTCTGTAAAAACATCGCCTCTTTTAATACTTTTCCAACCTTCTTTTACAACAGGAAGTCCAACAGGGATATATGCTACAGCATACCACCCTAAACGCAACCAATCTTTGAAAAAGGATATATCGAAATAGTCTAAAGCAATTCCAATAATGAGCATTGCAAAACTTATAATTGCAGGTATATAGGCCTTAAATCCACTTTTGTTTTCATTATGGTCGTGACCATCATCGTGATGATGTTCTGTTTCAGATTGAGGCTTAATATCTCTTAAATTTAATTTCTTTTTTTTCATAAACATTTATCTATTTACTAGGGATATTACGCTAATTTAGTGCCATGGAAGTGAATTATTGGCTGCTATATTTATCGCAAGTACATGTGACCAACCGATTCATATCTTATTTGAGTTAACAACAACTTTTGTTTTCTTGGATTGGTGGACAAGGCACTGTTCCGTATGAACAATAAACACAACAATCCCCTTCTTTTGGTTTTAAAACTATTTTACAATTCTCACATTCATAGAAGAACTGGCAAGCGTTTGTTGGCATATCTTCTACTTTTTTATGTCCGCAGTCTGGACAAGTAATTTCTGATTTTAATTGGACTTCCATTCGTCTTTATTTTTGTCGGTTACTTTGTAACCTGTAGAGTTAATTCTTTTTTCAATTTCAACTTCATTAATTTTAGTGCTATCAAATTCAATGATGGCATTTCCTTTTTTGTATGAGGCCTTTGAATTTATAATACCCTTTAGTTTATTTACCTCGTGATCAACATGTTCTTCACAACTTTCACAGGTCATTCCGCTAATTTTAAATTCGATTGTTTTCATATCCGATTTATCAACCACCATTATTTGCCTTTTCGTGTCTGAATAAAAAACCCCTGAATAGAAGGGGAAAGCCAACATTATAATTGCAAAGGCAGTTACAATGCCTAAAAAGGTTTTTGACTGTATAAATTTTGGTTTCCCTGCCTTGCCGGCAGGCAGGTCGGCCACATCACATTCACAGTCGATTTCATTTTTAGTCCCGATAGTTATCGGGATTAGTTTTTGATACCAAGCAAAACCAAGAACTAACATTGTAAATCCAATCAGATACGGTCTAAAAGGTTCTATCCAAGAAAATGTTGAGGCCATTCCGCTTGTTCCAGCAATTAACACTAAAACAGGCGTAATACAACACAATGACGCTGTGACTGCTGTAAATAAGCTTGCTCCTATTAATTTGTTTTTCATCATTATTATGAAGTGGTTTAAACTTTTTTGATTGAAGCGAAAAATAGCTATTTTTTATTCATTTTAAAGACTTTTTTGCACTTCATAGCAGGGCTACGAAGTAATAAAAAGGCGAAAAAGGGGTGAAAAGGAGCCTTTTGCAGCCAATTGAAAAAAGTTTAAACCACTTCTATATCTAATAAATACAAAGATGTATTAAAATACAGTGCAATGGAAGTGCTTTATTAACTACTACATTTATCGCAAATGCCTTTTACTACCAAATTCACATTTTCTGAAACATAACCGTCTGGCACTTTAATTTGAGGAATTTTATGCTCTGTTAAACAAGTTGTTTCATTACAATTGGTACAATGAAAGTGCAAATGTAAATCGGTTTCAATGTCACAATTACATCCCTTTTCACATAGGGCATATTTAGTAATCCCAGTACCATCGTCTATTTGATGCACAATCACTTTTTCTTCAAAGGTTTTTATGGTTCTATATAAAGT
This sequence comes from Changchengzhania lutea, assembly GCF_006974145.1. NCBI lineage: Bacteria > Pseudomonadati > Bacteroidota > Flavobacteriia > Flavobacteriales > Flavobacteriaceae > Changchengzhania > Changchengzhania lutea. Next base: position 3,345,712 of record NZ_CP039456.1, on the reverse strand, counting down.
GGTTCTGTCTGCCTTTTCAAAAGCATTTTCTATATCACTTAATGTAGCTGCTACTTGTTTTTCTGCAAGAAACTTATAAATTAATAAGCGCATTGCCGTTACGCGTATATTTTTTGACTCTAAAAGTTGTTCTATTGTTTGCATATTCTAATGTTCGTGTTCCGCTTCTCCTTTTTTCATTTCGGCAATAAGATAATACGCATTATTATAAGCAAATTTTGTATTTTCTTCTAATTCCTCAGGAAATTGAACAGCTATCCAATGGCCATCTTTTGCTCCTAAAACCACTTCAATGGGTTTAAAACTCCAATCTTTATTTTCTCTTTCCGCTGAAAATACGTAGAATCTATCGCCTTCTTTTATGATGGCACTTTCTGGTAATGCTTTTATTTTAGAGTTTTCTACTTGAATTTTACCTTTAATATACATTCCTGGAATTAAATTACCTTTCTTGTTTTCTATTTCAGCATGAACGTGAATTGCTTTAGGATTGTCTTCAAAGGTTTTACTTACCGAGTAGATTTCTGCTGTAAGTTCTTCGTCTGTAATAGATTGCACATTGAAAATGACTTTTTGACCTTTCTTAACTTTATTTACATCTTTCTCAAAGACCATTAAATCTGCGTGCACGTGATGTGTGTTTACTATTTCAAACAGTTCGGTTTGCGGTTCTACATATTGTCCTGTTTTGACTTCAACTTTTTGGACAAAACCATCTATTGGACTCCGTAATGAAATGCTTTGTGCGATTGTACCATTGCTCACTGATGAAGCATTGATATTTAATAGTCGTAATTGAGCTTCTAATCCATTTACCATCGCTTTAGAGGCTTCATATTCTGCTTCTGCTTTTTGAAAATTTGAGCCAGACCCTACTCCTGCATCGTATAACTTTTGTTGACGTTCATAGTTCTTCTTTAAAAAATTACTGTTACTATACGCATTAAGATAATCAGTTTGCATTTTGATAATATTAGGATGCGAGAGGTAGGCAACTACTTGACCTTTATTTACCTTATCACCTTCAATTACTTTTATAGACACCACGTTTGCTCCAACAACGGAAGTAATGGCTGCTTCATTTTGAGGTGGCACTTCCAATGTGCCATTGGCCTCTACATAACCACTCATATTGCGCACTGCAAGGGTATCAATTTTCATTTGTAAGGCTTCAAACTGCTGCTGTGAAAGCATGACCTCTTCCCCCTCATTAGAATCTTCCTTTATTGCTTCACTATTAGAATTAGTGCTATCTGCATTAGAATTAGTGCTATCTGCCGTTTGTTTGTCGCTATTGCAAGAGGTCAGTATCATTGACAGTAAGATTATAGCAAAAAATTTATATGGTATGTTTTTCATTGTCTTATTGATTAAAATAGTGTAGTTGAAATGTGCTTTCTAAATAATTTATTAATGCTTCTTGAGCTTCTAATTCAGATTGAATGGCTTCTTTTATGAGTTGTGTAAAGCCTGTGTAATCTATTTCTCCTTCTTTATAGGCAAATAAAGCACCTGCTTTTTGTTCTTTTACAAGCGGTAACACTTCATTTTTATAGAATAGCCAAGAGTTTTTCCACTTTTTATAATTTTCTTTTGATTGTATAAACTGGGATTGCAGGTCTTGTTTTTTGAACTGAATATTTGTTTTAGCAATTTCGGTATCAATTTTTGCGGTTTTAATTTTTGCTTTAGTCGTACCTGATAAAAACGGAATTGAAATACCTGCTTGATAGGTATAAAAACCTGAATTACCGTTTGCGTTTTGTAAACCACCTTGAAGATTTAACTTAGGTAAATTATCAGCTTTGGCAGCCTTATATGTTGCTTCTGCTTCTTTTACCTCCAATTGTGCTATATTGTATAAAGGATGTGTTTCCAAAATAAAAGCATCCATATCCATTTCGTTAGTCATTTCAATAGCATTAGGAATAGTATAGAATGTATCGGAAACCAACCATAGATTTAATTGTTGTAATGCAATATTATAGTTACTTTTTGATTGCATAAACTTGTTTTTAATCTGTAATGCTTGATTTTTTGCTGCTGAATATTCTAATCTTGAAATGGCTTCTACTTCATAATTCAATGCTACTGCTTTTCCAAAGTTGGTATAAATGGAATCCAACTCTTTATATAAATTATAATTCCTTTTACTCTGTAAGGCATTTGCCCACGCTTTTTTCACTTCCAATTCCAGCTCTAATTCTGAAAGCTGAAATGTTTTTTGGGCAAATTGAATGCGTTGTTCCTGCAATCGTTTTTTAGCAGAAACACCAAACACATCGATGTTGGATTGACCAATTCCAATAGTGGTAAAAATACCTTTTCCATTATTAACTTCTTCACCTCCTGTAAAAATTTGAGTCGTACCAAAATCATAAGCGGTACTTTTTAACTGTTCTTGTTTGGTAATTTCTAATTGTTTTTGTTTTAATAGCGGATAATTTTCTTTTGATAATTTTACAGCTTCTTGCAGTGTTATTACAGGAAGTGTATCATTAGTTTGTTGTGCATTTGCATGGATAGGTAGTATAAAAAGAAATGCTATTATTGCCGTAACAGTAATCATTTTTTTGTTCGTTTTAAATGTTAAAGATTTAGTTTCTACCCCATGGTATAATATGGGTAAAATAAACAATGTGAGTAAGGTAGAGGTGAGTAAACCGCCTATCACGACAGTTGCTAAAGGTCGTTGCACTTCTGCACCAGCTGATGCCGAAACGGCCATAGGTAAAAACCCTAAAACATCTGTAAAAGCCGTTAACATAATAGGTCTAATGCGTCGTTTTGTACCCTCGGTAATTCTATCTTTAAGATTGGCAACGCCTTCATCTTTCAATTCATTTAAACCACTAACCATCACCAATCCATTTAAAACCGCAACACCAAATAATACTATGAATCCTACGCCTGCGGAAATACTAAATGGCATATCCCTTAACCACAATGCCACCACCCCACCAATGGTTGCCATAGGAATTGCGATATAAATCATTAAAGTTTGTGGTAATGATTTCAAAGCAAAATATATGAGTACAAAAATGAGCAATAATGCTATTGGCACTACCGTCAGCAATCGGTTACTGGCACGTTCTAAATTTTCAAATGCGCCACCATATCTAATAAAATAACCAGATGGTAATTCGAGTTTAGCATCTAACTTTGATTTGATTTCGGTTACCAACGATTTGACATCACGCCCCCTAACATTTATCCCTACATAGGTTCTTCTGTTGGTGTTGTCTCTGCTTATTTGCATCGGACCTGATTTATAGGTTATATCTGCTATTTCACGAAGTGGGATTTGAGTACCTGAAGGCAAATTGATAAATAAATTTTGAACATCGGTTATGTCGTTACGATTGTTAGCAGTTAACCGCACCACTAAATCAAATCGTTTTTCACCTTCAAAAATAGTGCCTGCCGTTCCACCTGCAAATGCTGACTGGACGATTTGATTCAAGGTATTTATTTGCAGTCCATATTGCGCCAATTTACTTCTGTTATAAGTAATTGTCATTTGCGGCAGACCTGTTGTGGCTTCGGCTTTCATATCTCCAATACCATCTGTACCTGCAATAATTCTAGTTATTTCCTCTGCTTTTTGAGAGAGTACATTGATATCTTCTCCGTAGAGTTTTATGGCAATATCCTCCCTAACACCTTCAAGCAATTCATTGAAACGCATTTCGATAGGTTGTGTAAATTCGTAATTAACACCAGGAATTATTTCAACCGCTTCTTTCATTTTTTCGATGAGTTCATCTTTAGATGCTACCGAGGTCCATTCGCTTTTAGGTTTCAAAATCACAAAAATATCTGCCAAATCCATAGGCATTGGGTCTGTTGGTATTTCGGCAACCCCTATACGACTTACAATTTTTTCAACTTCTGGGAACTTTGCTTTTACAATTTGTTCAATTTTTGTTGTCGTTTCAATAGTTTCAGTAAGAGAACTACCTGGTTTCAAAATGGCGTGAAATGCAATATCGCCTTCATCGAGCTGTGGAATAAACTCGCCACCCATTCTTGTAAACATAAAAACAGTCATTCCGAACAAAACAACAGCAATACCGATTATCAGTTTTCCTTTTTGCAAGGCTCTAACCAACAAAGGTTGGTATTTACGTTCTACCCAATGGACGAATTTATCTCCGTACGATTTTTTATCTGACTTTGGTGCTCTTAAAATTAATGCGGACATCATAGGCACATACGTCAAACAAAGTACCATGGCACCAATCATTGCGAAAATAAAGGTTAATGCCATGGGTTTAAACATCTTCCCTTCAATGCCTTGTAATGCCAAAATAGGAAGAAAGACAATTAGAATAATAAGCTGCCCAAAAAAGGCAGCATTCATCATCTTTTTTGAAGCATCTGCCGCAACACCATCACGTTCTTTTGCGCTTAGATTCTTCTTTTTTAATATTTGAGATGCGATAAGAAAAACGGTACTTTCAACAATAATGACTGCGCCATCGACAATAATCCCAAAATCTATTGCGCCTAAACTCATTAGGTTGGCCCAGACATCAAATACATTCATTAGGATAAATGCAAACAATAGCGATAATGGAATTGTGGATGCCACGATTAAACCTCCACGCCAATTTCCTAATAAAAAGATAAGTACAAAAATGACAATCAATGCACCTTCAATGAGATTTGTAGCCACCGTTGATGTGGTTTCTGCTATTAACTTGCTTCGATCTAATAAAGGTTCAATAATGACGCCTTCTGGCAACGACTTTTCTATTTGGGCCATTCGGTCTTTTACATTCTCGATAACATCGTTTGAATTTGCGCCTTTAAGCATCATTACCAAACCGCCTACAACTTCGCCTTCTCCATCTTGGGTTAATGCGCCATAGCGAATGGCTGAACCAAATTGTACTTTGGCAATGTCTCCAATAGTAATGGGAATGTTGTTTGTGTTTTTAACAGCAATCTTTTTAATATCATCTAAACTACGTACCAAGCCTTCGCCACGAATAAAATTGGCTTGATGGTTTTTTTCGATATAGGCACCACCTGTATTTTGGTTATTGGCTTCAAGCGCTTCAAATATATCTGTAATTGTTAATCCTATGGCCCGTAACTCGTTTGGGTCGACAGCGACTTCGTATTGCTTAATTTTTCCGCCAATAGCATTAACTTCAACCACACCTTCTACCATTGCCATTTGGCGTTGAACGATCCAATCTTGCATGGTACGCAAATCTGTAACCGAATACGTGTCTTTATATTCTGGTTTGACTTTAAGTGTGTATTGATAGATTTCCCCTAGACCAGATGAAATTGGCCCCATTGAAGGTTCTCCAAACCCATCGGGAATTTGTGCTTTGACTTCATTGAGTTTTTCAGCGACTAATTGACGCGGTAGATAGGTTCCCATATCATCGTCAAAAACAATGGTAACAACCGATAAGCCAAAACGAGAAATGGAACGGATCTCTTGAACATTAGGTAGGTTACTCATGGCTACCTCTACAGGATAGGTTATAATCTGCTCAATATCCTCTGTTCCTAAATTGGGAGCTTGTGTAATGACCTGCACTTGGTTGTTGGTAATATCTGGAACAGCATCGATTGGTACTTGGGTCATACTCCAAATACCAGCTCCAACAATGGTAAGCGTAAGCAAACCAATAATGAATTTGTTATTGATTGAAAAATCAATGATTTTATTAATCATAAAAAATGTATTAATTCAGTTAAACTTCTCGATATAATTCTGATATAAAAATTGAAATCAATCGAAATGAAAAGAACCTTAAAGGCTCAAAAATGGATATAGTTATCCTTTAAAAAACTGAATTATACTCTTGGGGGCTGTAAAATTGAAGTAGAAAAATCTTTTTCTAAACCGTTTAGGTAGAAAAAATCTTGAGTAGAAATATAAGCTATAGTAAACTTTACATTTACGAATTTGAGGTGCATGGCATTAATATGACAACATTGACAAATGCAAAAAGGCGAGCATAAATCTGAGCCTTGATGCTGATGGTCATCGTCAACTGCCTGAGAAATTTCTGTTTTAAGCTCATCATCAAGCAGAGTATAATCTTCGCAAGGTGCTAAATTAAGCACAAAAATATAAATTGATAATATGAATGCTAAAAATTTCATTGTAGCAAAGATATAAATTATTTAATGCAATGGTTGTGCAAATAATATGAGTATGAAACTTTTTATAATAGAAGAGCCTTTAAAACATGACCACCGTCAAAGACGGTGGTTTTTCAATGAGAAAGAAAACTAGGCGCTATTTTTGATCAGGCTTCTGATTAAAGCTTATAACCATTATTCTATATAGGTCAGGATGTTTCTTTTTTAGCAACTCTGGACGCTCAAAGAAATATTCTGAAGCTACTGCAAAAAATTCAGCCTGATTTGTACCTCCGTATTTTCGGATATCAGAATGATTGTCATTTATCGCTTCTATTTCCTTATGGATTAAATTCAGCCAAGGTATTGCATATTGATGTTCTAATAATCGCTCTGGCACACCATCTGTACTATCATCCAACTTATCAATAAGATGCACAAATTCGTGTATGCCCGTATTGCTTTTATCGGTTGTGTTTTTAAAACCGTGATACAATGCTTTTTAAGATAAAATCATTTGTTTCTCAAAACGTCCGTTCCCGACTATTCCACCAATATTGCGTGGGTTATCCTTACTGCTAAATTGCATATCTTCATTAAAATTATCTGGATACAATAGAATGCCACTTAAATTAGTGTAGTGCCATTCTTTAAAGCCAAAAACAGGAATTACGGCACTTGCTGCAATTAAAATTTTGTCTAATTCTTCTAATTCAAACTGCACACCATCTATATAAACCTCACTTAAAAATTGCATCATTTTTTGTTGAAAAACAAACTGTCTGTCTCTTGAAAGATTTCTATAATAAAGGACCTTTTCCATTAATAATTTGTGCCAATACTCTGGAAAAGGCTTTACGCTATGCCGTTTCGCTTTTCGATAAAAATGAATAGCAAACAGAAGAATCACAACCAAAATTAATATATAAACCATATTAAAACGAGGTATTAATCTACAGCTTCCGCTTTAAAGCCTACTTTTTGCAATGTAGCCTTTACATCTTCCTTTGTTACACCATCGCTTTTAATGGTTAAAATTTTATCTGGATTAGCGGTATCCACTTCCCAGCTTTCAATACCTTCCTGTTTGTTTAAAAAAGGGGTTACTTTCGATACACAACCGCCACAATTGATATTCGTTTTAAATTTTAAAGTTTTCATTGTATTTGAATTTATCATTAATAATAGAGGTCATTTTAAAAGATATCAATTATTTTTTTATGCTTCTTTTTGCACATTACTTCGTTAAAATTTTGAATGATAGCGATGCTATCCTTAGAAGATTTTGTCTCGTTCTGCATCAAAAATAATTTATAAAAATTCTAATCATATCTTCCAAAAAGGCCTCTTAAAGTTTTATTCGTTTAAGTCTTAAACTATTGGCAACAACCGATACGCTACTGAAAGCCATTGCTGCTCCTGCAATCATTGGGTCTAATAAGAAGCCATTTACGGGATAAAGAACTCCTGCTGCAATAGGTATTCCAATGATGTTATAGATGAATGCCCAAAATAGGTTCTGACGGATACCCAATACGGTTCTTTTTGACAGTTCCAATGCTTTTGGAATGGATTGCAAATCTGAGGTTATCAAGGTTATTTTTGCCACGTCCATTGCAATATCAGAACCCTTGCCCATTGCGATACTCACGTTGGCTTGTGCTAAAGCGTGAGAATCGTTAATGCCATCTCCCACCATAGCCACTATTTTACCATCAGCTTGTAATTTTTTAACAAAAGCTGCCTTGTCTGAAGGCATAACTTCGCCTTGATAATTCGATATCCCAACCTGTTTTGCCACAGCAGATGCTGTTTTATTATTATCTCCAGTAAGCATATAAACCTCAATGCCCCTTTCTTGAAGCGTCGCTATTGCTTTTTTTGAAGTTTCTTTAATCTTGTCTGCAATGGCAAGTATCGCCAATACTTGTTTTTTATTACCGAAAAATATGACTGTTTTTGCTTGCTCTTCAAGACTTTCTGCTGTTTGCATTAAGGAAGAATCGATTTGAATATTTTTCTCAAGCATGAGTTTATGGTTTCCAACATAGTATTTTGAACCATTTTCTGGTTGAGCTTTCACACCTTTTCCTGTAATACTTTCAAAAGAAGCAATTTCAGCTTTTTCAATATTTTCATCTTTTAAGTGGTTGACTACCGCTTCTGCCAAGGGGTGTTCTGATTGTGCTTCTATTGCCAAAAGAATTTGCTTGTATTGATTTTGATTTTCAAGTTTATCCTTCCAAAGTATGTCAGTCACTAAAGGTTTTCCTTCTGTAATTGTACCTGTTTTATCAAGAATGACCGCATTTACTTTATGACCGAGTTCTAAACTTTCTGCATCTTTTATAAGAATATTGTTTTCTGCACCTTTGCCAATCCCCACCATTATGGCAGTAGGGGTTGCCAATCCTAAAGCACAGGGACAAGCAATAACCAACACTGCTACAGAAGTCAATAAGGCTTGCGAAAATGCATTATCGCCGCCAATTAACATCCAAACAATGAACGTAATGATAGATATACCTAAAACGACTGGAACAAAAACACCAGCAATCTTATCAACCAGTTTTTGAACTGGTGCCTTGCTTCCTTGAGCTTCCTGGACCATTTTAATGATTTGTGACAGCAAGGTTTCTCCAACTACTTTTTCAGCAATAAATTGAAAACTACCTTTTTGGTTTACCGTTCCTGCAAATACTTTTTCATCCTTTGATTTTTCAACGGGAACAGGTTCTCCCGTAATCATACTTTCATCTACGTAAGAACTTCCTTTGGACACTTCTCCATCTACAGGAATCTTTTCTCCCGGGCGCACCAAAATGGTCTGACCGACTTGCACAGCCGAAATAGGGATTTCTTTTTCTTCCCCATTCTCAATAATTTTTAGCGTTTTGGGTTGTAATCCCATTAGCTTTTTAATGGCCGAAGAGGTATTTGACTTTGCCTTTTCTTCCAATAGTTTCCCCAAGGAAATAAAAGTTATAATTACCGTAGCCGCTTCATAATAGACGTGAGGCTCGATACCACGACTCAACCAGAAATCAGGAAAAAAAGTATTGAAGACACTAAAGAGAAAAGCGATTCCTGTACTCAAGGCTACCAAGGTATCCATATTCGCCTTACCATATTTAGCTTGCTTATAAGCATTGATAAAAAAGCTACGTCCGAACCAAAATAGGACAGGAATAGTCAGTATCAACGATATCCATTTCCCAGGTTCCCATTGCATAAAAAACATTCCCAACACAAAAATCGGAAGTGTAAGAATCGCTGACCAAATAGTACGGTTCTTTATATCTTGGTAATGCTTTTGTTGAAGCTCTTGTTGAACTTCTGAAGGGTCTTCTGCATCTATAATAATATCATAACCTACCTCACGAAGTGCCTTTTGAAGTTGATTAGAACTCAACTCTTTATCGTACTCTACAAGAACATAACTATTTGCAAAGTTTACGCTTGCATCAAATACACCTTCTGTGTGTTTTAATACAGATTCAACGCTAGCTGCACAAGAAGCACAGGTCATTCCTGTAACAGGAAATGATTCCTTTATTCCTTGTTTACGGTTCTTTTCTTTGGTTTCAAATACGTTTATTGTCTCCATAATCCTATTCTTATTTGTAGACTACAAATTTCAGAATTAAAGGGCTTTAATGTATTACGTTATTTACTGAATGATTTGTAGAATTTGCTGAATTCGTTTTTGGTTCAAAAAGATATATTGAACTCATTTAAACTATTACATTAATTTTTAAATACAGAAGCCTTTTTTCCTTTATAATTTACTACAAATATTTTATTGCTAACAATTACAATATCTGTTGGCTGATTGAATTCGCCAGATATAATTTGAATAAGATTACCATTTAAATCGTAAACTAATACTCTGCTGCCTTCAAAATCTGCAAAGATGACTTGGATATCAGTTACTTTTACACCTTTGGCTGCTTTTATGGTTTCATTCCAACCAATCATTCTTACAAAGTTCCCTTTTAAATCAAAGATTTGAACTTGGTTGTTATGCATCTGCATACATAAATTAAATCATTTAGAGCTGTAAGTTCAAAAAAATCTTTTAACCAAACCAAACTAATTAAATGAGTTATACACTTAGTATCTGTTTTATTTGATTTTGATAAATAGGCTTAGCAATTACCATTCTCTGTATTTGTTTTATGAAAGATGCTTTGTTGAAATTGTGATCTATTAATTCTAAAACAGAATTCATCAAAATAGGCTTGTATATGCCATTTACTTACATGGGTTGGTAGGGATATTTTTGGCTACTTGCCATTTTATTTTGGCTAAATAAGCCTTACAAGCTTCATCATTTGGTAATTCTTTTATAAAGGATAGTATGTCTTGACCGTTAAATTGCTCCATAATTCAATGTTTTAAAGCAATAATATACGGAAACTAAATGACTAATTAAAACCTTTTAAAAAATACTAATAGCATAAAATTCATAATTTAGAAAGCATCAGTTTCATTAATTCAATGGCACTTAACCTTCCTTTTTCTTTTATAAACCCTCTTGGCGTGTTATCGCCAATCTCAAAAACTAAGGCTTCCATACCATGAGCAACATAAAAATAATTACGTGATATGATAGCTGGCTCCATTGTATCACTGGGTCTGATATTGGGATTATAATCAGGAATAGCTTTCTTTACATTATCTAACCATTCTGGCACCAATCCAGGCATATTGCCTTTGAAACTGTCGGCTATGGTATAATAAATATCGTCCCAAGTAGAATGGAAATCTATGCCGAAATAGAATTTACCATTTGTTTCATTCTCCTTTTCTTCAATAAATTTACTCACTGCCAATGTTTCGGGTTGGTTAAAATGAGTCCAATCCCTGTTCAAATCAATTCCCCCAGAACTATGTCTCCAATTCCCATTATCAACCCCATCAGGGTTCATCAAAGGAACAATATAGGTTGTGAATTTTTTTCTAAACTTTTTAGCCAGTCTTGAATTAGAACTGATGGTTTCTACAAAAGCTTTCATTGCCAAATACCCTGTAACTTCTGGTGGATGCTGCCGCGATATGACCATAAGCATTCTTTTTGATCTTTTATTACCAATACTCAAGGCAGTCAATGGTCTTCCTTCCTTGCTTTTGCCAATTTGCTGATTTGAGATAAATGTTTTCTTTGATAGGCCTTCAACCCATTTTTTAACATGCTTTGAGGTTTGAAGTTCTTGGGCACTTGCCCATAAGGTATCTGAACTTACTCCTAACGTCATTTGTGCTTTTAATGCAAGTGAACCTGGGCCAAAATTTTTGTCCCCTTTTTCATATTCTACATAATTTGTAGAATCTATGGATGTCCAGTTTAATCCGTCATTACTTAATTTAGGATTATATCTATGCTTATAGCCTTCACTATATGTAAGGGTTACATAAATTTGTTTTTTCTGTTTAGACCAAACTTTAAAAGCGTACCAGGGACTTATGTTTATCGGTGTATTTTCAGGAGTTATAAGTACCGTATATGTACTGTCATTTTCTCGAGCTATACCATTTAATCGACCGCCTTCAAAATTATTGGAAAAATAAACAGCATCCGTTTCAAAAGGAAATATTCCTTTCCATTGTTTTTGTACTGGTTTTACCGTTGTTACAATTTGTTTTATAGGCTCTTGTCCTTTAAAAACAGGTTTTTGAGCGTACGTATTTAGTAAAAATACAAAACTGAATATCAAGGCTATTTTTTTCATACATTTTTTGTTAATGGGTTGACTCGTTTTCAAGTTTGTTAAAATACAATTTAGTGGCCTGCATTACTTTAGGTGCCAAAATAATTCCGGATACCATTGTTGGGATAGCCATAATGGCAAAGCTTATATCAATTAAACTTACAATTCCTGCCATAGAAGAAACAGCGCCTATGATAATACTGGCGATATAAATATAATTATAAGCCTTTTTAAATTTTGTCCCCAATAAAAAAGAGATGCATTTAGAACCATAATACGAATAGGTAAATAAAGATGTAAAGGCAAAAATTGACACGATAAACACCAGTAAGAATGCTCCATAACTTGGCATGGCCTGAATAAAAGCATATAATGTAATGGTCACTCCTTCTATATTTGGCTGTAACCAACTATTGGTAACAAGAATTGCCAAAGCCGTTAAGGTGCAAACAATAATGGTATCAATAAAAGGGCCTAACATGGCTATTAAACCTTCCCTTACAGGTTCTTGATTGCTTGATGCGCCATGTGCCATTGGTGCAGTACCTATACCTGCTTCGTTTGAAAATGCCGCTCTTCTCACACCAACAATTATGATACTGCCAATACTACCGCCTAAAACGGCGTTGCCTGTAAAAGCATCTTGAAAGATGAGGCATAATGAGGGAACTATAGCCATATAATTAACTATCAATATATAACTAACCGACAAGAAATATAATATGACCATAGCTGGTACAAGTTTTGAGGCATAACTTGCAATTCTTTTTATGCCTCCCAAAATTACAATAGAAACAAAAACACTGATTATAATGCCTAAAATGAGTGTTGATTCAATAGATTCTTGATACCCCAAAGCTGGAAGTAAAATGTCGTTTAGCACTTGTGTTAATTGGTTGGCCGTAAAAATAGGTAGAGACCCTATAAGCCCTGCAATTGAAAAAAATATCGCTAGTGGTCTCCATTTTTTTTCCAGCCCTTCAGTAATGACATACATTGGACCTCCTTGTATTTCACCTGAACTATCTTTACTACGATACATTATGGCCAAGGAGCAGGTAAAGTATTTTGTTGTCATGCCAATAATGGCACTTATCCACATCCAAAATAATGCACCTGGCCCTCCCATTGATATTGCAATGGCAACACCAGCGATATTACCCATTCCTATAGTGGAAGAAAGCGCAGTAGATAATGCTTGAAATGCACTTATTTGACCTGAATTTTTTTTGTTGCCATATTTACCCTTTAATATGGCTATGGCGTACCAAAAATGTTTAAATGGCAATAATCTAGAATAGATCAAAAAATAAATACCACCACCAATGAGCAAAATCAATAAAGGAATGTCCCAGATCCAATTACTAAATGCTACCGTTACATCTTCAATACGCTGTATCAAACTATTCATTATGACCCAGTAGTTCTGAATACTGTTTATATTGTTTCTGTTGCTTACCTTCCAACGTTATGTTTTTTCCTTGTATAAAGGTATGGGTAAGTTTATTTGTTCTGATATCCAAAGCATCTCCAGTTGATACAAATAGAGTGGCATCCTTTCCAACTTCAAGAGAACCCAACGTATTATCAATTCTTAAAATTTTTGCCGCATTTAAAGATATAGTTTTTAGGGCTTCTTCTTTATCTAGACCAAAAGCTGCAGCTACGCCTGCATAAAATGGTAAATTTCTAGATGTTGACAACATCCCTTGATGGCTTATTGCTACTACAATACCTTCTTTAGAAAGAAGATATGGCAGTTTATATCGCAGATCGTAATCCATATCCTCCCTACTTGGTACACTATGTGTTGGTGGCAGAATTACAGGAATATTATTTTTCCTTAAAAAATCTACAACCAATAAAGTCGATTCTGCGGATATGAGTACAACATGCTCTATTCCCGTTTTTTTTGAAACTTGAATGCTTTCAATAATTTCTTTAGGCTCAACAGCATGGATAAACAACGATTGTGTACCATTAAATAGCCCTTGAAAGGCCTCAAGTTTTAAGTTAGGTTTTCTATCTTCTTGTTTCCCATAAGCAATCGCTTGTGTAAATAAATTTTTTAATTCTGTTACATTAGCACTGTAATTTTTATTAGGATTTGACCGTCTTGTATGCGTTGCCGCATCATAAGAAGTCCGACTGGAACTTGGCCAATTTAAATGTATGCCTGTGCCAAATTGGTATAAGGATTCTTCCCAATTTCGACCATCAAGTTTCATTACTGACGATGTACCTGAAACCATACCACCTCTCGGAGCAGTTTCAACGGTTAAAATACCATTAAATCTTAAAACTGGTAAAAATTCTGAATCTGATTTAAAAGCAAAAGCTGTATTTAAATTGGGGTTAATCCTACCTTCTTCATTTCTATCATTTGAGTGTGGTACACCACTAATTTCTTCAATACCAATTAAAGAATTAAGCAAAATAAATCCAGGGTAAATATGTTTCCCAGAGACATCAATTACGTTATACACAGAATTATCAATCTTTGTGTTTTCTAATTTATCAACTATTGAAATTTTACCATTTTCAAACCCTATAGCAGCATTTTGCATCACCTTGCCTGTACCAATATGCAATGTGCCTCCAACTAGTATAACAGGTTCACTTTTACTTTTTATAGCTAATTTCTCTTGTGCAAAAATGCTAAATGACATGCAGCAAGCAACTAGTAAAATTAAGATTTTATAGTTTTTAATATGTTTCATTTGTATTGGATTTAACAATTAATTTTGAACACCTAAATACTCGCAGGTGAAATCTGGTTTTGATATGGATATGTGTGGTTCAACATTTGAACCTGTTTTAATGGCATTCTTCATTGCACTGATGATCCTGTTTCTTTCAGTTTGAATACCTTTTCTTAATTGCTTGTCTTTTTCAATATCGAAATACACAATGCCTTCTATTATTGTTTTTTCGGCTTTTGCATAAATTGAAAGTGGGTTTTCTGACCACAAAACAACATCGGCAGATTTTCCAACTGTAATGCTTCCCATGGTATCGTCCAAATGCAATAGTTGAGCAGGGTTAAGTGTCACCAGTTTTAAAGCATCTTGTTCACTCATATTGCCATACTTAACAGATTTTGCAGCCTCTTGATTAAGATGCCGTATAGTTTCCTGACTATCAGAGTTGATAGCTGTAACAACACCTTCATTATGCATTACTGTTGCATTATAGGGAATGGCATTTCTGGTTTCCCATTTAAAATTCCATTTGTCTGAAAATGTAGAGCCGCCTACTCCATGTTTCAACATCCTGTCTGCAATCCTATAACCTTCCAAAACATGCGTAAAAGTATTAATGTTAAAATTAAATCGTTCTGCTACATTCATGAGCATTAACATTTCACCTTGCTGGTAGGCATGGCAAGAAATATACCGTTTGCCTTCCACAACTTCTAATAATGCTTTATTAGCTAAATCTACTCTAGGTTTTACTGTATTGTCTTTCTTTTTTAAAGCATTAAACTCTTGCCAGTCCTTTTTATACGCCAATGCTTGTGTAAACACATCGGTATATACTTGTTCCAACCCCATCAAAGACCTTGGAAACCGTATTGAAGGTACACTTTTTGACCGCTTGGGGTTCTCTCCTAAAGCAAATTTTATAAAAGGTTTGGCTTCTTTGATTTTTAGGCCTTCAGGAATTTCTCCCCATCGTAACTTGATAAATGCAGACTGGCCTCCAATTGGATTGGACGAACCATGTAATATTTGGGCTGCAACAACGCCTCCTGCCAATGCTCTGTAAATATTGATTCGCTCTGAATCTAAAGCATCACTCATTCTTATCATGGCAGATACCGTTGCAATATCGTTTACGGCACTTAACGCAATATGGGAATGCTCATCAATAATGCCCGCAGTTAAATGCTTCCCTGTTCCGTCAATTATTCTTGCTATAGATGCTTTTAGATTTTTACCAATTTGAACTATCTCTCCATCTTTTAGCAACACATCGGTTTCGGTTAAAATACCCTCCTTTTCGTTAGTCCATACTGTTGCATTTTTTATTAATATATCTTGTTGTACTGGTTTTTCAGGGCTGCCGAAGGCTACAAACGGAAAAATGACATCGCCTAACTCTTTTCTTTGCAAAGCCGTTTCCTTATGTTGATTTGTTATATTTTGTAATGGCTCTTTTGGTTTAGTGGCCTTCCATTCAATCCATTTACCATCATTGCGTTGCCCTTTACCTTGTAGAACCATTTTCTCTGGGTCATTATTTATCCAACCTCCTAAACGATAAAAAGATTCAGAATCTTTATTAAATTGAAGGGTTACTATATCTCCGGTCAATTTAAAATCTGTTTTTATTTCTGTTGAACTCTGATCAAGAAGCTTTGCATTATAACCCTTTTTTGCTTTTTCAACCACCAAAGAATAATTTTCACCATCAACCGAAAGAGAATAGGTTCCAATAATTAAAGGATCATCCTCTTGGACAACAATATATTTTTTGCCTTGAACCCAGTTTTCATAAATAACCGTCTTCTTATCAAAAATTTCTCCAGAAATAATTATGAAATTTGCCAATTTTCCGCTTTCTAAAGTTCCTATTCTATCTTCCTGATGCAACAATTTAGCTGGCAATACTGTTAAACTATATAAAGCCTGTTTAGGACTTAAGCCATAAGCTACAGCTTTTTTAAGATTGGATAAAAAATCATCAATTTTGCCTTGTCCGTGAGATGTAATAGCAAAGGCTACATCGTGTTCTTCGAGACGCGCAGGATTAGATGGTGCCAGTTCCCAATGCTTTAAATCGGTCAAGGAAATTTTTTCAGTATCAAAAGGATTTGAAACGTCATAAGCATCGGGAAAATTAAGCGGAATTATAAATGTTGCATTTAATGCTTTAATTTCATCAACCCGTTGGTACTCGTCCCCACCTCCTTTGAGGATATAATTAATGTTAAATTCTTTTGCTATTTTATGTGCTCTTAATGTACTTAACCAACCATTAGTCTCAAATATTTGTGGAAGTTTTTTTATGTTTAAAATGGCTTCCAACGATTGATCCATAAAAGGTTTGTTTTTAAATTGATTATACCATTCAGTATCATAATAGGTTTGACGTAATAATGCAATACTTCCCATAGGTGAAATGGGGAAATCTTGGGTTGAACTGCCTTTATGAAAGGAAAAATGAGCAGCCACTTTTGATTGTAACATTTCTTGGTTTTCATTACTTTCTCCAAGGGCAACTAAAGATGCTGTTCCTCTGGCCACACCATCGGGTCTAAACGTAGCTACAAGTCCAAATCCTTGTTTACGAAGCTGTTGTGCTCGATTTCTATCAACCAAAAAATGTTCAGATGCATTATATTCAGATTTTATAGCTTCATTAGCATTGAATGATCCCTTTGTATTTGATTGTATTTGTTCTCTTTTAACATAAGGGTTTCCACGTGGTGAATTCTTAACTTCGGGCTGTCCGTATGTACTAAAAGCATCAATGAAAGAGGGGTAAATATATTTTCCGTTTGCATTTATTTCGGTGTAACCACTTGGTACACTTCTTCCATTGACCACTTTTTCAATGCTTTTGTTTCTTATTAATAATGTGGCATTTTTTAAGACCTCACCTGGTGCTGGGATTATGGTTGCATTGGTAATGGCAAAAGTATTTGGAAGTTGGTCTGAAACACCATTTTTAGGAAATGTCTCTTGGCTATTTCCTATATACACCATTAAAAATGTATATATAAAAGCCAGCCATAATGGGCGTTGATATGTAATTACTTTATTTTTTTTCATTGGGTCTTTATTTTATTGTAAACATCATACTTCAAAAAATACTGACGTATTCACAAGATAGTTTGCTTCGTCTTTATGATAAAATTCATTGGTTATAGGAGAATATGTGTAGTCCTTACGCCATTGTTTATGACATTGCATAAGCTGGCTGATGGCGTCAATAATATATTGCAATTCCTTATCTGTCATGGTAGGGTGAAGTGATAAACGAACCCAACCCGGCTTTTCTGAAAGGTCGCCGCGATTAATTTCATCTGTTATTTTTTTGGATTGCTCCCTGGAGACTTCCAATAATAAGTGGCCATAAGTTCCTGCACATGAACAACCACCCCTAACCTGGATGCCGAATCTATCATTTAACAATTTAACAACTAAATTATAGTGTATATTTTCAATGTAAAATGAAAATGCTCCCAGCCTATATCTAACATCTTTGGCAAGTAAGTGCAGTCCAGAAATATTTGATATTTTCTCATAACATGCTTTGACAAGTTCATTTTCACGAAGACGGATTTTTTCGACTGTCATTTTCTCTTTCAACTTAATTGCCAAACTCGCTTTTATGGCTTGTAAAAAACCCGGAGTGCCACCATCTTCACGTACTTCAATATTATCAAAATAATGATGTTCGCCCCAAGGATTTGTCCAAGTTACAGTACCTCCTCCAGGATGATCTGGAATTTTATTTTTGTATAGAGCTTTATTAAAAATCAGAACGCCAGAGCTGCCTGGTCCACCAAGAAATTTATGAGGGGAAAAAAAGATGGCATCCAAGCGTTGGACATCGTTTTCAGGATGCATATCCATATCTACATAAGGTGCAGAGGCTGCATAATCAACAAAGCAATATCCTCCATTTTCATGCATTATTTCAGCCAATTCATAAATGTTGGTGCCAACTCCAGTAACGTTGGAGCAAGCAGTGAACGATCCAATTTTAATTTTTCTGTTTTTATATTTAATTAAAGCTTTTGTTAAATTATTTGCATTAACAAATAAGTTTTCAGAAGGATCTAACACCTCAACATCTGCAATTGTTTCCAACCAAGTTGTCTGGTTGGAATGATGTTCCATGTGTGTTAAAAAAACGACTGGTCGCTCTTCTTCAGGAATATGGATTTGGTTGGCATATTTTTCAGGGATTTTAAGGCCTAAAATGCGCTGGAATTTACATAGCACACCTGTCATTCCAGAATCTGATGTAATGATAACATCATCATGAGAAGCATTGACATGTTTTTTAATGATATTATGTGCTTCTTCATAAATATTAGTCATTAATCTCCCTGTATAACTGGCTTCAGAATGAGTGTTTCCAACCATGGGACCTATGCGATCCTGTAGTATTTTTTCAATGGGCCCATATAATCTTCCGCTTGCAATCCAATCTCCATAAATGAGTGGTTTAGAACCATAAGGCGTTTCAATTTTTGCATTGATTCCAATAATATTCTCCCTAAATTCTTGAAAATATTGTGCTAATGTTGTTTGTTTCTCTTCAACCATATTTTAAAAGTAAAGACTGTCTAAAAGAAAATTGAATTTTATGTTCAAACAGTCTTATAATTTGTTTAATAAAACCTTTAACTCGTTGTACGTTTAGAACACTTATCTATCATGAAATTTATTCGAATTGACAAGTCCTATCCAGACGGGTTACTCTATTGATTTCTGTCGTATTGGCAACATCCGGGAAGATCATCATAAGCAACATGATCCGCTTTGTCAAATTCGGTATCATGACCAGCTCCCTCAATTGCATTTGCAACATCAATAATATTGGTATGCCTTGCCATGGTAACTTGTATGATTTTAGTCTCTTTGTCCCAGTTCACAGAAGAAACCCTTCAACAGCTGATGCCGCTTTTTCAATGCGTTTTTTGCAGCCGTTACAATTACCGAGCACCTCGAATTCAGAGGTTTTTTCTTGTGCAAACCCAATATTGACCGTAAATAGTGCCATAAGGCAAATCATTATACATGATAAAATTGATTTTTTCATAATTAAATATTTTTATTTATTTGTTGTAGTATAAGTTTATAAGTACTTTAAAAGACTACAAATAACCATGCAGTTAAAACATAAGATTCTTATACTCCAAACTATCAGCTATAAACCCTTGATTTTAATTTATGGATAATACAGACAGAACCCATTAATCAAAACCCTAGCCTGTATTGGTAGATATTACATTTATTACTACTGATTTACTTTTGTAGCCTCAAATAAGCCAGGATCTTCCGGTGCCATCTGATTTGACAGAATCTCATCTTCAGGATATAAAAAGCGTTCTACGTTTTGTGTTGCCGTTGGTACATTTAAAGGAAATGGAACAGCAACATCAGAGTCACTCTTTTTCAATCGTCTTGCATCGTCAAAAGGCATAAAGGTTGTAAATCCTGAAACGTACCGTTCTTCAATTATTTCCCTCAATAAGGCTCTATCAGGGTTTATACCGTCCATATTTTCAATTCCCCCAGCATCAAAATCTGAAGCTATATAGGCATCGTATGTGTAAGGCTCTGATGAAAAATTGGAATTTAAAAACGTGCCAGTACTCAGAAAATTACGGAGTTCATTTAAATGCCCCAAACCTGTTGTAAAACTTTGAATACGCGCTCCAGCTTCAGCAAGGATCAATAAGTTCTCTTGATAGGTAATAATGGGCTGGGGTTCAAGTTCATTGGCAACGCCCAAGTTCGATCCAGAGCTTTCGGGATCAATCGTGTAATAACCTGCTCGCGCGGTTTCATCGGTTTTGGCATTGTTGCGGGAAACACTACTGGTAGGCTCGAGTAGTTGCGCCAGATAACTACCGCTTGTGCTGATATTGGGGCCACCTGCAAGAACTATGTAAAATTTATTTTTGACGGTGTTTTCCCCAGGTATATCCAATGGTTTGAACATCATGCTGTTTTCATTGGAAGATATACCGTTCTGTGCGGCATTATAGGCATTTTCGTACTGTTTTGTATGCATATAATAACGTGCTTTCAAAGTCCATGCATTTTCCAACCACTTTATCCTATCGCCACCAAAAAGAAAATCTTCGATAACACCACTACCGATAGCGTTGTTAAGATTATCGATGGCATCTTGAAGAAGTGATTGCAATGTTTCAAAAACGGCAAGCTGATCATCAAATTTGGGGGCTTCAATATCGCTGACAGCTTCAGCATACGGAATATCGCCAAAAAGCGAGGCATAGGTACCAATAAGATGTGCTTCCAGAACTTTGGTTATGCCCTGATACAATGGGTTATCTGTTGTTCTACCCCGTATTTCCCGTAAGGGTGTGATTACGTTTTGATACCCGTCCCAATTAAGAGTACTCGTTGTTACGTTATATAGAAACCATTGTAAATCAACCTGTTCCAATCCTATCAACTGCCCTGAGTAATAGGCGGCAATCCGGTTCGGGGCACCTGCCTGCCCACTTACGGTCGAGCCTAAATGAATATTTATATTCGACAATTCCACCCCATTTAGAAACAGCCCTGGATCTACGGTATCCAAGGTTAGTTGATTTGGATTGTCATTAAGATTATCCACCAAACTTTCACAACCACTTAAAATTATCGTTGCAAAAACAAGTATGTATTTTATATATATAGATTTCATAGTTTAAGATTTAAAAATTAGCTTGAAGATTGAACAATATGGATCGGGTGCCCGGATTATTAAAATAATTCATCCCAAAAGCATTACTAACACCATAATTGTTAGTTTCCGGATCAACTCCCACCAGATCGGTCCAAAGGATAAGGTCTCTACCTGTAACCGATATCCTTAAAGATTCGAGTGAAAGTTTAGACGACACTTTGAGTTGGTTAAAGGTATATCCCAAGGTCACGTTTCGCAATTTGGTCCATGTAGCATCCTCGATATATAGGTCATTTACTTTATTGAAACCTAGACCGCCTCCAATGCCACGGTACCAAGACTCATCCAGAAGTACGTTTCCAGCACCAAAATCTTTTATATTGCCACGAACTGTTGTCCCAGCAGTGAATACATTACCATTTAAGTTTGTTAAATCTTCGGTAAGTGTAACTTCATTAGCAACATCTTCATGAACTCCAAAACCATAAAGTACAACTCTGGTCCTGTTTATATACTCACCACCTTGTGAGTGCTCGAACAGAAAGCTAAAATCGAGGTTTTTCCATTTCAGTTCCATGCCCAAGCCGCCGCGCCAATCTGGATTTGGGTCGCCAATTACACGTCTATCCGTGTCCAATTGCGGAAAACCATTTGCATCAAGTGCCAAACTGTTGTCTTCGTTACGGAGTGTGCCTGGTAACCAGAAAGAACTCATTGGAAATCCTTTTACCGCTTTGGAAGTTCCACCAATGTCAACGGTTTCGGCACCAGCAATATCAACCACTTCATTTTTATTGTCGTTAAAGTTTGCATAAAGTGAAATTTTTAATTCTTGATTGTCAATTATTTTACCATTAAGATCAACTTCAAAACCTTTATTCTCAATTACGGCAGCATTAGTATAATTTGTGCTAAATCCTGAACTCGGATTGGTATTAACCGCAAAAAGGATATCCTTTGTTTCATTTTTGTAGTAGGTTAGTCCCAAACTAATTCGGTTCTTAAAAAACCTTAAATCTGTTCCTACTTCCCATTCGGTCTTTATTTCAGGTTTTAAATTTGAATTTCCTTTTTCCGAATCTACTAAAAAGCTGCCTCCAAAAGTTGAAAAACCAGTTGATGCCAAGGTATCAAACTTATAAGGTGCGGGTTGTATACCTACTTTCCCCCATGCAAACCTTAATTTGCCAAAGCTTAAAGTTTCCGAATCAATTAAATCGCTAAATTGCCAAGCCAAATCTGCCGAAGGGTAAAAGAAGCTTCCTTTTATAGTGGAAGAGGCCTCTAAAGCTCCCGAAACATTGACGAACAATTGATCAAATAAATTGAACGCCAAAATACCATATCCTCTATTAGAACGGATTTTTCGTATGTTCCTATTCCAAGATGTCGCTGCTTGATCTGGGTTAAGATCGGGTGTAGGAAGGCTGGAATTTACAGCAAATGGACTAACGGTATTGGTATTGGAAAACCGTTGTCTGTCATTAAAGTTCCATCCTAATGTGGCTGAAACTTCTACATCCTTATTAATGTCCTGTGTGGCGATAACTATGCCATCAAAATTAAGTTCCCGGCTTGTTATATCGGTTTGTGTCCATAAACCGGCACTTCTCGCACCACTTGCTGAACCTATAGGGAAAAAAGAGCTCCTGAAATCTGAATAATAATCCAAGCCACCTCTCAAAATAATCTTCAACCAATTAATCGGAGCGATGGTCAGTTCAGGGGAAATAATAAACCGATTGACTTCATTAGGTGCTTTCTGCTCATTTATAGTCCATAGCGGATTGTTATAAATAGGATTTTCAGATTCTCCGAATTGTCTGCGATAAGATCGCTGCCTGTCAGGAAACACATCGCCATTACTTGCTACATAAGTACCAATATAATCTGAAATATCAAAATCTGCTGCAGTTCGTAAAAGCCCCAACAAAATGCCATTTGTGTTTTCTCCGGCTTGTATTATCCTATTTGAATCTGTGTTGGTATAAGATACTTTATTGCTCCAGCTTAACCAATTGGTAAGTTGTGCCTGCGTATTGAGCCGTAAGTTTTGACGTTTGTAATCGAAATTTTTTATGATGCCCTCTTGGTTAAGGTTTTCATAACTAAAAAAATACGATGCCTTTTCACCTCCACCACTTACAGAGATGTTGTGTTGGGCATAAACACCAGTTTGGAACACTTGATCGTAGTTACTATCAACAAAGGTTTCCTTGGAGTTTTTTGCAGTTACGGGATAGTATATATTTTCTGTGGTATTTGATTGAAAATACCGTCCGGTTTCATCTACTTCATCTGGACCTCCTGAACGGTCTGAAATCTTATCTCCCCATGATTCACTTCTATTTATTGCTCTAACACCACCTCGTCCTTGTCCAAATTTATTTTGCAATGGGGTTCTTACGTTAATCTCATCAAACGATTGTGTAAAGGAATACTGTACTGTTGGTTTACGGTTCAAGCTTCCATTTTTAGTGGTAATAACAATTACACCGTTGGCGGCTCGTGAACCCCATAGTGCTGCTGCCGATGCTCCTTTTAAAACTTGTACCGATTCGATATCCTTGGAATTGATATCATCTAATCTAGATTGTTGGCTAATAGTAACATTCCCAATATTGTCATTGCTCACAGGAACGCCATCGAGTATAATTAAAGGTTGGCTTGCGCCTTGAATGGTATTGGCACCTCTTATTTGGATTGCAGACCCTGAACCTGGATCGCCATTTGATTTCCCAATTCTTACACCAGACGCCTTACCTGCCAAAGCATTAATAACTCCTGCCTCGCCTGACTTAACAATACCTTCGGTTTTAACAATGGAGCTGGTTGACCCAGATTCGTCAACAAATTGTTTTGTGCCAATTGCAGTAATAATAACTTCGCTTAACTCATCAAAATTTGCTAGCAATACAATATTTAAGGTTACTGTATTATCTACTTTAATCTCTTGAGTGGCGTACCCTAAATAAGAAAAAACCAATATATCATCAGTGTTGGCATCTATGCTATAACTCCCCTCAAAATCACTGACAACACCCTTGTTTTTTTCCTTAATAATAATATTTACTCCTGGTAAGGGCATTCCGTTTTTATCTGTAACTGTCCCACTAATTTGCCGCTGTGGCTGCGAGCCATTATCATCAGGGCTTTTTTCTAAAATAATTGTTTTTTTATCAGACAGGCTAAAGTTAAAATCCCCATAATTAAGACTTCTTTCGAGGAGCTTATTGGCTCTGATTATTCCTTTTTTAAGATACACTTTTGGTGCATTTTTAAATAAATCTTCTTGATAGATAAAAGTGTAATCGGTTTGGTTACGAATTAACTCAAAAACCTCATCGATGGTGAGGGTTGTATCTATATCTATTTCAATTTTTGTGTTTTGCGATAACATATTATCTGACGAAAAACCAAAAATTGTGGTACAGAACAAGAAAATAAAAGTTCTCATGATGTTGATTAAGAGCTTTTTTTTACGACAGAAAAAAACTTTGGTTAAATTAATTTTCATAAATTTGCATGTTAGTTGATTAAACAATTAATTAATACTCAAAAAGGGAGTGATAGTGGTACTTTGAACGGTGTAAACTTCGTTCCCTTTTATTTTTATTTTAAGATTATTTTTTTGTTGTTTATTTCATAGGCATTAATAAAATTAGTGTTTTTTATAGTTAATAGAATATCTTCCAAATTTTGATCCTTGCTCAACACTCCTCTAAACCTGACTTCTTCCAGATCTTTATTTAAAAAAAACACTTCCGTATCATACCATCTTGATAATACTTTCATGATATCTTTTAAAGGTTTGTTTTTAAAACTAAAGACCCCGCTTTTCCATGAGGTTTCATCATAAATATCAACCGAAGCAATAATTATATTTTTATTCCCAATATTTAGAATTGATTGCTCACTAGGCTTTAAGTTTTTAACTACAATGTCGTTATCAATCGCAACTTTTCCCTCAACCAATGTTGTATAGATATTTATTTCACCTTTATAGGCTTTGATATTGAATTCGGTACCTAAAACTTGAACTTCTTGCATCTTATGATAAACCTTGAATCCTGCTCCATTATGATTTATACTTGGTGAGACATCAAAATAAGCTTCTCCATACATTAGTTCCACTTGGCGGATGTCTCCGTCAATAAACGCTACGGGGTATTTTAATTGGCTTTCTGAATTAAGCCATACTTCTGTACCGTCGGCTAATGTAATATGAAATTGTCCTCCTCTTGGGATAGTCAAATAATTGTATACTATTTCTGGCTTTGTCGTTGATGTGACCTCATAAATTATTTCTTCACCGTTACTCGATAAATTATTTGCAACATACTTTTGCCCTTTTTCCAAAGCGACTTCTGAACCATCGGAAAGAGTTAAGGTGGCCTTATCTGTACCAGTTTGGATGTCGTTATTTACAATAATTGTGGTATTAGCATTGTCGTCTATAGATCTATTAAAGAAATTGTACCTGAAGAAATAACCCGATGCCAAAATACCAACAACCACAGCAGCAGCAGCATATTTAAACCATGTTTTTCTGCGTAGTGCAAATATTGGTTTACTTGGTTCTTTGAAATCTTGATTTTGAGCAGCAGCAACTGGTTGTAAAGGTTCTTTAAGTTTTACTAGTATAGTATTCCAAGCTTTATCACTGTCTAAGTTTTCGGCAAGTCCTATGCGTCTTGATTTTTTGTAAAAGTGTAGGTAGTCGGCAAACATTTGCTTGTTTTCAACACTTTCATTTAACCATTGTTGTAAATCGTTAAATTGTTTTTCACTTATTTCATTAGTAGTATAAGCGGAAATAAGTTTTAAAATATGGGCATTCATTTTATGCATTATTGATCTCTTATATATTATATATAACAAAAGAACAAAAATGGGTGACAAGAAATTTGATTTTTTTAAACTAGAAGCAACATTATGATTGCATCTAGTGAGCTACGAAGCTTCTTTAAGGCTCTTGAATAATGCGTTTTAACCGTATTTACTGAAATACCAAACTGCTTTGCCACTTCCTTATACTTTAAATTTTCAAGTACAATAGCTTTAAAAACTTCCTTGCTTTTCTCGGGTAGGGCCTCGACTTCTTTTAATAATTTCTTTTTTTTCTCATCAATACTCGTCATATCAACATTTTCAACTTCCATTAATCTATTAATTTGATCTTCAATTTCTTCGAAATGATATTTCGTTTTCTTTTTAACCACCTGTAGAGTGTTATTCTTTACAGATTTAAAAAGGTAGGGGCTAATAGCTCCTTCAAATTTCATATATATCTTTTCATCCCAAAGTTTTACAAATAGATCTTGTACAATGTCTTCGGACAATTGAAAAGAGTCACAATATTTTAAAGCGTAGATACTCAATGGCATATAATACAAATCAAACAATTCTTTGTAAGCAGTAGGATCTCCATTTTTAAGCTTCGTAAGGATTATTAAGTCTTTTGAATTCATCTGTTAAATTGAACAATAAGAAATGTTTGCCAATAATATTATGCTAATATAGTTTAATTTGACAAATGACATTGCGAATCGATGAGTAGTGACGAATTAGGAAAACTCTATAGTATCTCACCTACAACAATCAATGAATAGATTAGAAAACACGAAGGTAAAGACCTAATGAATACAAGATTAAAAGTGGAAACGATAGATGAAATAATACGGATCAAAGCTCTTCAAAAGGAAATTGTACAGCTTAACAAACTACTGCTAAAAAAGATCTGGAGGCTTTGAAAAACAATTCCAATCAAAAGAAAATCGATAGACATATTGAGTATATTTATAACAAAATTGATGAGTGTATTGCAAAAAACGGTCAAAGCGAGCCATTTAAAAAATCATTTCAGCCTAAGCTATAAAATGAGTTGTAATAATTATTGCTATGCTCACTTTAATTCGCTGAAGGTGGCTCACTTTGACCGCCTATCCATTAAATCTGAATAACCTGAATTTTAAGCCCAGGCCAATGCTAAATTTTTTACCATTTCTTTTTAACGGCTTCAATGGTTGCTGAAATAATATAATCTTCAATTCCTGATTCTGGCCTCCAATCTTTAATAAATTCTCGGCTTTTATTTTTCGATTCAATTTTAATTTCTGAAAATCCTGCGTTGCAAAGAAAGGTTTGTAATACATCAATTGAAGAAGCCCCAGACATGCAACCACAAATTAGCGAGATATCATTTTTATATTCGTCTGGAAATTCCGAAACAGCAACTATATCTGATATTGCAAGTCGTCCACCAGGTTTCAAAACTCTAAATGCTTCATTAAATACCTTCTCTTTCTCTGGAGATAAGTTTATGACACAATTCGAAATAATCACATCAATTATTGCATCAGCAACTGGAAGTTGTTCTATTACTCCAAGTCGAAACTCTGTATTATTATAACCTCCTTTTTTTGCATTGTTTCTGGCTTTTGAAATCATTTCTGCGGTTATATCAACTCCAATAACTTGTCCTTTTTCTCCGACACTCTTCGAGGCTAAAAAGCAATCAAATCCAGCGCCACTACCAAGGTCTAAAACTATTTCCCCTTTTTTAAGTGAAGCAATTGCTTGTGGGTTACCACAACCAATACCTAAGTTTGAACCTTCCGGTACATTAGTACATTCTGAGCTAGAATACCCCAATGCCTCAGAAATATAAGTTAAATCATTTTCAGGGCCGCTGCAACAATTCGATTTACTGTTTTCACCTAAATCATTTCTCAAGGCTACTTCTCTATAGTTTGCCATTACAGATTCTCTAATGTTTTTTTTTGAAATTTTTTCCATTTTAATATTATTTTATGTTTTTAACCAAGACTAACTTCTTGTTAAAAAGACGCAAAATTTTTGAAAAAATTTTTTTAAAAAAAACTTCTAAATTTGGAAGTTTTTTCAAATAATTATCTAATGAAAGATATGCTCTCAACAATATCTTCGATGTGCACCAAAAATACTTTTAGAAGCTAGTCTGCATGATGGTCCTTTTGATGAATACGTTGTATAATTTCTATTCCTATTCCAAATTGAGTTTTTAGAAGTTTTTTTTGATTCTTTTGATTCCATTTTTTCGAGATTTTATATTAATATCAATACCAAGACTAAATAGATGCAAAAAAGATGCAAAATTTAAGGATTATTCTTTTTTTAAATGATTCTGTAGCGGTTCGCAACTTTGTTTAATTTCTAAAGAAAGAAGGTTCCCTTTTTTATCTAATTCCAAGTTGCAGCATTCAATTATTTTTTCTTTTAATAGTTTTCTTGCTCTTTGAATTCTACTTTTTGTAGCGGTTAAACTCAAATTCAATTTTTTTGAAACTTCTACTTGTTTTATCTCTTCTATATCCGCTAATTGAAGAGGAACAGCATACTTCTCAGGTAAGAGTTCAATAAGAGGTTTCATTAATTCTTCGGCTTCCTTATATGAATTATTTTCATCTTTCTCGAAAATTTCAGGAACCTCATTCGTGAATTTATTTTCTTTCTTTAAGTAATCAATGGTTGTGTTGTGTGCAATTTGAAACATCCACGATCGTATATTCTTAATTTCATTATTAGAACAGCAAGAATTATAAATTTTCATCAGCACCTCATGAGACAGGTTATTAGAGATATCTTTATCCTTGACTTTTTTTAGAATGTAAAATTGCAATCCATTTTTATAATCGGACCATAAAGAAGAAACGTCTGTATATTTTTTAATTTTTGTCATCTTGGATTCAAGGCTGTAACGGAACGAAGATAATATTTTTTGACATTTTAATTTTATAATGTGCATGTATTCAGGTACCCTTTTATATTTCTTAGATTTAAATAAATTTCATCATAATAGTATGCTATTCCATTTGTCAATTGAAAAGATAATTCCGTTCGCTATTCTTTTCAACTCAGTTGAATACGTTGTTTTTCTAGAACTTGTATTTCCGACTATTGGGTGAATCATTTCGTTTTTTATAAATGTTTGGTGACGGTCTTGTTTGACGCAAGTAGCGCAGAGTAGGGATGTAAACTTGTCGGCTTAGTTGTTTGTTGCTTGGTGTCTAAAATATCACTTTTACTGGAATACCCGCTATTTGCTGTTTATCGATGTTGGCAACTGACTTTTAATCAATCCCATATTTTTGGTCTATCAATTTTAGCTGTTCTCAAATAACCTAACATTTGCCCAGTATGCACTGATTCATGATAGGCTATTCGGTTTAAATAATCGCAAAGTGTTTTGCTTTGTCCGACTTCTTTTCTTTCAATTCGTATGCTTTCTAAATCCGATTCTTTAAGTCCTCTTATCATACTCAAAAAATCCGATCGATGATTTTCGGCAAATTTCAGTTCACTTTTTAAGTCCGAGTATTTTAGTCCTTCCCATGGCGATTTGTAATTTCCTAAATTCCCGCGATTTCCCACGATTTTATGGAAAAGATGTTCGCCTTCTAGAACGTGTCTTATCATTTCGATAATCGTGAACGCATTTTCGTCAGGTTTCCAATTCAGGTATTCATTTGGAATTTCGCTCCATAGTTTTATGCTCCGTCTTCTGATTTCGGAAAAGTTCAATAAAATAGTTTCGATTGAATTCATTGATTATAATTTGTTTTTAGCTCGATTTTCGACTTCTAATGTTCGTTAAGGTAGATGGTTTAAAAAGTTAAAGTCACATACTTTAGGGCTTGCACTGACCGAAAACGTTATATTTTGTTTTTAATTTATTCATTTTTAAAAGTTCAAACAGTATATTTCGCTATCGCGTAATATTCTATTTAGAGGTGTTTATAAATATCACTGAACTTTCGTTAAGCACTAAACTGTCTTGTCCTGAAATAGGCTGGCATTTTGTTTACTCTTTTGTTGCACGGTAATATGAATAGGTTCCAATCGCTGTGTTTATGAAATCTATCTCGTCCACATTTTTGAAACCAATTTTTTCTATATACTTTGGTAAAAGATCATTTACATTGTCATTCGTGGTTCTAAAGCCATCAAAGATTTGCACTGCATAGAATGCTACTCTCATTGTTTTAGATTTTGCTTTACCCCAATCGCCAATAATAAGTTGTCCGTCGGGTTTTAATACTCTGTGGATTTCCTTCAAGGCGGATAATTTAGTTTCCTTGTCAAGATGATGAAAAACTAATGAACTAAACACTTTGTCAAAGGAATTGTCTGTATAAGGAAATGTTTTTCCATCATAGAGATCAAAATGCAGTGTAATTCCAAGTTTGTTTTTCTTATTATCGGCAATTTGTTTGACTTTTGGGTCAATGTCAACACCTGTAAATTTGGTCTTAGAGTTTCGTTGATAGGCAAGAATTATATTTTGTCCAGTTCCAAAACCAAACTCTAAAATCGACTCATTGTCTTTGGGGTTTAAAATGTCAATAAGGTTAGCCCTAAATTTTCTTTCTGGCATAGTTAATTTAATTGTCAAGTCATATAAACCCGTCAACCAATTGAAGCCTAAAGCAGGAATAAAATCTTTTCCCTTTGTCATATTTTGTTATTTTTCACTCATTATTTTCACATAACAACCTGCAGAAAGTACCATGTCTGGCAATTGAACTTCTCCGTCAGACCATTCTTTCTCTTTAATATCATATTGCAACCCCCAAACTATTAACTTTCCAATTTGCTGCTTGTTTTTTGAATCAGTTATTTTTGCAGAGTATTTCCCATTTTCTTTAAAAACTTCCACCGTTTTAATATTATCTTCACTAACCCACTTTCCAAGTATTTGGTCGCTATTGTTTTGGGCAAATAAAGGACCAACGGTTAAGAATAGAAAAACTATGCAGAGCGGAATTACTTTTATCATTTTCTTATACCGTATTTTTATTTAAGAGCAAAATTAAAATATGAAAAGGCTCTAAACTTGTATAAACTTGCTAACCTTTTAAAATGGAAGAAGGAGTATTGCCAAACATTTCTCTGAAGGTTCTATTAAAATGAGGTAAGTCTGTAAATCCCCCATCATAACAAGCTGTCGTAAATGAATTGCCAGTTACAAATGATAATAACGTTTTTTGAATTCTTAACCATAAAATATATCTCCGGAAAGGAATGCCTACTTGTAGTTTAAACAAATGAGCAAATCTACTTTCAGATAAACAAACAAAGCTTGCAACTTCAGAAATTTTAATTGCTTTATCCAAATTGTTGGTTAAGTATTTGATACTTTTTGTAATTCGTATATCTTTATTTGAATCGGCAATAGTACAATTTGTTATTAGCTCAATAAATTTTATTACCAATGCTTGCATTTCACATCCTTTCATCACTAACCATTCTATTAATGGTGGGACTTTGTAGAGTAGATTGTCAGCGATAATAACATTTGATTTTAATGTGAATTTATTTTTTAGAAGTTGTGATAGCTTATTAAATGGGTCAAGATAAATGAAAACTTGATAATCTTCTGAGGGACAATAAAATTGATGAGGAACATTTTCAGGAATTATTACAAATCTGCAATTTTTAAAAGTCTCATTAGGAGTTGTAATTTCGAAAGTTTGTTTAAACGAAATAGTCAATTGTATGGCATGATGACGATGGGTTTTTGTCGAAATGTCTTTACCTATATAAACAGCACCACCATTAATAAATCTTAATATTGGTTTTTGCTGTTTCATTTCTATACTATGGTATCGTTGCTGAATGATTTGTAGAATTTGCTGAATTTCTGAACCATCATATTTACTGGATTAATTTCAGAATAAGGTTTAATATCTCAAAATATATAGCTATTCCAATTTTAACACCAACTGAGCAAACTGTACTTCAATAGTCTTATCTATGCCTTCTATTAGGGAATCCAAACCTGTATCTGACACTAAAACCTGGCCACTTGCACTTATCAAGCATGACATTGCTATTCCATGCTCAATATGTGTAATGATAGCTTTAAATTGTGACATATAGAATTTCCCTTGATAGGTAACAGTTACCAGCCAATCGAAATTAATAGGGTCGTGCCGTTTTGACAAAAAATCATGTGAAGGAATAGTGCCAGTAAACCGGAGCATTAAAGGGTCTTTTTGCTCTTG
Source organism: Changchengzhania lutea (assembly GCF_006974145.1). Classification (NCBI taxonomy): domain Bacteria; kingdom Pseudomonadati; phylum Bacteroidota; class Flavobacteriia; order Flavobacteriales; family Flavobacteriaceae; genus Changchengzhania; species Changchengzhania lutea. The sequence continues at coordinate 3,313,464 of NZ_CP039456.1, read as the reverse complement.
TAAAATGGTGTTGATTTCAGAAACATCCGTTGATAAGGTTTTCAGGTCAAGGACGCCATTAATTATTTTGGAATCATAATCAAGATATAGGGTCAATTTATGGCTTTCTGCCTTGACGGGTTTACTGTCAACCGAAGTCATCATCAAAATATGACCTTCTTCAGTTTTATAAGTTTTTTGGGCATTAACCTCACAAAATGTTATTAAAACGATTGCTAAAGTAAATAGTTTTGTTTTCATAATATTTGTTTTAGTTGAATATTTTTTATACTTAAAATCTCTAAAATTGATACTAATAATTCCAAAAAGCATCAATTAGAATGAATCTCCTTTTACTTAATAAATACTTAAATATCATCCAAAGATTTACGGTTCTTATCGATGACTTTCTTGAATTGTGTAGGTGTCATTCCGGTAACTTTTTTAAATTGATTGCTCAAATAGGCTACACTACTATAGTTAAGTTTAAAAGCTATCTCACTTAAAGTCAATTCGTCATAAACAATGAGTTCTTTTACCCGCTCAATCTTTTGATTGATGATGTACTGCTCAAACGTAATACTTTCAACCGATGAAAAAAGGGAACTTAGGTATTTATAATCAAGATTTAATTTTTCACTTATATAGTCTGCCCATTTTATATCTAAATCATCGGACGAATGGTGGATTTTATCTACAACCAAAGTTTTCATTTGCTCAATAAGCTGACTCTTACGATTGTCAATCAAACTAAAGCCAGAATTTTGAAGTGCTTTGGAAAAAGCATTTTTAGTTTCCATACTTAAGGATGATGTTAATTCGACCTCTCCTAATTTAATTGAGCCATATGGAATCTCTAGCTCTTGTAAAATATTCGATACTGCAGAGATACACCTTGGACAGACCATATTTTTTATGTGGATAGTCTCACTCATATTCTATTTGCTTTAAAACAATGTCATTCCTGCTTTTGAAAGGGAATAATAATAGGCCATAACGGTTGCCAATATGACAATGATTATTATTCCCAGTACTCCAACAATTTTATCTTTTTTCGAGATATTACTTTTCTGTTGATGTCTGCTTTTTTTATTCTTTCTTCTACCTCTTCTACTTTCACTCATAATAAAAAGATAAATCTTAGTTACTATTGAAAAAACAAATTCATTATCAATCTAACAAGTATGACCTTTTAAGACCTTATCCGCCTTTATCAATTTTTGCCTTCCAACCGTTTAATCATCGCCTTCATTTCTTCGATTTCTTTCTTTTGTGCCTTGATGATATCCTCTGCCAATTTTTTCACCTCTGGGTCTTTAATATCCGCTCGCTCACTTGTTAAAATGGCTATAGAGTGGTGAGGAATCATAGCTTTCATCCAGAGTACATCACCAATAATTGGGGCTTGCGCTCGCACAAGACCTAACGCACCTCCGAAAAGAATAACACTCCCCAAGACAATAGCTATATTCTTCTTTTTGTTTTGGTACATATTACGCATAGCCACAAACATTATTATAGCCATTGCAGCGATACCCATGCAACTCATATAAAATCGTGTAAGACTGAAATAAACGTGATCTATCTCGTATGAGTTTAGATACATTGTAATGTACATTGCTATAAAAGATGCAGCTAGCATCCCTACAAATTTTGTGTATTGATTCTTTTTTTTGTGTTGATTTGAATTTTCCATAATTTTTGATTTTAGTGTTTATTATTTACGTTTATTTTTATTCAATTTTCTAATGGTTGGTGGTGATGTATACCAAAGTAAAAAGCCACTCAATACTGTGATTAATCCTAATAATGAAAATACCCTTAAAACAATGGTGTTTAAATTACCTCTTCCTTCATAGTCCATGGTATGTGTCATCCATAAAAAGTCGAACCAGCGCCAACTGCGGTGTCGTACGGTTTGAAACGCTCCATTAGCTATGGCCACATAAGCTTTGAGGCTTTCATCTGTTTTATATGAGATTTCATAAGCCGGTAAAGGCCTTCCTCTATATTCATGATGTGCTCCAACGGTTCAATTTTATTAATGTTGTCGACCTCTAAATGTGACAACATATAGCCATGTGCTTTTCTTATCTTTAGTGCGGTTTGTCTTTTTACCATATTAGTTAACTGTAAACGGGAATTCAATGTTAACTTTTTCCCAGTTCATATTTATTGTCCCCGAATTATCACTAGTTTTAGTAACTTTATATTCTAAATACTCCTGGATATCTTCAGAAATTTCAGGGCTTACTTTAAACCGAATCACATCATCCTTTTCATCGTATTCATCCTTACCATGTTGATTCCAATTTTTATTAATCATTATTGTCCAATCGTCTTTAGACGGAACAGTAAAGAACCCATATTTTCCTGCTGGCAATACTTTTCCTGAAATAGTTAACTCTTTGTTGGTTTCTATCCAAGTAGCGTTGTGTGCTCCAGCTTGCCATACGTTGTTATAGCCAACCAATCCACCAAATATGATGCGATCTCTTACACCTGGTGAAGAATAATCGATATGAATATGGGCGTCGCCAATTATGGCCATTGCTGAAGTGTGCGGACTTAAAGGCTTCTTTTTTTCTGGTTCAGAGATTGTTCCCTTTTGTTCAGTCTCAGTTTCAGGTGCTTGTTCTTGAACCTTTGTTTTGGTGTCTTTGCAGGATACCAAAATCATGATACATAAAAATAAAATGCTATTTTTCATTATATTATATTGATTAAATAGATTGTGTTCTCAATCGTAACGCATTGGCAATCACCGAAACCGAACTAAAGCTCATAGCCAAAGCAGCAATCATCGGCGAGAGCAATAATCCAAAGAAAGGAAATAGCACTCCAGCTGCAATCGGGACACCTAGGGTATTATAAATTAGAGCAAAAAACAGATTTTGTTTGATGTTTTTCATGACTGCGTCACTTAGATTCCGTGCTTTAACGATACCGTGCAGATCGCCTTTTACTAGAGTTATCATAGCACTTTCAATGGCCACGTCCGTACCTGTGCCCATAGCAATACCCACGTCACTCTTTGCCAAAGCGGGCGCATCGTTGATGCCGTCTCCCGCCATAGCCACAACACGGCCATTTGCTTGCAATTTTTCAACTTCTTTGAGCTTATCTTCGGGTAGCATACCCGCTTTAAAATCGGCAAGATGGAGTTCGCTTGCTACAGATTGAGCCGTTTCGTGATTATCGCCCGTGAGCATAATCACATTGATCCCTTTATCCTGTAGTTCCTTGATCGCCTTTGCACTGGTTTTTTTTATCTTGTCACTAATGACCACATAACCAGCGACGGTTCCATCAATGGACAAATAAGAAACCGTTTTCCCCTGTTTCTGAAAAGATTGGGCTTCCGCTTCCATTTTAACGGAAATTGATGCCTTTGCATATGCCATCATCTTTTCATTTCCCAGGCTCAGGGTTTTACCGTTTACACTGCCTTCCACACCTTTTCCAGTTACAGCGCTGAAATCTTTCGCCTTAAAAAATTCGGTATTCTGTTCTTTCCCATACTTTACGGTAGCTTCAGCTAAGGGATGTTCGCTGGAACTATTTAGGGAAGCAATGTATTGTAAAATGTCCTTATCTGAAAACGAATCGTTAAATGCTGCCACTTTTTCAACTGTGGGTCTGCCTTCGGTTATGGTGCCGGTTTTATCGACAATTAAGGTATCTATCTTGTCCATTTTCTCCAAAGCTTCAGCATTTTTTATCAAGACACCATTTTGAGCGCCTTTACCGACACCCACCATTACAGACATAGGTGTTGCCAGACCTAATGCACACGGGCAGGCAATTATCAATACGGCAATAGCATTCACAAACGCATAAACATAAACGGGTTCCGGCCCCCAAATAGCCCAAATAACGAAAGTTATTATCGATATTAGAACTACGACCGGGACAAAATACCCTGATACGGTATCAGCCAGTTTTTGAATGGGCGCACGACTTCGACTGGCATCGTTGACCATTTTTATAATCTGTGACAGTAATGTTTCAGAACCTACTTTTTCGGCCTTCATCAAAAAGGACTGATTGCCATTTATAGTTCCGCTGCTTACCTTATCTTCCTCTACTTTATTAACGGGGATCGGCTCGCCAGAAATCATCGACTCGTCCACTGTGGTACTTCCTTCTGTGATCATCCCATCTACGGGAATCTTATCGCCGGGTTTTACACGAAGGATATCGCCTTTTTCTATTTTGTCGATGGAGACTTCTTCTTCCATTCCATCGACTACACGTATCGCTTTGTTGGGAGCAAGCTTTAAAAGTTCCTTTACAGCAGAATTGGTCTTGCTATGTGCCCGCGCCTCCAATACCTGACCCATTAACACCAATGTTAGAATCACGGTGGCGGCTTCAAAATAAACATGGACCGCTCCGGACATCGTTTTAAATTCATCTGGGAAAATATCAGGAAAGAGCATACCCACAACACTAAACAACCAAGCCACCCCGGCACCTATACCGATAAGGGTAAACATATTTAAGTTCCATGTTTTTATGCTACGGTAAGCGCGTTCAAAGAACATCCAAGTGGCATAAAACACCACTGGAATGGACAATACAAATTGTACCCAGTTCCAATTTTTTTGCTCCATGACATCATATAACGGATTATTGGGAATCATTTCGCTCATGGCAATGAAGAAAATGGGCAGGGTAAATGCAACGGCGATCCAAAACTTTTTGATAAGTTTTTTATAGGTTTTTTCTTCAGATGAAAGATTTGGCTCCATAGGGACCAAGTCCATACCGCAGATCGGGCAGCTTCCAGATTCGTCCCTAACGATTTCAGGATGCATCGGGCAGGTCCATTGTTCTGAAGAAACAACGGATAGGTTTTGCTCTTCCACCAAATCCATGCCACAGACAGGGCAATCGCCAGGTTTATCGTAAGTTTTGTCCCCTTCACAGTGCATTGGGCAGTAAAATGTGCCAGTGCCTTTTCCATTGGCATCTGGCTTTTGGGCTTTCTTAATTTCTTCTTTTGGTTCTTCGCCTGGGATATGGATCTTGTAAAGATCGCCGTCTTTTTGTAAGGCATCCTTAAAAGTACCGATCGGCAGGTGCTGGTCCATTTCTATTGTGGCTTCTTTCTGCTCCAAATCTACCGTGGCATTTTTTACGCCCTCAATGTTATTGAGCACATCCTCTACATGGCTTCTGCAGCCATTGCAGGTCATTCCGGAAATTTTATAAGTATGGGTCATATTTTTTGAATTAATTGGTTTTGAATACTGAAAAACGACTGTTAAATTTAGTGATTAGGATGCTACGTCTGCCCAGTCCCAACCATCTTCTTTAACCAAGGTGCGAAGCACTGTTCTTCTTTTCTGAATCATTTCATCCTGTTCTTCTTTTTCGACATTTTCTTGCACTACTCCTATCGCCTTAAGCTCATTTAGTTCCATTTTATCGAAATTATATTTTTTAAACGTCGCACCGCTCACTTCCATAACAACTTCAACATAGTTGTTTAGGGCCGATTCCATAGTTGTCAATTGTCTTTTATTGGGTCGACGGTCTTTTTTTACATACATTCGTAAAATATGTATAGCCTCATTTAGCCTTGCTATCTGTAGTATAATGGTATTATCTTTTTTATTATTATGAAAGTAATGAATTACGGGATATGCCCTATGGTTTTGACTATGTTCCACCAAAGCATCGGATAAGCTGAGAAGTTGAAATTTAAAATAATCAGAATTATCGGCATCCAAAGCATTCAATACAATGTCTTGTGGTGTATTGCCCAAGCTGCTCAGGCTTATGCCCAATTTACGTTTTTTTATAACTGCCGTCAATACCGGTATAAAATAGGTAATGGACATCGTTATAAAAATCAATCCCGTAAATGAGTATAAAATTGTGATGCTGCGCCACAAATTACTTGAGGCTATAAAATCGCCAATACCGAGCGTGGATATTACAAAACCTGAATAATAGATTTTTTCCCATAAGTTGACATGTAAATTTGTAGTACTATTAATAACCGAGTCCACATCGGACGCTAGAAGTAAAATAAAACTTAGATTGAACATTACCACCCATATCATGGCAATAAGTACCAATAGAAGATAACCAACATGGGCTAAAAGAGTTGATTCTCCGTTATTACCGGAGATTCTTAAAAATAGTTTCCATACCCAATGAGATATCTTGCCTGTTAGCCAACCACCTCCCTTAACCGTGAGGGTCGTCATTATTATATCGGCAATTATTGCTATATAGATCAAAACCCCCAGGCTCAGCAAGATATAATTCATGGATATATGTTTTAAAAAAGGTTATTGATTTTTATATATTCTATTCCTCCTCAATTGATGCGATCGGGCTGATATCATAATTTCCCCCAGCTTTACGCAGTGCCTCACTATATTGGTGTAAGTCTATTTTTTCTTCTGTTTCTATAGTTGCTATTTCGGACTGTAAGTTTACCTGGGCTTCCTTAACACCTTCAACGGAATTAAGGGTTTTTTCGACATGTTTTCTACAGCTGTTACAGGTCATTCCTGTTATTTTATAGTTGTTTTTCATCATAAAAAATTTTAAATAAGAGGTTGAACTCTTAAAATTTAAAATTCAACCTCTTGTTACTCATTAATTTAAATAAGTAGCACAGGCGTCTGCACATTTTCTGCAGGCATCTGCACACTCTTGGCAATGTTTGTGGTCGTGACCTTCACATTCCTTAGCACAGGCTTCACAAACTTTTTTGCAATATTCTACTAAGCCCCTAACATCGCTGTAACTTGTTGCCAATACCTGACTTAAGGCACTGCAAACTTCTGCACACACTTTGTCGATGCGAATGCACTTTACCATCATTTTTACATTGTCCTCGTCCAAACAGGCGTCAGCACAGTAGTTACAATGGTTAATACAATTCCCTAGTGCACTGATTAATTGTTCATTTCTCATTTTTTTGAGTTTTTAAATGTTAATAATTAATTAATACCCAAGTATATTTATTTTTTTAAGGAATTTGTACTATAATTATGGTTTAAATCTATATAATTTTGTCCAATGGGTTTCTAAAATTCTTCTGTTCAGATTTGTATTTGGACAAGCTCATTCCTGTTTCATTTTTAAACTGACGACTTAAATGATTAATATGGTTATAATCCAACAATTGACTTATTTGCGTAAAATTATACCTTTGCATTTGTATCAATTCCTTTACTTTTTCAATTTTCAGCTTGATAAAATATTTTTCGATAGTGAGACCTTCAGTAGTGGAAAAAACCTTACTCATTTTGGAATAATCCCGATGCATTAAACTTGAAAGATAGGCCGATAGATTTTTCTCTAAATCTATCGGTAAGTTTTCCATCAATTTTATAAGATTGATTTTAACATCTTCCGTCAATTTACCATCAGGAGTATCAATAAGTTCAAAGCCATTTATTTTCAAAACATTTTTTAAGCGTTCTAATTCGGTATCGGAATTAATATTAAGTGTAATTCTACCCAATTCAATTTCCAATAGGTCAATAGTATTAGATTGAATCTCGGTTTTTAACACCTTAATACATCTATCGCAGACCATGTTTTTTATGTAAAGGGATTGTATCATGCTGTTATTATAATTTTTTAAAGGATGAATGTGAATGGATAATTTTCCATGTACCATCAATTTTTTCAAGTATTGAGGTTGCGACGCCCTTACTTTCAATGGTGCGTTCCTCTGTTTCTTTTTCTTCATCTGCCTTTAAAACAATGGTGTATAGATAATTTTCAGTTGTATAGGCATAGGGTAAATTTACAGTGGCATCAATCTCATAATCTGAGAATGTAAAACTTTTAAAATGGGCAAGTTCAGGTCCTAAATGTCCGTCGATATAGTCTTTATAAGTGCCTTCTATTTTACCTTGTTCAAAAACTGTGGCAGTAGGCGTAAATAGATCAAAAGTGCCCTCTGTTGTTAAGTTTTGAATGGCATCTTTGTAGGTCTTCATTACTTCTAATACAGCTTGTTTCTCTATTGAAATATCAACTGTTTTTTTTTTCGTTTTTTTGACCGCCGTAGATTCTTTGTTTTCTTTTTTACATCCTGAATATAATAAGATTGCTATAGCTGAAAATATAATCGATTTTAAATAGTAAGTCCTGTCTTTCATGGTTGTACTTTGTTATTTAGTTTGATTTTTATTTTATGTTTTGAGTTATTAAACTCATCTAGATCTTTTCAATTCCCTGAAAAATGGTTGAAATTCGCTCATATTTCGTTACTTTTATTATGCGTAGCGATGCTATGCCTATCAAAAAGTGTCTAATCTAAACAAATTTCAAATCATTTTCGGTTAAAAACAAAAGTCAAGATGAGTTCATTTTTAATCCTTTATAATAACAATAACTCTCAATTTTCGTGTTAATATAACTCAATTCTTGAACATTAGAAAAACCAGTGTTACTTATATAATCTGGCATCAATCCTTTTGCATTATTCGAAGTTGTTTCAAAACCATCGAGAATTTGAACAACATAAAATAGAATCCTCATGCCTTAGATTTAGGCTTTCCCCAATCCACAATTATTAATTGCCCTTCTGGTTTAAGTACTCTATTAATTTCCTCTAAATATAAAATCTTGGTCTCTTTATTAAGCTAATGAACTGAATAGTTTATCAAAAGAGTTATCTGCATATGGGGAAAAAGTCCCGTCATATAAATTAAGTTTGATATTAATTTGCCTTTTATTTAATTTTTATTGAGCAATGTATTTCACCTTTGGATTAATGTCTAAACCTACATAATGAGTATTTATGTTTCTCCCGCTCGTTAAAATCAAATTCTGACCTGAACCGAATCCAAACTCAAGAATTCTCTCGTCATTACCTGGATTTAAGTAATCCATTTATTTCTAAATTCTTTCTCTGGCATTGTGAATTTGATAGCTTTATCCTAAAAATTTGTAAGCCAATCATAGCCTAAAGCGGGTATAAACTCTTTGTTTTTGTCTACTCTCATTTTAGTTAATTATTAATGGGTTGCCACTTGTGAATTATGTTACATTGCTAAACTGTAGTAGCAAAGCTCCCATTACTATAAACGCAATTACTGTATACAATAAATAGTTGAGCCACTTTCTTTTGCTAGATTGTTTTGGTTTTTTATCATAACCGCTTTTATAACATTCTTTCATCCATATCCCATATTAATTTTACTGTTTTTACCTTAAAAAGCCTGAAGCCTTTTAAAATAATACCTGAAAGTGAGAGTTAGACGGTATTCCATCAATCAAAAAAACAAGTCTTTCTCTCAAATTCAAGTATCTTTCAATAAACTTCTTCTTTTCAAATTTCTTGTGCCTAATTAGGGAAGGGTTCAACACTAACCATCGCCATTTTCAGCCTTCCCGAACTAGGACTTTTCTAATACCATAAAAAGGGAAATTTTAACTAATAACCAATCAACAATGAAACGTTTTATTTGCCTTTTTATGAATTAGATATCTCGTTCACCTACTAAATGTGTATACCCTAATTAGTAATCTCCTTTTGCACTTTTCCACATTTAAGCATTTTACTGCCATAATATGGATTTCTTAATTCATTACTTGTACTTAACCAAGCGCTACCCTTATCGTACATTGGGCAAAACTGTTCGTACAGCATATTTTCTGTTCCTGTTATAGCCACCATATCTGTAATATCTTTGCTCAAAGTCTTAAAATGCTCGCGTTGATGGTCTATGGCACTTTCAGAAATATGCTCGGCGTGTTCTGTTGCATCCTCAATGATATCGGTCAGTTCTTTTTGATTTTCTTTATTGTAACTCGTCATATCAAAGGCTTTAAGAGAGGCTACCAGTTTAGTACCTGCTTGTGCCGCTTTTTTGGTATCATCTCCTACCAGAGCATCTTTTAAACTGAAGTAATCACTTAATATGGTTTCAGCCTTTGCATCGCTTTGTTTATTCGTCATTTTACTATGATCCATTTTCATATCTCCGTGATCGTGGTTCATTTTTTCCTTTTCCTGTGCATTTGCAAAAGAAACGGCCATCAATAGCATTGCTGCTATACTCATTGTTATATTTTTCATTTGTTTCAATTTTAATTATAAACTGTCTTTTAATCTTGTGATCCAATTGATCATTCCTTCTGCTTCTGCTTCTGAAAATTTTGCGTCTTTATGAATCAAAATATAAGAATCCGGAGGCATTTCACCACCTTCAATCTGCTTTACAATAGACCGTAGCTTACTTGCTTTTCTTCTGTTGGACAAGGAATCCCATGCGTTAAAATTAAGTTCGGCCTTGCCCTCTTTGATGTGGTCTTCCAAAAACCAAGCTGCAGGCTGGATTTTATTGTACCAAGGATATTGGGTATTATTGCTATGACAATCATAGCAGGATACCTGTAATTTTTTCTGAATAGTTTCCGGGACTTTATTCACCAGCATAAAATCAGTTTCAGGCACAATATCGCTTTGATTGCGTTTTGTAGGAATAAACTGAATTCCCACGAACGCTACCAATAATACTGCTGCTATAATCTTTACAATCCTCATTTAATTAATTTGCTTTTGCACTTTTCCGCAGGTCAACATCTTACTGCCATAGTATGGGTTTTTCACTTCTTTATCCATGCTTAACCAAGGGCTGCCACCATCGTACATTGGGCAAAACATTTCGTACATTTTGTCATCCGTTCCGGTAATGGCGACCATATCAATCACATCTTTGCTCAATATTTTGAAATGCTCACGTTGATGGGCTATATCGCTTTCAGAAATATGTTCGGCGTGCTCTACGGCATCCTCAACGATATCTTTTAAATCGGCTTTTTGGGTATCTGTATATTTTGAAACATCTAGATTACCGAAACTTGTTGCAAGGGTTGCGCCAAGTCCTTTGGCCTTACCATTATCATCTGACACCAAAGCATTCTTAAGATTGAAATAGTCCTTTAATATAGTTTGTGACGATCCAGTTGCATCTCCACTCATTGCCATTTCTTCTCCATCGTGGTGACCGTCGCTATTGTCGTGGGTCATTTTTGAATGATCTTCATCTGCACTCATTTCTGAATTATGATCATCTGAGTTAGTTTGTTCTGTTTTTGCATCTTTACATGATGCTACAGTTAGGGTTGCAAATGCTATTGCTAAAATTCCCATTGATAATTTTAATTTTCTCATTTTTATTTGTTTTAGTGTTAATTTTTATTTAAAGCTTTTCTATTACATTTTCAAGCATTGCTGTTATTTCATTGGCAATCTTGTTAAGTTTTTGGTTTTGTACAGCTTGCATCGATGCCATCGGATTTACTGCAGCGACTTCGATAATACCATTATCAATTTCCTGTACTATAACATTACAAGGCAGCATCGTTCCAATTTTGTCTTCAGCCAGTAATGCTTTATGTGCAAAAGGCGGATTGCACGCTCCAAGTATTCTATACTTTTTAAAATTTACATCTAGTTTTTTCTTCAAGGTTTCCTGTACATCTATTTCTGTTAGGATTCCAAAGCCTTCTTCTTTTAATTCTTTTGTTACTTTATCGATTGCCTCTTCAAAAGTTCCATTGATAGTTTTGTTAAAATAATATTTCATTTTTTTATTTTTTTAAGTTAATACTCTGTTTTCTTTCTTCATATTCTTCTTTGGATATTTCTCCTTTGGATATTTCTCCTTTGGAGAAACGTTCGTCCAAAATACCCATAGGGTCCTGTTTCTTTTTAACATATTCCCATTCTTCCCAGAATACATCAATATTCCCAGAACAAGGACTACCAAAACAATTACCCACCAGTACATCATCATAATTTCAATTTTTTATTGGTTATAAGAGCAAATTTATTTGTTGTGCTTATGTTCTTTGGAACCTTCTTTCTTGTGCTTCATTTTCTCCTTCATTTTGGGATTTTCCTTCATTTTTTGCATCATCTTTGCTTTCATTTCCCCTTGCATCTCTTTGTTTTCATGTATTTTATGCATCAGCATCTTTCTTCCTTCAGGACTTTCCAGCATTTTATCGAGCACCATCGTCTGCATCTTTTCTTTCATTTCAGGATTCTCCTCCATCATTTTTTGCATATGCGATTTCATCTTCTGTTTCATTTCAGGATTTTTCTCCATCATTGTTTTCATCTTTCCAGATTCCATCATTTGCATATGGTTCTGCATCATTAGCTTTCTGGTCCCTTCATTCTGTTGTGCCAGGTCAATAAATTCGCTGAATTGGCTCGGATTTGAAATAATCTCTTGATAGAGCGCATTTCTGTTTTCCTGATTTTCCATCGTTTCGGAAGCATTAAAGGTGGATTTACAGCTAACCAATGTGCCTACTGTTACGATAATCAATAATGTTTTTACAATTGTTTTCATTTTAATTTGATTTAAATTAATATTTATTTAGAAATTATTCGTTTTTAAAATCTCACAGAAAGCCCACCGCCAGCACCAAAGCGGTTGTCATAGCTTCCCATTAAAGAGAAATTTTTACTTAGAAAATATTCCATACCTGCGTTCCAGGTTATCTCTTCCTTAAGGTTTTCGCCAGTAGGCAAATCGTCCACCCAACCAAAATCGGCCTGGAATTCGTACTCCCCAAAAATGGCCAATCTTGGGAAAATCATAATTTCCCGTGCCAAACTTATTTGTGGGCGAAGCTTACTATCCATTCGAACATCCAGATTGAATAGATAGGGTGTTAAAAATCGTACTCCGGCTATAGCGGTTGTAGTGATCTCATCCAGGCTATCTTCCATTTCATTTTCAAGATTTACCCCTCCAAAAACGCGTAGATAATCGTGGAGATAACGTTCATAAGTAAACTCCGTTTCAATATTTTCGTTCCATCCATATTCTGCTAAAAGTGTAAACTGATTGCGAATATTGGAGGTCGTTAATATGGCACCTGTCATATGGGAAGCCGCATCAACCATTCCCCAAGAATACCATAGATCTGTTTCTTTAATCAATTTTGAAACGGGAAATTCTTTCATACGTTCGTCCCGAGGTGTATCATAGCTGATTACCCTGGCCATACCACCCATCATATGATATAAAATATGGCAATGGAAAAACCAGTCACCATATTCATCTCCATAAAATTCAATAGTTACTTCTTGCATTGGCGGGACATTCACGGTATGTTTTAAAGGTGAGTATTCCCCATTTTTATTAATGACTCTAAAAAAGTGACCGTGTAAATGCATGGGGTGGTGCATCATGGTGAGGTTATTCAATTTAATTCGGGTAACCTGATCTCCTTTTATCTTTATTTTATCGGTTTCAGATAGAGGGACACCGTTCATACTCCATATATACCGGTTCATATTACCTGTAAGGTTCAATAAAATCTCAGTTACGGGAGCATCTGGTGCATAGGTTGTTTTTTCTGGGGATCTTAAATAGTCGTAATTATATTCTGAAAACATATCCATTCCCTGCACTGCGTTTGAGTCGGTTCCATTTATATCCATCATTTTGGATTTTTCAGGTTCGTCCATCTTCATTTTACCATCTTTCATTTTGGAATGATCCTTATGTGCCATAGTAGAATCCATTTTTATATCATTCGCCATTTTGTCTTTCTTCATATTGGAATGTTCCATTGCTGCCCGTCCGGCAGGCGGGTTCATCTTACCGTCCATATTCATCCCTTTCATATCGTCCATCTGCATTCCATATTCCTCTTTCATTTCAAAACGCTCGTCTTTACCAGATTGGAATTTAAGGGCGTGGGCACCCATTTTCATTTTCATCTTGGCCATTTTTTGCATCATTCCAATCTTATCTGGTCTGGGCACATCAAGGGCAGGAAGAATTTTTCCGTTTCCTAAATACACCGATGCCTGCCCGGAACCATCTTGGGCAGTAGCTCTAAATTCTATTTTTCCTTCTTGAGGGATTGTTACGATAAAATCGTAGGTTTCTGCAATACCAATAAAGGTTTTGTTCCTTTTTACAGGAACGACGTCAAGACCATCAGCAGAGACCAATAACGGATCCTCCCCTCCAAAAGTCATCCAAAATGAGGTAGAAGCCCCACCGTCTATAATCCGCAATCGCACTTTTTCTCCGGGCTTGAATTGAGGATATTCAATTTTTTCTTCACCGTTAATTAAAAAGGCTGGATAGTATATATCTGCTATATCTGCTCCTTCCATACGTTGTCTCCAAAAATCCAATTGAGCACCAAATGCACCTCTTGCAATCACTTGATTTAAAGGAGTGGCTGTTCCTTTTTTAATGTTGTACCATTCCGTTCCTCTTTTTAAGGTTCGAAGTACGTCCATTGGCTTTTCATTGGTCCAATCTGAAATCATCAACACCAATTCCTTGTCATACTCCAAAGATTTTTCTTTTGGCTTTATTACAAATGAACCATACACACCGCTTTGCTCTTGAAGCATGGTATGTGAGTGATACCAATAGGTTCCAGATTGTTTTAAAGCAAACTCATATTTTTGTGTATGTCCAGGTTCTATAGGAGGTGTTGTCAAATAGGGAACACCATCGTAGAAGTTAGGTAGTAAAAGTCCGTGCCAATGGATTGAGGATTCAACACTCAATTCATTTTTAACATAAATTACTGCGTATTCGCCTTCAGTGAATTCTAAAGTTGGTCCGGGAATACTACCGTTTATGGTCATACCCTTGACCTCTTTTCCAGCTTTGTTGACCATTTCCTCTCGAAGGGTTATGGTGTATTCCTTTACAGGCAAGTTATCTACATTACCTTCAACAGATTGGCCAAAAACAGAACTCAAGGGTATTAACAATAAGATTATTAAATGTTTTAAGCTATTCATATTTTTTGTTTTCATACTATTTAATATGAAGTTAAAATAGAGTCTAACAAGAAAAATACTTACCTCTATTCGTTTCAATTTTAACTTATTTAAGGTTTTTTTTTACACGTAGTATGTTAATTTTATTCAAAAAAACCCTTAATGTTATTTTACATATTTTAAATAATTCTCTTTTGATTCAAAATAAGCTACTGCACCTTCACGGTTCATGAGTACAATGTATGCCTCCGTTTTATCAACCTGTTTATTGCTGAACGGGTCTATGGCATTCCTCGACATTGTATCGTTATTCAATTTCTCTACACACATGTCACAGCAACCATAATAAATCTTACCATTAACCGGAACTTTTATTTGTTGTTTTCCCATATAGGCGTTGTTAACCATACAGACCAATTCGTTTGGCACTTGAGAGCCTACTTGGTAAGCTTGTGTCGTTTCTGTTTTAACTTCAACCTTGTTTTCAGCGATGAGTTCTTTATCGTCCATTTTTAAGGTTTCATTTTTCTTGGTTTCATTTTTACATGATGTTGCTGTTAAAATTAGTATTGTAAACATTGCAAGACTAAATGTTGTTCTTAATTGTCTCATTTTTTAATTTTTATTGATTATTTAAAGTACTCGATTATTAAATTTTATTTAGAAGATTTTATCAATCTCCAATTCGTAATTTACTCTCCGCATGACTTACATAAATTAACCCATTGCCACTTTTACCTGTATGTGCGTGTTGTTTTATTATCTTAACAATTGTATTTATCTTCTTTATTACATACTATTTCCAATTTTGCAATCCTGTAGTATAAAAAAGGATGCCCTGGACTTGGCATTCTTTATTTAGATCGGAATATTTTCCAGAACCATCGCCTTCAAAAACACTAAAACAACAAAAATTACTTTTTGTAAATTTAATGCCACATCATTTACTTTGTCAATGCGAATAAATACATTTATTTCTTTCATGACTTTGACTTTTCTGATTAATAAGCTGGCTTAAGAATATGTTACAAACAATTCGAAAACCAGCTTCTGCTATTAACTAGATAGACTTAAACGTCTCTTTAACACTGCCGCAAGTTGCCATAGCCTTACCCATGTAAGGATTTGCAATTTTGTTGGAATTTGAAAACCAGTATGAGCCACCATTGTTTGCCATAGGACAAAAGTTCTTAAAAATTTCACCTTCGGTTACATTATCCTTTAACAAAGGTTCAAATGCTGCGGTAAGTTTAGAAAATACAATACGCTGATCCATAATATTGGACTTTGAAGCCATGTCTTCAGCTACTTTTTGCGCATCAGCTGCTTTACCGTATTTCTTTAAAACCCCAACAAGCATTTTTGAGGCTTTTTGTACCTTTTCAGATTTAGCTTCAACCAATGCTTCATTTATCATGGTATAATGCATGTATGCTTTGGTTAGGTTTTTATCGTTTAACTTTACCATATTGCTGTTGTTGTTGTGATCCATCATACCATGATTGTCCTGTTTCATGTTCATCTTACTATGATCGTGTTGTGCATAAATGACACTTGACATGCCCATTATTAAGGCCATTATTACTATTACTTTAAATTTTAATTTTTTCATCTGTTTTTATTTTTAAGTTTTTATTATTTTATAATTACTGTTTTTGTGTCTCCACAGGTCAACATTTTACTCCCATAATAAGGGTTCTTTATTGGTTCATTAAGGCTTAGCCAATATGCCCCTTTATTGTTGTCTGCCATTGGGCAAAATTGCTCGTAAACTTTTTGGTTTACCCCAAAAAGTTTAACGCCTTTGGATAAATGTGCAGACAGATGCTTAAAGTGACCACGCTGTTTTTCTATATCCGAAATTTCTGAAATGAAGGTCGCAGACCCTGTAACTTCTTTAGATATGGTCATCCAGTGGTTATGTGCTTCATTATTGGACAATTGTTTCATATCTACTTTTTTCATGGCGCTCAATACCATTTCAGCGAAAGTACTTGCCGGACTGCTATCATCGCCTACTAAGGCGTCCTTTAACTTAATATAGGCGTTAAACACTTGCTCTAACTGGCTTTTAAAAGCATCGGTTGTAGGAATGCGCTGATTCATATCTGTATGGTCGGTATCATTTCCCTTTTTAGAGTCCTCCTTGTCCATATTTGAATGATCTTCGTTACCAGATTTTGTGTCATCTCCCATATCCATACCGGCATGACCTCCTAAATTAACTTTTCCGCCCTCGGGGTTCATCATGCTTTTTTGGCCCAATAATTGCGCAGAGGCATCAATCCTGAACACACCGTTAGTGGCAACAATCTCACCTTCTTCCAAGCCTTCCTGAATACTATAAAATTGCCCCATATCTTGTCCCAGAGTAACTTCTCTGTACACAAAGGAGATGGTCTTTTCGTGTGGAACCTTTACATAAACAACCGCTCGCTTTCCTGTCCATAGTACAGCCGATTTTGGGATGACAATGGTATTCTCCATCCCTTTCATTTTTGCCTGAATAATGCCACTTGCATACATTTCCGGCAAAAGCTTGTTTGATGGATTTTTTACCTCTACACGTACTTTGGCAACCCTAGTATTAGAGGACACAAAAGGATCCACATAGGTAATTTTACCTTCAAAGTCCTTTCCAGGAATAGCCTGTATATTAAAGCTTACCTTGTCGTTAATGTGTATCCAAGGGATATCTGCCTCATAGGCCTCAAACATGACCCAAACTGAACTTAAATTGGCAATATCAAACAAATTGCCACCAGCCTTAATATAATCTCCCACCTCTACATTTCTACTCATTACATAACCTGAATGATCGGATAAAATATCAATCTGTTCTTGAACGCTTCCTGAAGCCTCAATAGCCTCAATTTGTTTGTCTGTCAGTTTCCAAAGCTTTAATTTATTACGCGATGCGGTATATAACTGTGGATAAACATCTTTAGACTTAATGGCCTCGAAAAGTTCTTTTTGGGCTGAGATTAATTCCGGTGAATAGATACGTACTATTTTTTGACCATTATACACTTTTTCACCAGTAAAATTAACGTACAAACGTTCTATACGACCAGGTATATGTGACACTTGGGAATACAATCTACGTTCATCAGGTTTTACGCGACCCAACAACCGTATCTCTTTATTGGCACTTGCCTTTTCGACTACTGTAGTCTGTATATTTGCCAATTGATAAGCTTCTTCGTTCATTACAATTTCATTGGCTGCAATGTTTTCTGAAGAATCACTGGACGCTTCCAACGGAATAAGTTCCATACCACAAATTGGGCAATTTCCGGGTTTTTCCATCTTTATTTGTGGATGCATGGAGCAAGTCCATAATTGTGTTTCGGGATCTTGAACATATTCGTGTTCGCCCTCGGTATGCGTCGTTTCTGAGTCCCCACCTGAAAACACGTTTCCTAAAATAATTCCGAGTATTAGAATACCGGCTGCTATGATATATTTTTTGTATTTTTTCATGATATTCATTTTATTTTCCTATTAAATAATCCATAAATGCTGCTGCGGCATTTTTATCGGTTAATGCTTTTTGATGTTCTAACTCATATTTAAGTAATTGGCGTTCTATGCGCAATACTTCTTCAAAGTCTTTAGCGTTTGTAGAGTACGAAACAATTAATATATCCAATACTTTTTTTGCGATTTTAGATTGTCTTAAATTTAAAGCAATCCGTCTGTCGCCATCGTTAAAGTCTTTAAGCGTGTTTTCATAAACCGAACTCAAGGTGTTCTTTTTGTCTTCTTTTCTGGATATTTCTGCTTTTTGTCTGTATTGTGCTTCTTTTATTAAAGCTTTATATTTCCTGCGATATATAGGAATGGTAACCCCTACAGATGGAAACAAGAACGCGTCTTTACCATTATCTGATGCTGTTGAATTAGGGTTGTTTCCTACTATGGTGTAGTTCACACCAACATTGAACTTTGGCAGTCCTTCTTTATTGGCTACAATTTCCTGATTTAAAAAAGCGTTCAACTTATGCTCTATGCTCTTTATTTGATGGTTTGAGGCATATATTTCGTCGAGCATATCCAACTGTTCCAAAGGAATTTCTTCTTGCCACAATACTTCTGGAACCAGTATTTCAGACATATCATCCCTGCTCAATAAGTTGTTGAACTTTATCCGCAAAACATCTTTTGTATCCAAAAACAGTTCTAATTGGTTTTCTAGATCATTCAACTCCAATTCAACACGCAATTCATCTACAATAGAGGCTTTTCCCGCTTCAATCTTCACTAAAGACAGGCGTTTAAAAACTTCGAGTATTTCAATATTCTCTTTAGTAATTTCTATGGCCTTTTCAATAAAATAATAGTTGTAATAGGCTGCTTTTACTTCAAAGAAGATATTGGATTTTGTGTTTTCAAAATCCTCGTACACGGCTTTTGCCATTTCGGTCGCAACATCCTCTTTAGCGCTTAACAGGCCAAACCACGGAAAGCTTTGCATTAAATTAAAGTTTGCCCTTTGTGGACCAACCCTTGTCTCTACAGGTTGGATAAAATACCCAAAAGCAAAAGTGGGGTCGGGTAAAGTACCTACCTGAGGTACTTTTTCCATAGCAGCCATATAATCATTAAACTTTGCCTTTAAAGCAGGGTTATTATTGGCTGCTATTTCCAAATAGTTATTCAAATTTTCTTGACTGAAAATACTTGTTGTAAACAGTACAACTAGACTCAAGAAAAGATATTTTTTAGTATTCGCTGTCATCTTTATAAATTTAAGCATTACTTAATTTTAATTGTTTTTTTAATCCTTTCTCCTTCCACATACTGTAAAGTACAGGAACCACAAACATGGTCATGACCTGTAGCAACATCCCCCCAAAGGTGGGGATGGCCATGGGGATAACCACGTCGGAACCTTTACCAGTAGCTGTAAGTACAGGGATTAAAGCGATAATGGCCGTCGCTGCGGTCATCATTGCAGGGCGAACCCTTTTGGACCCTGCCACAATTACCGAAGCCCGTATATCTTTGACCGTATCTGGATGTCTCTTATCAAATACCTGGGTCAGATAAGTTCCCATAATCACCCCGTCATCCGTAGCAATACCAAATAGTGCTATAAATCCTACCCAAACGGCGACACTTAAGTTTATGGTATGCAGCTGAAACAAATCACGCATGTGCACCCCAAATGCGTCAAAGTTCAAAAACCAACCTTGTCCATATAACCAAATCATAATAAAACCACCGGCAAAGGCCACAAATATTCCTGAGAATACCATAAGTGAGGGCACCATAGATTTAAACTGAAAATATAGAATTAATAGGATTACAATTAATGAAATAGGGACAACAATCAATAAACGTTTTGATGCCCTAACTTGATTTTCGTAATTTCCCGTAAAACGGTACGTCACGCCATCTGGTAATTTAAATTCCCCTGAATCAATTTTTTTCTTGATAAGTGCCTGAGCGTCCTCAACTACATTGGTTTCGGCATAGCCATCTTTCATGTCGAAAATAACATAACCCGTTAAAAAGGTATCTTCACTCTTGATCACTTGTGGTCCTCTAACATATTCTAATGAGGCCAACTCACCTAATTCAACTTGAACACCCGCAGGCGTTGGTATCAATATCTTTTTAATATCATCTGGATTATCCCTAAATTCCCTAGCATAACGCACACGAACAGGAAATCGTTCCCTGCCTTCTACGGTTGTTGAGAGTTGCTTACCACCAATGGCTACCGACAATTGCATTTGCATGTCCTTAATGGTCAATCCATATCGCGACATGGCTTGTCGGTTTAGTTTTATCTCTAAATAAGGTTTACCTACTACCCTATCCGCAAACACCGTTGGGGGATTAACACTAGGGACTTCTTTTAAAATATTCTCCAGTTCAAACCCAACTTTTTCAATCGCTTCCAATGTTGGACCAAATACTTTTATGCCCATGGGAGCACGCATTCCCGTGGCCAACATGATTAATCGTGTCTGTATTGGTTGTAGCTTTGGTGCAGAAGTCAATCCTGGGAATTTGGCGTGTTTAACAATTTCATTCCAAATATCATCTGGTTTCTCGATGTGTTCGCGCCATTGCCTGAAGTTTTCACCGTCATCATCTTGAATAAGTTCTTCTTCCGTTATTTTACGAAACTCGTCAGTACCATATGTATAGGTGGTACCATCTTTTAAAACAAAAGCGTCGTGTTTATTGACTTTAAAACGCTCTCTGTGCCCATCTTCGTCCAAAATATATTCTGGAATGTAATTTATGGTGTTTTCATACATGGATGTAGGTGCAGGATCCAAGGCTGAGTTCACACGTCCCCATTTACCTACCGCAGACCCGATTTCAGGTATGCTCATGACGTGTTTATCAATACTTGCAATAACTTCCATATTCTCGGTAATACTTGAATGGGGCATGGTAGTTGGCATCAATAAGAAAGACCCTTCATTCAAGGCTGGCATAAACTCTTTACCCAACCCGGGGAAGTTTTTGTCCAATTTTTCCCAAACCACATTGTTTTTAGTGAATTCCGGCATAAAACCAAGGACTTTGCCAAACCCTAACCAAATGGTTACACCAAAGAAAACCACGAAAATAGGGATCATTAAAAATTTCCATTTATTATCCAAACACCAGGTTAAGATGCTTTTGTAAAAATGCACTATGGCCATTAATGTCCCCAAAACCAAACTTATTACTAATATCACAAAAATAAAGTTGACAAATGTGGAGTTTGATACTCCCAAAGGCATCCATTCTATAGTCAGAAAGTAGACTAAAATTACAATTGCGATAGCTATATTGATATAATTGGCTATTTTTTCGGAATAAGGAAGCTTTAATTTTCCTTTTAAAAATGTTTTTTCTGGCACTTGCGTAAGCAAATTATTTATCCCAATAGCAATTAGGGCTATGGCAATAATGCTTCCATAAGCGATTAGGAAAACAAATCCAAAACTGATCAAGATTGCATTAAATATTCGGCTCGTTCTCTTTGTATCAATTCTAATGGAAAACAAAATTTTTGCCAAGGCAGGAATAAACATAATTCCAATGAACAGTGCTGAAATCAACGCAAACGTTTTGGTCCACGCCAAAGGTCTAAACAATTTACCTTCGGCGGCCTGCATGGCAAAAACAGGTAAGAAACTCACGACTGTGGTAGCAAGAGCAGTAATTACGGCCGATGCCACCTCCACCGTGGCAACATAAATGACCTGCGCCAATTTTTTACCTCTTACGCCTTCATTTTCGGGCATTTCCAAATGCCTCACTATATTTTCGGTAAAAACTATCCCCACATCAATCATGACCCCAATAGCAATGGCAATACCCGAAAGGGCTACAATATTGGCGTCTACACCAAAATATTTCATTAATATAAAGGTCATCAATACGCCAACGGGCAATATACTTGAAATTAATACGGAGGCCCTAAGATTAAGAACCAATACGATTACCACTAAAATACTAATCAGTATTTCGTGGGAAAGTGCTAGTTCGAGAGTCCCTATGGTTTCCTGAATTAGACCTGAACGGTCATAGAAAGGCACTATGGTCACCTTAGAAACTGTTCCATCGGCCAGGGTCTTAGAAGGCAGGCCCGGGGCAACTTCTTCAATTTTATCTTTCAGGTTTTGGATCACCGCTTGCGGGTTGGCGCCATAACGTGCTACAACAACACCTCCAACAGCCTCCACACCACTTTTGTCGAGACCTCCTCTACGACCCGCTGGTCCAAATTGTATTTTAGCGACATCTTTTAGTCGTATGGGCACATTATCCTTTACCGCAACGACACTTTCTTCTAAATCAGATAAATTTTTAATATATCCTAAGCCTCGTACTAAATACTCAACTTTATTAAACTCTAAAGTTCGGGCACCAATATCAAGATTACTGTTTTTTACAGCGTTCATGATCATACCAACATCTACATTATTGGCTTTCATGGCATCAGGATCAATTTCAACCTGATATTCCTTTAAAAAGCCCCCAATGGAAGCAACTTCTGAAACTCCAGATGCAGCAGTTAAATAATAACGTACATAAAAATCCTGAATAGTTCTTAATTCTTGAGGATCCCAACCTCCTGTTGCTTTACCTGTTTTAGGGTCTCTTCCCTCTAAGGTGTACCAATACACTTGACCCAAGGCCGTTGCATCAGGGCCAAGGGCTGGAGTCACTTCATTAGGAACTGTACCAGGTGGCAATGAATTTAGTTTTTCAAGTATTCGTGTCCTGCTCCAGTAGAAATCTACATCTTCATTAAAAATGATGTAAATACTGGATAGCCCGAAAATGGAATTACTTCGTATAGTTTTTACACCTGGAATTCCTAGTAAAGAGGTCGTTAATGGATAGGTTATTTGATCTTCAATATCTTGGGGAGATTGGCCCATCCACTCGGTAAATACAATTTGTTGGTTTTCGCCAATATCAGGAATCGCATCAACAGGTACTGGATTTCGCTCTATTAACGAGGTTTCCCAGTTAAAAGGTGCTGTAATAAATCCTCCAACAATAAATGCGGCGAGTAATATAAATGTTATCAACTTATTTTCAAGAAAATAACGGATAGTTTTATTTAACATAAATTTTGATAATTAAACAATTAAACATTGGTATTAAGAAAATACCGAATACAAAAAACCATCCTAATGGAATAGTATCCATTGGATAATAAAGTCTATTGTTTAAAAATCAAATTAAATAAGTCTCATCAAGCTTGTAGATATTCTTGACAATAAGTGGTGGAGGGTATTCTGAAAATGAGGATGCTTTGTTTTCCAGACCTTCAAAAAGGTTAATATAAGCATATACAAATGATGCAACAAAAATTTGCTGATCATTTGTCAGGTTATTAAACGAAACGCTTAACTCATTTTGACCATTTATGGTAATTTGCTCATTATTACAGCAATGCTTTCTTTCAAGAGTATCTTTTGTAGATTTAGCTTGTAGTGAATCCATACCACAAGTTTCAACTGTACCGAAGAACGAAGCATCAACTAAAATATCACCACAATAATGACTTTCGATTGTGAAAGACACCGTTGAGAGCATTACTAATAATGCCATTAAAAAGGATGATATTTTATAAAAAGTCTTCTTCATTAGTTTTACAAAGCTACAAAAATTTTAACACTATAATTTTGTTTAACATAATTTTAGATTTTTAAAATTATGTTTTGATTGAAAATAGTTGAGCTATTTTGGTTATTTTGAAACCTAGATAACGTAATATTCAGCCAAACTCCACTAATTATCTTTGCAAATTAAAGCTATCTATTCGTTATATTTTATGATAAATATCATCTTGTTTAAATAAACACCTTACGTTGTCCTCTAATATTATAAATCTATTCAATACTATTTATGCAGTGTCTAGGGTGCCTGCTGGTTTAAGACCTGTTCATCCGTTTGGGGTTAACTTTTCTATGGCTTATGGTTTTTAAGAAGCGATTAATCATTAAGAAGATGACATTTATCATCTTTAAAATTACATTTGTATAATTAAATTATTGTTTTCAACCTCTAAAAGCCTAATATTAAATACACTAACAGAGTTTTGTTTAGTTTCAAAATATTTTGAATGTTGGACAATTATTCTTAAATTTATAATGTGAGATCTTTTTTTACTAAAATATCATCCTTCTTTTTAGCAGTTTTCATAACTGTTTTCCACCTTTTCCTTTACGGTAGATATACACTTTTTCTGTAATAAATATGCTTCATTCCAATGGTTTTAAAATTATACAGGATGAAGAAAAAAATGCTTGTGTAATAACGGATTAAAATAATTTACTTTTGTTCTAGATGACCCATATAGTGTTAATTTTTATTAACTATCAGTCATTAATACTAGAAGGATTTTTTTTACGTTTTAAAAAGCCTGGTGATAAAAGATGTATTTGTTCAAGAATGCTTTCAGCCTCGATTTCATTCCCATCAGAAATTAACTGTAAATAACGAAAGTACTTTAAGCCGACTTTCACATACTTTAGTTCCCTTGGAGGCAATTTAGAAAGATACAGATCTTTTTCAGCAGGAAGATTAGTAGCCAACGTAGACAAAAGGTTGTATAATTCTTGATTAACGATATACGTTTCGCTCCCAGCATTTGCCTGTTGTGATAAAATTGGGGTTTTATATTCCACTGTCCGTTTGTCATCGTTATTTACTACAGTTCCTGTCAAACGATTTTTAAGAGCGTCTAAATTTCCCAGGTAAAAGAGACCAGCCATATGGTCGATAGATTTATTAGATGCACTTTCTTTAGTCTCAACTAAATTAGAAATATTCTTCTTAAGAACTTTGTGGCTGAGTTTAGCACCATCTTCCTGACCTATTAGGGCAATACTAGCACGTGATCCCGAAAAATCTGCTCGCCATAAAGTTACATTAGGAAAAACAGAGGCAAAAGTTGCCGAAATTATCTCAAAACTTTTAGGGGTAAGTTGATATAAAGGTAACCATTGCGCAAAAATCCCACCTTTTTTAAGGCTTTTTTTGGCCTGTTTAAAATGCTCAATAGTATAGAGGCTGCCTGTGCCTGCATGCCAGGGCGTAAAAAGGTCTCCTACGATAACATCAAATTTTTCGTTGGAACCAAGTAAAAAATTACGTGCATCATCGGCAATAATTTCGACACGTTTATCATTAAAAAGATTATTTGTCCAAGATGAAAAATACTTTTTTGCTGCAGGAATGACATTTGAAATTAGTTCTACAACAACAACACGTTCTACGTTGTGACTCAATGAAGCTCCAGCTGTAATCCCAGTTCCCATTCCTAAAAAAAGTGTCTTTTTTGGTGAAGGATGAATTAACAGAGGTATATGCCCTTGCATTTGTTCAACCAAAATTGAACGAGAATCACCAAGCACATAAAAATTATCCAGTCTCATTTGGATATTTTTTCCAGACTCAACAATAGATACAAACCCATCGCTAGATTGCCACATCTTTAAAATTTTATCTCCTTTTTGTAATTTTACAGTTGGTGGATTAGTAATTGAGACTACACCAATAATCCCTATTATTGGTAACAATAACCATTTTTTTACGACCTTAATATTAAATGTAAAATAAATATATAGCGCCAAAAAGCCATATAAAATGGCAATAATTTTAATTGTCATCCAAATACCTATAGCATCAAGTAAAATAAACCCAGCTAAGATGGGGCCAATGGTACTACCTATTGAGTTGAATAAGACTAGTCTACCTACAAATTTACCAGGAGATTGATTTATAACTGGTGATGCTTTTAATAAAAAAGGGAAAATAGCACCAAATATTACGGTTGGTAAAAAAACAACTAGAAAACTTAACTTAAATACAGCTATAAGATAAGCAAACCATGATGCGCTGGGAGCAAGATACCCTAAGCCTTTTGTTAATGTGTTGAATACATAAGGTGAAAAACCCACTGAGATGGCTCCTAAAGATAGAAGTATTAATAATACATATTTAGGATGACGAGATACTTTTACTAACTTGTGCGAAAGAACGCCTCCAATTCCTAAGGAAAAAAGGAATACTACTAAAATTGCAGAAAAAGAATATATAGAATTTTGTAAAACCTGAGCGAACATTTTTGTCCAAATAGTTTCGATTGATAAAGCCAATAAGCCTGAGGAAAATGCTAATATTTTTAACTCTAAATAATTAATATTATCTAATTTGGTTATAGTTTTAGAAGCTTTATTATCCTTTTTAATTACTGATGTTTCTTTATTTGTTATAAATAACCTGTCCATTAAGATTGCTGAAAAACCAATACTTGCCACTAAAACTATGGTAAAATAATAGGTTGTATCCACACCATATTTAGATAGTAAAAAAAATCCAGCTAATAAAGCTCCAATTGAGGCTCCTAAGGTATTCACCGCATATAAAATAGTGCCTCTATTTGCTAGTTGGCGCTTTTCTTTTCCTATAAATTGCGCTAAAACAGGAAAGGTTCCTCCCATAAGTGCCGTTGGTAAAAGAAGGAGGGTAATACTGAAAATAAATTTTAATATTGTTAGAAAACTTTGTTTACCATCAGTTAAAGCTACTACTGAGGCATAGTGTGTTTCATAAAATTCTATCCCCGGAATTAAAAGAAGGGCTGTTAAAGCGATACCAATTTCCATAAGGCCATATACAAACAGTGGTCGTTTAAACTGGGCCGAAGCATTCCCTAAAAACCAACCTCCAATGGCTAATCCTAGAAAAAAAGCAGCTAATGTGGCTGCGGTAGCGTAAGCTGCATTTCCAAAAATTAAGCCCAAACGGTACATCCAAACTACTTGCAATATTAACCCTGAAGTTCCCGATAAAAAAAATAAAAACGATAAAACAGAAAAGCGTGTAGTACTTATTGGTTTTGAACTATGAAGCTGATTAGGCATATACTATAATTATATTTGGTGATACAATTTATAAAATTAAATGAAGATTGAAATAAAAAAGAGGCTCTTTTAAGAGCCCCTTTTTTTGACTAAAAACAATTAAACTTACCACAAAGAGCTATAAGCATTCTACGTAGTTTGGGTTATTAGCTTCAGATTGAGGGACTGGAAACGTTAGATTAGAGTCATAACTACCACCTTTAAAATAATCTCCCCATGGAAACACATCAGAGGCTTGCATACCATAAACATCTACAAGACGTCTTAAATCACCTTGACGATGTCCTGTACTATACAACCAAAAAGCTCTTTCAGCCATGTGTGCTAATATGAGATCATCACCTGTTAAACCAGAAAAATCTATGGCAGGAAGACTCATAGTTGCTCTGAGGGCATTATGAATAGTATGAGTACCAGTTCCATCATCTGAATCAGCTAGAGCCTCAGCTTCAATTAAACGGGCTTCAATTCCTGAAGCTAAAGCAACAGACGCATTTTCATCCGTATATTTTAATTGATTATAATACAAAGTAATGTCATCTTGTCCAAAGTCAGTACCACCATCCCATGGTGTACGGGGATCATTCGCTGAACGGTACATTAAACCATTACCTCCCTTTCCATCGGCTATGGAGAACTGACGTCTAACTGTACTCATGATATAAATACCATTTTCCTGTCTTCTGCTGTTAACAGAATGCTCTATGTTGTAAACAAAATCTGTTGCTACAGTAGCAACTTCATTTGCAGCTGCACTAATTTGACCTAATCCTAGCATTGCACGTGCTTTTCCTACACGTGCCAGATTAGCTAAATCAGAGTTTCCGCTACTACTAGAAAATGCTTGATCAAACCAGGTAATAGCCACATTAAACATTTCGGTTTGTGATAATGGCTCCCCATAAATAATGTCTCCTCCACCAGATGGTACTTTACTAAAAGGTACACCACCACAAAAAGTTTCAGCAAACATAACATAGGTATATCCTACAATACTTTGCATTTCACTTTCAACTTCTGGAACACCACCAAAGCCTTGAGCTAAGTCTATAGTAGCTTCTGCTCCAGCACGTGCTCTGTGCATGTTAGAGAAAATATTATCCATATCACTATTGATGTTTTGAAGGATTCTGGTATCGGCTTCTCTTCTGGTAGGAAAAGTTCCAGAATAATCGTACTCATCGGCCATTAAACCACTCATTGATATTAACCCAGTTGTCGCACCATGTCCAGCAGCCGACCCACTCATTGCTACAGCAAAATCACCCAAGGATCCCGCTTTAAGTGTTTGTATTCCTGCTTCGCTGTTTAGTGATTCAGGAGTTACAATATCTGGATCGGTAACATCAACTATACTATCACATGATACCGTTCCAAGCGCAAGAAGTAGTGAAAGACCAACTAAAAATAGCCCGTTATAACTTCTATTTATATTTGTGTTTTTTATTAATTTTTTCATAATTCGAGTATATCTTTATTATTTATTAAATAATTTAGTTATTAAAATGAGAGATTTAAACGAATCTTCCATGAACGTGTTGGTGGCTGACTAAGGAATTCCTCGGTTTCGAAATTGTCTTGACCACTTGAACTTATTTCAGGGTCCAATCCAGAGTAATCGGTCCATATACCTAAATTTTGACCAGATAAAGTAAGGCTCACTCGTGAAAACCCAATATTACTAACAAATTTTTGAGGTGCATTGTAAGTAAGCGAAATTTCCCTTAACCTCCAAAACGATGCATCCTCAATGTACCCTGCATTGGTGCCAAAAAATTTAGAAGCTACGGCTCTTGCTTGTCCTGCCAAAGATGCATTGGGATCGTTTAGCTCCTGGGTATTACTATTGCCATTTCTCCATGCTCCAGTATTGTTATAAAGTTTTTGGCCACCTTTATAATTCAATAATCCCCTAAAAACCAAGGCATTGTTAAATAAACCTACGGTTGGGGAAAATGTAATATCAGTAGTAGCAAATGGCGTTCCCAAATAAACTGTTTCTCCTACTTGAACTTCATTTTGCCCTATAAAACCATCTCCATTAGCATCGTTAAAAGTATATTCTTCATCCCAGTAACCACCTAAAGGATAGCCCTCTATATGTCTTTGAATGCCGGTATTAAAAATAACAGGCTCAATGCCTTCTCCTAATTCTTTAAGTTCAGTATCAATAAAGGATGCTACTATGCCTAGGTCGAAATAGAATTTTTCAGTTTCAACAATGCTTGTATTTAAAGTAATTTCCAAACCTGTATTTTTAACCGACCCTAAGTTTTCAAAACGACCAGCACCAACACCTAGTGAAGGCGGTAGTTGTCTAAAAATCAATGCGTCTTCTGTTTGCTTGTTAAAATAAGTTAAATCAAGACTTATTCTATTGGAGAATAATTTTATATCTGCACCAAATTCCAATTCTTTTGAAAGCTCTGGTTTAAGATCGGCATTTCCTACACCACCAATGGTAACACCTGTAACGCTAACACCATCTACAGTTGCAGCAATTGGATCAAAAAAGCGTAATGCATCATTTGTACCAGGTTGTACACCAGAAGCACCCCATGCGCCTCTTAATCTTAGTGAATTAATCCAGCTTTTATCATTTGGATTAAAGAAATCTTCATTAGATATTAACCAAGAAGCACTTAATTTAGGATAAAAAACAGATTTGAAAGAAGAACCAAATGAACTTCCTCTATCTGTACGAACAGCACCAGTTACATAGAGTTTATCATTAAACCCTACCTGTTCTTCTATAAATGCACCAATGGTACGTTGTTCTATAGTTTGCTCATCACTTAAAGTAACAGCTGCACCAGCAATAGAATTGCTACCAGCTACCAATTGTAGTCCTGTTGTAAAAGTACCTTGAGTAAGTTTTTGTAAATATTGAAGACCTACAGATGTACGTGATGTTATGTTTTCAGAAAAATTTGTGCTGTATGAACCTACAGCATCAAATGTATAAACAAAGTCGTTAAACCTGTTTGAAAAACGAGCACCTTCATCATAATTTAGAAATGCTGGTGCTTCTCCAGTAGGGAAGAATTGAGAATCCCATCGTGACGTAAAATCAAGACCTCCAAATACACGAACATTTATCTTTTCAGATGGTTTCCAAATGGTTTCCAATCCACTGGTAAAACGATTTACTAATTGTCTTGTATCAATTGTAAAAAGTTCAGCAGGGGTAAATTCTCCCCAGCCATCGTTGACATCAATTGAAGATGTCCCGTTAAGGCCTTGACTCATTAAAGCAAGCGCAAAATTATCATTTAAAGGTAATTCCAAATCACTATTTGTATAACTTGTCGTTAAACTCATCTTTAGTTCATCTGTGATTTGTGCTCCAAAATTTCCTCTGAAATTGGTTTTTCTTATATTGCTTACCGGTACGACTCCCTCACTATCGCTCATGCTTCCAGATAAGAAATATGTAAGCGCTTCGCTACCACCTGATACACTTAAACCAGCACCAACCGATTGGCCAGTACGAAAAGGTGAAGTACGGGAATCGTTAAGTGGTTGAAAAGAATTAACTACATCATGCACAAAAGTTCCTTCTGCAGCTTCAAAATTAAAGCCAGGGTTTCCAGAAGCATCAAATGCCTGATAATTTTTAGGGTAGGTAACGACATCTTCTACGAAACCAGTTTCCATAAATGCAGACCACCTTGGATCTCCAGCACTCCCTTTTTTTGTTGTAATTAAAATTACACCATTTGCAGCGATAGAGCCGTAAAGTGTTGCAGCCGAAGGGCCTTTTACAACTTCTATAGACTCAATATCTTCTGGATTAATGTCATCTAGTCTTGAAGGAGATTGTCCTCCTGTCTCGAAAGATATAGAGTTGGACTCGTTGTTTATTAAAACACCATCAACATATATTACAGGTTCGTTGGATAATGATGCACTATTAGAACCTCTAATCCTGATTCTTGACCCCATACCAACAGATCCTCCACTAGCACCAATTGACACACCAGCAGCTTGCCCTTGAAGAATGTCAAAAACATTATTGATAGGCCGTTCTTTAACATCGTCGGAAACTTTTAAGTTGGCTATTGAATTACCCATCTCTACTCTTTTACGAGCACCAGTTGCTGTAATAATAATTTCTTGTAGAGATTGATCATCTTCAATCATTCTAACATTTACTGTAGTATTTTGCCCTACTGCCTTGCGAACAGTTTTCATACCTATATAGGTAAACACTAACACAGCCTGATCGGAATCTACTTTAATACTGTAATTACCATCAAAATCTGTTATTGCTCCTGTGGTGGTGCCTTCTACAGCAATATTTACACCCAATAATGGTTGGTTGTTGATATCTGAAACATTTCCAGTAATCGTTTGTTGGATTAGTCCTACCGCTTTAACGGGACTAATGTTGACTTGGTTTTTTAGTGGGTCGATTTTTAATATAATTTGTTTTTTATAGACTTCAAAAGCTACGTTTGAATTTGAAAATATTTGGGTTAAAATAGAGGATATGCGTTCGCGATTAGCGATAACCGTAATTTTCTTCTTATAGTCAATTTCATTGTCATTGAACATAAATTTAAAATCACTTAGTGATTCTATTTTGTACAAAACGTTTTCAATAGTAGCATTTTCCATATGTAATGTAATCTTGGTTTTCTGGGCATAAGATTCATTTGCATAGAGATTGAGAAAAGAAACGATTAGAAATAATGTGGTAAGCTTCATTTTTAAATCGAATTTTATTTGAAAAGAGTTTAAACTCCTTTGCTTAAATGGATTTTTCATATTTTTGTAATGAATTAATTGGTTAATATTATTTATTAATCATGTTTTAAATCGGAAGATGTTACAGCATTTTCCGATTTTTTCCTTTTATTATATTATTTGGACATACAAAATATAAGGAAATAGTCTTTTTTTGGATTTTGTTTTAGTTTTATAAAGTTTTTTTATACCATATTTTAAATTGTTTTAGTTAATGATTATTTGATTGTTAATTAAAGAGTAATTAATATTATAGTTTTTGTGGAATGTTTCCATGACTTGTTCTATGGTTTCTATATCAAAACTAGCGGTAAAAAACTCTTTATCTAAATTTTTATTGTTGTTCATAATAGTTACATCATAATGTCTCTCTAGTTTTTTTATTATATTTTTAAATGGTACATGCCTAAATAGAATTCGCCCTTCTATCCAAGCGGTATGCATTTCTAAATCAGCTTCTTCAATTGAAATTTCTTTATTATGTTTATTCCAAGATGCTAAGTATCCAGATTTTAATGGTGATGCCGTTTTTTCATCATAATCCATATTGTTATCAAAAACACTGACGGAACCTTCAACCAATACTGTAGTCACTTCATCATTTTCAGGATAAGAGGATGCATTAAATTTTGTACCAAATACCCTAACGCCTACATTGTTCATATTGACAATAAAAGGATGATTGGTATCTTTTGTGACATCAAAAAAGGCCTCTCCATTTAAATAAACTTGTCGTTTTTTCCCTTTCAGAAATTTAACCGGATATTTTAAAGATGTGCCTGCATTCAAATAAACATGAGTGCCATCGGATAGTTTTAATTCAAACCTTTTTCCGTAAGGCACTGTTAATGTATTGTAAACCAATGTTTCCAGAGTAGGCTTGTTATCATATATTAATTGATTTCCTTTTTGTGCGCCTATGATTTTGCCATCTTTATTTACAACTTTTTCCGTACCATCTTCAGAGAGCACTTTTATGTTGCCGTCTTCTAATTGTAAGATTATCTCATTTTTATTGATAGTTGTCACATCAATTTTATTTGATGGGTTAAAATTGTTTTGAACAAAATAACCAATACTAACAAATAGAATTGCTATTGCTGCATATTTAAAAAACTTCGTGATTTTAAGCCTATTTAAAATAGTTTTGTCTTTTCTTATTTTATCGAGCAGCATTTTTTCTGCTTTTTTTGTATTGTATTGGGACATATTGTTGCGAATTGCGTAGTCTATTTTAGAACTGGAAATGAAAAGGTCTTCGGTATCCTGTTTTTCAAGCCATAACATGAGATCATCCAACTCGGTTGCTGTTATGGAATTTGTAAAATATTTTGCCAGTAATTTTTTCCCCTTAGTGCTCTTCATTAATTATATTACGAAGCCCATTTACAAAACCCTAATGTATTTGGTTTTTTTTTATTAATATTGTTGCATTATTGAACAAAAAATTAATATTCAGCAACGAATGCGCCGTAAGTTTAAAGAAAACGCTAATTTGATAGCGCACCTGAAAAAAGGCAATGAAGATGCTTTTTCTTTTTTGGTAAACTCTTACAATCACCAATTGTGTGTGTATGCAAATAGTTTAGTGAGCAATGAATCCCAAGCTGAGGATATTGTACAGAATGTATATATAAAAACATGGGAAAAACGCAATTATTTAAATGAAAAGTTTTCTATAAAAAGCTTTTTGTACAAATCTGTTTATAACGAATACATAGACCAATATAGAAAGAACAGAGCTGTAACACTGCTTGAAAAAAAATATATTGAAGCACTTGATGTTATCGTAGAAGAAGATTACACTGTTTTGGAAAAGCTCTATCTCTTGGTCCAAAAAGAAATTCAAAATTTGCCCCCAAAATGTAAAAGGGTTTTCTTACTAAGCAAGCAAGAAGGTTTAAGTAATATAGAAATTTCAGAATACCTTAATGTTTCTACCAAAACAGTAGAAGCGCATATAACAAAAGCTTTTTGCCTTATTCGTGAAAGGGTAGATCTCAATCCTAATATGAATACACTTCTTTTCTTGTTATTTGATAAAAAAATTATTGAATTGCAAGTTGGATAAATATATCTTTTAAAGATAAAATACTATGCGAAAAATTATTTAATCCTATCATTTAAATTTGATTAGTTCTAATAAAAAAAAATTATTTCAAAGAAATAGTGTTAATGAGATACCTTTCTTATATCTCTTGACGAAGAATGTGTTTTGGTAATTTTCCATTGTCCATCTACTTTCTTTAAGTCGGATGTGGCAACACCTTTCTTTTTAATAATTCTTGCTTCCCTGCCTTTTTCTTCGTTGGCTTTTAGGCCTATGGTAAAAATATAGGTTTCAGTAGTAAACGCATAAGGTAGATCTATTTTCACATCAATTTTATAATCTGAAAAGGTAAAACTATCAAACGTTTTTAATTCTGGCCCAAGATGATGGGATTCATAATTTTCATAGGTACCTTCAGAGCCTCCAGATTCAAAAACTGTAGCTTCATTTGTAAAAAGTTCTTTTGTCCCTTCGGTAGTTAAATTTTGAACGGCATCTTTATAGTTTTTCATAACTGCTGCTACAGCTTCTTTTTCTACTGAAACGTCTACAGCAACTATTTCTTCTTCTTTTTCAACGTTTTGCTCTTTACAGTTTGTAAATGTTATAAGAGTAATGAATATTAGTCCGATTGATTTTAAATACGTGTTCATACTTTTTGTTTTAGTGAATTAAATGGTTGTTATCTAATTTACAAACCTAAAGAATTTAATTATATATAACTCGATGTGCATTAATAAATAGCAAAAACAAAGTTGTTCATGGTTTAAATTTTAAATTCATTCAATACTGTTTTGTCTATGACGCCTTAGTCTTGAAGCCAAAATTATAATATCCGATTATTGCAATTTGAATTTGATATTCCAAATGAACCGAAAATATTATTAAGAATTATTCTAAATAATATTGGCTTTTTAAAAGTAGTATATTACATTTGTCGCTATTTATATTCATTCTAAATTATATATCACAAATGAGAACTCTTTTTTTCCTTATTTCCATTTTACAATTTTCTTCAATATGGGCACAAAAAAATCCACCAAAAGAAGACACAACAAAACTAAAAGCAGAACAACTAAAAGAAGTCATTCTTATAGGGCATACTATGCTTGGTAGTAAATTTGAGATTAAAAACAAAACCGGATCTGCAAGCTATATTACAAAAGAAGACTTAAAAAAGTTTTTATATACTGATATTAATAGAGCCCTGCAAACCATCCCTGGAGTGAACATTTATGAAGAAGATGGCTTTGGGTTGCGTCCAAATATAAGCCTGCGTGGGACATCCCCAGAGAGGAGCGCAAAAATCAATTTAATGGAAGATGGTGTGCTCATCGCCCCTGCCCCTTACAGTGCCCCGGCTGCATATTATTTTCCAACCATTGGACGGATGGAAGGGCTGGAAATACTCAAAGGCAGTAGCCAAATACAATATGGTCCTAATACAACTGGTGGAGCTATCAATATGATATCTTCGCAAATCCCCAATGAATATTCTGGTAGTGTGTCCATGTCCGCAGGAAATTACAATTCCAAAAACACCCAGGTAATTATAGGCGATAGTTTTAAAAATTTTGGTTTTGTAACCGATTATTTCAATTATAATTCCGATGGGTTTAAAGATCTTGACGGGGGTGGCAATACAGGGTTTGACAAATCTGATTATTCAGCAAAGTTTAGGCTCAATACAAATATGGATGCTAAAACCTATCAGTCGCTAACATTTAAAATTCAATATTCCGAAGAAAAGGCAAACGAAACCTATTTGGGATTAACCGATGAAGATTTTGAAAAGAACCCTTACAGAAGATACAGGGCATCATCGGAAGATATTATGAATGCCAAACACCAGCAATATCAACTAACACATTTCATAAAATTGTCGCCTTCATTAGTGGTAAATACCACGGCATATTTAAATAAGTTCAAGCGTAATTGGTACAAATTGGATGATGTAAATCTTGGAGAACGTGTAAGTATTAATAATGTGCTTTCGACACCAGAAGATTTTCCCATGGAATACCAAACCCTTTTGGGGAATGATAACACGCAACCAGATGTATTCGGGATAAAAGCAAACAACAGGGTCTATACATCTAATGGCATTCAATCCATTGCCAAATTAAAATGGGGTGCAAACTGGTTGCAAACCTTGGAAGCTGGCATACGCTACCACGAAGATGATGAAGACAGATTTCAATGGGTGGATAGATATGCCTTTCAGAATAAAGAATTAACACGTACAACCGTTGGAGAAAAAGGAACAGATGCCAACCGTATAAGCAATGCAAAAGCATTGGCGGCACATTTACTGTACACCATCCATATTGACAATTTAACCTTGACCCCTGGACTGCGGTACGAAAACATTAGATTGGGCAGGGCGGATTATGGTAAAAACGATCCCTCAAGGACCGGTCAAGATTTGGCAAGCAGAGAGAATACCGTGGATGTTTGGATTCCCGGTATGGGCGCAAATTATAGATTCAATAATAATTTCTCAGTCTTTGGTGGGGCGCACAAAGGGTTTTCCCCCCCAAGCAATACACCTGGACAGGATGTAGAAAAGAGTATAAATTACGAGCTGGGAACCCGATTTAACCATAAAGGACTAAAAGGCGAGTTGGTGGCCTACTACAACGATTATCAAAACCTGTTGGGAAGTGATTTGGCAGCAACCGGAGGCACGGGAAGTCTTGATCAATTTAATGCTGGGGAGGTTCGAGTAAGTGGAATAGAATTTTTATTGAACTATGACTTCTTACGAAATGCAACTGAACAATTTAAGCTTCCCATATCATTATCATATACGTTAACTGATACTGAGTTCTTGACAAGTTTTGATAGCAATGAAGACATTTATGGAGTAGTGACTACAGGTGACGAGATACCATATATTGCAAAAAACCAATTGAGTTTGGCTATTGGTTTACAACATAAAAGGTTTGATGTAAATATAAACTCCAGGTATATTGGATCGCTTAGAACCAAAGCTGGTTCGGGACCTATACCAGAAAAATTTAAAGTAGCTTCTAGTTTAGTTATGGACGTATCGGCTCGTTATTTTTTGAACAAGAATATTATGCTATCGTCAAACATTATAAATGTATTTGACACCACGTATGCCGTATCTCGGGTACCAGCAGGTTTACGTCCTGGTCATCCTTTTGGGATAAATTTTTCTTTGGCTTATGGTTTTTAGAAAGTGATCAATCATTAAGAAGATGACAAATGTCATCTTTTTGTTCCATCTTTAAAATTACATTTGTATAATTAAATTAATGTTTTCAACCTCTAAAAGCCTAATATTAAATACACTAACAGGTTTTGTTTAGTTTCAAAATATTTTGAATGTTGGACAATTATTCTTAAATTTATAATGTGAGATCTTTTTTTACTAAAATATCATCCTTCTTTTTAGCAGTTTTCATACTGTTTTCCACCTCTTCTTTTACGGTGAATATGCACTTTTGCTGTAATAAATTGGTGGATATGGCTATTTTTGGCAAAGCGGAAGCCTGTAAAGACAAAGTTCAAAAGAAAGATAGTACTACCAAGAAATGCACAACATTTCAAGAAAAAGGTTGTTGTAGCAGTCAATCGTATGTAAAAACAGGAGATGATACTATCAAGAAAGCCAATAATGAACTTCAGGCTGAAGATATAGTTTTCCTAAACACTTTTTTTTACACTTATATAAATCTATTTGAAGGGCTAGATGAAAATATTGTTCCTTTTAAACATTATAGACCGCCCTTGTTATTCAAGGACATACAAATTCTACACGAGACTTATTTAATTTGATTTTCTACACCGTAGATTAAACTTAATCTACATCTATATATAGCCATAATTTCACTTCTGGCTACCAATTGTTGTGCCAATTTCTCAACAATACTGTTTAATCACTTGTTGTATTATAGTAGCGTAAGTTACTTATCAAAACAATTTAAAGAAGTAGTGGGAATGAATATGACAGATTATAAAAACACAGAAAACTGGAAACGTAATTTCTATGATGAAATTATATAGATAAAAACGAAAGTTGTGCAGATAAAACATCTGACCGACTATTAAATTTAATAATTATAAAAACCAATTAAATAAAAATGAAAACAAAAAAAATATTAATCAGTATTACATGTACAGGTTTATTGTTTGCACTGTTTGTAAGTTTTACAAATCCGCCCAAAAATAATTACGTAGCTGTACAACAGAAGAAATGGGTCGCACCTGCCAGTGCAGACAAGATAGTAAACCCTTTAAAAGGGAACGCTAATGCCGCGGCATCCGGGAAAAAACTTTACAAGGTGCTGTGCTTTGTCTGCCATGGCCCAAAAGGCAAAGGAGATGGTATGGCAGGAGCTGGATTAACGCCTAAGCCAACAGATTTGACCAGTGAAGCTGTCCAATCTCAATCTGATGGTGCTATTTTTTGGAAAATTGCTGAAGGAAGAGCGCCAATGGCTAGCTACAAAGCTTCAATTCCAGAAAAAAAACGCTGGGAAATTATTAACTATATAAGAACACTTAAATAATGAAAAAGCTAATTATACTAATAACGATTGTAGGGTTTTGCCATATTACTTATGGGCAAACGTACAACAACTTTGAGACTGATAGTATAACAGAATCTCAACCGTACAAACCAAGCAAAACCCAGTTTATGATTAGGGGTTATGGCCATACTGGATTAAACTTTATGAATGCCGAAGGCGAAAAGGAATCTTCATACGTTGGCTCAGCATTTGCCCCTATTTTCCTGTTCAAACATTCCGACAGACTTATGTTTGAGGCTGAACTTGAATTTGTACTTGAAAACAACGAGTTGGAAGTAGGTTTGGAATACGCAGATGTTATGTACATCTTAAATAAGAACATGACGGTTCGTGCTGGTAAATTTCTGCTTCCTTTTGGAACATTTATGGAACGGTTACATCCCGCTTGGATTAACAGGCTTCCAACAAGGCCTTTAGGCTTTGGTCATGATGGTATTGCGCCTGCATCAGGTATTGGGGTGGAACTTCGAGGTGCTTTTGATCTTGGAGGCCCTTCTTTAAACTATTCAGTTTATTCAACCAATGGCCCACGATTAAAGGATGGCAGTGAAGAACCGGAAGAGGCTGGAATGCTTATGTTTCAAAATTTTGAAGACAACAATACCAGTAAAGCTTTTGGAGGACGTATTGGGTTATTGCCCTTTGCAGATTCCTCAACAGAAATAGGTTTTTCCACATATTCAACAAGCAAGGTTGGGGCAACAGATTCTGAATATGAAAATACTGGAGCGTTCTTATATGCAATTGATTTTGCTTTCATAAAACAAATACCTGCTATTAGTGGATTTATTGATATAAAAGGGCAATACAATAATTCTGATATTGATGATGCTACTTTTACCGAAACTCATGAAGACGGAGATGAAGAGGAATATACATTCGATAATAAAAGCAACTCCTTCTATGCTCAATTAAGCTATCGCCCAACCATGGCTAGCAGTGATTTTTTGAAAAAGTTAGAACTGGTTGGAAGGTATTCAAATCTCAATACGCCAGAAGGTGCCGAATGGGAAGAACAATCTGATCAATATGCCTTCGGCTTAAATTATTGGTTAACATGGAGGTCGGTTATAAAAATTGCATACCAGACAACGGACAGCGTTGGCGGTCATGATGGAGGTGGCACAGCCAATGGCTTCTTTGTGCACTGGGCCATTGGATTTTAATATAATTATAAAACATAACAGATATGAAAACTACATATAAAATATTAACAGGAGCAATGACCATCTTAGTTATGGGACTCACGATTACGGCCTGTTCTTCATCCAAAAATGCGTATGTAAATGCAGATACAGATGACTTTAAAATTGAAAAATCGGGAGCGCAATATTGGGGAGAAACCTGTAACAGATGTCATTTGGCACCTTCTCCGGCTGATTACAACGACACCGATTGGGGAACCATAAGTTTGCACATGAGGATAAGGGCGAATTTAACAGCTATGGAAATTAATAAAATTGAAACCTTTTTGAAATCTGCCAATTAATAGCTGATAACCCATTCCCTTAACTATGGCCAAATGGGTCATTGGGAATGGGCTTATTAAAATGAACGTTTAACTTAATAAAAAAAAGGAATTATGAAAATACTAGTAATTGTTTTATCTGCAATTGGGCTATTAAGCCTAAACAGTTGCAAACAGGAATCGGATCCTCAAACATTAATGGAAAATCCTGAAACCCGCACAGAAATCTTTAATACCATTACCGGAAATCACGATTTTATGACAGAATTTATGGATAATATGCAGCGTAGTAATCATGCAATGCAAATGATGCAGGGCAACAAGATGATGATGGGAAATATGATGAAAGGCAATGATATGCAAATGATGAACGATAGTACGATGATGAAAAATATGATGGGTAACAAACACATGATGCACTCCATGATGAGTGAGATGATGAATGATGAAAATATGATGGGCAACATGATGCAAATGATGAACCAAAATGGTATGATGAGCAATGATTGTATGAAATCGAGTATGAAAATGATGGGCGACAAGGGAATGAACATGGCGGATATGAATAAACCACTCCTATGGACTGGAAGTCCATAGTTTTGAACAAAAAAATGAAATTCTTTTTTTAAGAATAATTTGTCATTCCGAATGAGGCACGAAGAGGAATCTCATTAAGATAAGATTTCTCGTTGCTCGTTCCTCGCTCTGTCGAAATGGCAAAAATGCTCTTAAAAATTTATAGAAACTAAAGTAACTGCAATGGAATTGCAGGGTTTTAACCCTTAACTAGATAATAAAATGAAATAATAAGTTTATTGTTTCCGACAGAATTAATTAATGGATAAAATCTAAAATTATTATGAACGATGTTGAAGGTTATTATTATAGGGAATATATATGGGTTGGTGGTTCTTTGTAATTCTAATTGCAATAGTATTTATAAGATTTTTTTTCAATTCCAGAAAAAGAAAATGAATAGCAATTTATTACTAGCAAAGGTTTTTCAAGATTACCCATAATTTAAAGGTCTATCCCACAAAGTGTGTAAATATAAAAAATAGGTTGGGTCATGACCCAACCTATTTTTGTTTAATTTTCAATTTTATACAGGAATTGAAACTAAATCAGTCATGCTTGTAAGTGCTGCTGAAGTAATCTAAGCCTGAAAATTGGAAATAATGGATGAACTATTTTTTTATTCCTTCAAAATAAAAGTCCCTATCATCCATTCTGAACAGGTAATTAAATGAATGGTGTTGCATGTCAAAACTTCCAAAATGTTCATCATCTTCTTGATGTTCATCGCTTAGATGTTCCATCCAACCTGTACCGTTATGTTGCATATTCCCATTCATGTGACCTTGTCCAAGCATATGACCATACATGTTTTCAAATGCTTCTCCGGTTAAGCAAACCTTGACATTCTCATAATGATCGTAAGTATCAAGGATGATCGTAGTTTCGAAATCTTCAGCAAAACAATATACTTGAATTTGATTTCCTACTTCACTAACTACTACTGTTGCAGGAATAGGCTGTGCTTTAGTTGTTTCGCTCGATCTATTATTAGATAGAGATAGATCTGTTGTTAGAGTTCCAATATAGGTTCCTGTAACATCGTTATTAATTAAATCATCACTTTTTTCGCAAGAAAAAAATAATATTATAATCATAATTGACAACAGAAACTTCCAGTTTTTAAAAAGTTGTGTTTTCATAATCAATATTTATTTTGCTTACAAAATTAATGATAACCCATTGAATTTTTTATGATTAAAATCATATTCGCCTATAAATTTTGGATAAACATTTATAAAAAGCAGGCTTACTCTTTTAGACTAAACTGGCTAATTATGAATATTTTCAAAGAATTATCTTACTAAAAGCGTGCAATAAGTGTACAAATTGTATAAAAAAAGACAAACAAAAGAAAAAGAAAGAAAATTATAATTAGCAAAAAGCTTTGATTATCAATTAAAAAACATCAAAACGAATTAAATATCACCAAAGAAAATACTTATTTACTTCCCGATGCAATAAGTAACAATCCTTTGAAGGCAGTCCCTTTGAGCCATCGAGGTGTAAATATGGTGTAATACTATGTTTTCCTTTGGTATTATTATGATATCTACGCTAAAAATATTTTTACTAAAAACGCGAGATTATTACCAAAATCTGGTAACTTCCTCGAAGCTTTACTGCAGTTGACAACAAGCCTTTTTTTTACTTAACACATGAAGAATATTCTCTTACGTGAATAGCTTAATATAAAACTTACTCTTATTTTTTTTAGGTAAGCTTAACACATCATCCTCTATAGGTAATTGTCTATACACCAAATATCCAAATTCATTATTATACGTTCCTTTTAACACATGTCAACTTTTTTGCTCAAAATACTTGACATTTAAAATAGGCCCAAATGAATGGTACGGTTCTATATAATAATTTTAATGGCACAAATATTTTAATAAATCATTTACACCTATTAGTTTATTTCTATAACACTACATTTCACAATTAAATTTCAATAATTTTCTCATAATCAAATGTTTTGTGTTCACCCCATTCCGCATAACCAAATTGATTCGTTATCATATTAGTATTTCCAATTTTAAAATCGTCTTTATTTCTATGCGAATGACCATAAATCCAATAATCAACATCACTATTTAAGATAAATTCTGTTTTTTCAACACAAAATGCTTCATTGAGATCACTACCTTTAAATTCATCAACATTACAATGGTCACTTGGTAAATGATGGGTAATAACAACTTTTTTTCCTTCTTTTTTTATTTCATTTGATATAAAATCAAAGGCTTTATTATGAATCATATTATAATCATTAATGGTGAATCGTTCCTCTTCAAACTTGATTAATCTAAAATCGTTCATTCCCCATTTTATTTCATTAATATTCTTCTCTATTTTAGACCAAAGTGTTGAAAATATAAAGTTAACATCACCAATTTGTACAGATGTATTGTTTAACATATGTACATTTTTTTTAATTTCTATTTGTTTTGAAAATAAAGCTGTTGCTGCATCATATCCACCATAATATTCATGATTGCCTGGTATTAAATAAACGTATTCAAAATCTTCAGAAATTTTATTTATGAAGTCTAATTTAGAATAATCTCTTTCTAGATAAAAAGTGTCGCCTGCGATAATTAAGATCTCACCCTTTGGCACCAACGGATTATGTTTTAGCCATTCTCTATTTTTAGAAAATTCCAAATGTAAATCTGAGCAAATTTGAATTTTCATATAGTCATAAAATTATACCGTTAAGCAATTTACATTGTGTTTATTTTAAGCACCTGAATATTTGGGATGCGTTCATACTTCCAAAAACTTAATTTTTATTTTTTGAGATTAGGTAAATACGTTTTAATACGTTGTGTTACTATTACAATGATTTCATCTCCATCAGGTTGATGTCCTTCTTTAATTTGATGAGCTACACTGGTTTTCCAAGCACGTTTGACGTTTGTTATTTTAGAATCGTCAATTAAATCCTCAGGTGATTTGTACTCCAAATTTTTATGTTCCATTTTTTTAAGAAAGATGGGAATCACTATTTCCCAATCTTTTTTAGAAAATTTTTGCGTTAAATGGAATAGGTCATAAAAATCCCTAGGCGCAGTATAAGAACGTTGTTTTAATGCTCTTAATTTTTCTGAAACAACTTCATTAATGCTATAACATCTACTTTGCTTTTCTCCTGTTAAGACATCGGAATACGGATGCATAATAGACAACGATTCAGTATCTAACAACATAACCTCGTCAGTGCTCACTTCCAGTTTTATTTTAGTATGCCAACGGTTAGACGGTAATGGTCGTTGGTTTTTGGAATGGTTAGCTCCCCAGTATTTTATGTAAACCTGAAAGCCTTTAGGTTCATCTTGAAACTTCAAGGGTTTGATTTTATCGACGCTAAATTGAATCCCTGTTCCTTCTTCAGTAATTTTAGCTATACTTTGCAGCATTTTTTGCTCTAATACAAAGTTTTTATCTAAAGCTGTGAAATCCAAATCTTCTGAAAATCGGTAGTTTTCTATATAGCATTTTCGTAAACAGGTTCCGCCTTTAAATACTAACTCATCCTTATAATGAGCTACAAACACCGATAGA
This sequence comes from Changchengzhania lutea, assembly GCF_006974145.1. Classification (NCBI taxonomy): domain Bacteria; kingdom Pseudomonadati; phylum Bacteroidota; class Flavobacteriia; order Flavobacteriales; family Flavobacteriaceae; genus Changchengzhania; species Changchengzhania lutea. Next base: position 3,269,357 of record NZ_CP039456.1, on the reverse strand, counting down.
AAATGCCCCAAAACATAATCTTTATCTACCGTATCGGGGGGCACTTTCCATTCTTGGGCTTTTTGTATAATCTCTCTTTGTAAAATCATTTAATACTCGGTTTGTGCCATTTGTAATAGGTTTTCTTTACTGATGTTTAATCGCAGTTTCCATTCACTTATAAATTCTCCTTGCTGTAAACCACCAGCATCTATTAAACTGTATCTTTTGTTTACTTGTGATTTGGCATAATTAATAAAGCTTTGCAGTTTATCTTCATGAAATAATGTTGCTAAATACCCTACACGCTTTGTTAGGGCTATATTATCATAAGTCTTAGTATATTCTATTAATTTGTTGTTGGTTAATTTTGCATTAGCAAAGGCTTTTATTACATCGGTAAAATCACCAGCATAACGGGGTTGATCTAAGCAATCTACCAAGGTCATTTCTATATCGGTTATCGTAAAACTATCGTCTCCATACCCTTCTTGAATCGCTCCTATATTTTTATTTTCTTTTACAGTAACAAATTTTACCGTAGAACCCAATATTTGTGTGTCTCTTTTTCTCTGTGTAGTTTTCACAAACACTATATTAGGAAAACGTTCTGTTAAACCATGATGATGTAACGCTGACCAATAAGCAATTGTGCTATTAGAGCTTATATAAGTTGCCAGCACATTTACATTGTTATAATTGGGTTTAGCATATACCCCTCGCTCTATACGGTTTAGCAAACCTTTTTGATAAAGGTTTTCTACTAACTCATTGACATTGCTGATTAGGTTTTTTGGCAACTCCAACTCCTTCAAATTAAAATAAAGGATTTCATAATCCTCCAAATATTTTAATAAGTCTATTTGGGCTTCGTTTAAATTCTCTGATATGTATGTGCTTTTTGCCATTACCTTTTATGTTGCAATAAACCCTAAAAAATAGGGTCTATTGTTACACGAATGGTAAAGATAGTTTTTTTATTTAAAAAATTACTGTTAAAATGAAAAAATCATCTTTTGCACATTTAATGTAGAGACCATCAATATTAAAACAAATAATTTATGTAAATAACATAGTGTATGAATATTACTACTCATTGGAATTGAAATTAAAGAGAGTTAAGAATTTTTAAGTGGTTCTAAGTAGTCTTAAGAAGTCCTATAATGTCTCTAAGTGACATTTTTGGCGAAATTACCAAAAACGAGGTGTAATTTTTACACCTTTTTAAAATTTAAGAAAAAAGATGTGAAAATGGTGTAAAAATTACGAAATAATAAACTTACAAAAGAAAGAGAAGGAAAATATGTGTTTTTTTATAAATCTGATTATCAGTAATTTAATATCAAAACGAATTAAATGATATCAAATAAAATGACTATTTATTTACTTTCCAATACAAAAATTAGCAAAAATGTTTCCTAAAAGATCATCATTAGTAATTTCTCCTGTAATTTCACCGAAATGGTATAAAGCTTGACGAATATCGATGGCTAATAAATCTCCTGAAAGGTTTGATTCGAGACCAAACTTAACTTTGTCCACTTCTTGAAGAGCTTTTATTAAAGAGTCATAATGTCTCGAATTAGTCACTATGGTATCGTTATTTCGCAAAGCACCTGTGTTTACAAAATCAAGCAACATATTTTTAAATTCTACCATGCCTTGACCCGTTTTGGCAGAAATAAATTGTATGTTTTCGATTGACGATTGACGATTGACGATTGACGATTGAATATTTGCAATCTTTTCATTAGAAAACATATCGATTTTATTGAAAACTACAATAAGATTTTTAAGAGGATATTTATTTTTAATTTTTTCAATTTCGATTAGCGTGCCATGAGCAATTCCCCCTTCGGGGGTTAGGGGGCTAATATAAACCACCACTTGAGCCTGATCTATTTTTTCAAACGTTTTTTTTATACCGATGCTTTCAACAACATCAATAGTGTCACGAATGCCCGCCGTATCTATAAAACGAAACCCAATGCCGCCTATAGAAATTTCATCTTCAATAGTATCTCGTGTTGTACCAGCAATTTCTGAAACAATGGCGCGATCTTCATTTAAAAGGGCATTTAACAAGGTTGATTTACCAACGTTTGGCTCTCCAACAATAGCCACAGGGATACCATTTTTTATCACATTACCAACCGCGAAAGAGTCAATAAGACGTTTCAAAACAAAAATAATACGGTCTACCAATTCCTTAAATTGTGTTCTATCGGCAAACTCAACATCCTCTTCTGCAAAGTCAAGTTCCAATTCAATTAAGGAGGCGAAATTTAAAAGCTCTTCGCGAAGCTTAGCAATTTCAGATGAAAAACCACCGCGCATCTGTTGTATAGCAATTTGATGAGACGCTGCGTTATCACTGGATATCAAATCGGCAACTGCTTCTGCTTGCGACAAATCTAATTTGCCATTTAAAAATGCGCGCAACGTAAATTCTCCTGCCGTTGCCATACGACATCCTTCTCTTAAAAACATCTGAATGATTTCTTGCTGAATATAATTAGAGCCATGACACGAAATTTCAACGACATCTTCCCCTGTATAAGAATTTGGGTTTTTAAACAGCGATACCAAAACTTCATCAATCGTTCTGTTTTTATCTATAATATGTCCTAAATGAATCGTATGCGTTTTCTGTTCTTTCAATACTTTTCCAGAAACAGACTTAAAATGGTTTTCAGCAAATAAAATGGCTTGCTTTCCAGATAGCCTTATTACAGCAATAGCACCGGCTCCAGAAGGTGTTGCTAATGCAATTATAGTATTATCATATATCATGAAGCAAAAATACTAAAATTGAAATGTCTAAAGATGCCTTAGCTGTATAAACAAGAAATATTTATATTTGATAAAAAATTAAGAAATGAAAAACCTTTTAGCTTTCCTATGCATTTTACTCGTTTTGTCTTGTCAAGAAAAGACATACGATTCGTATACCATTGAGGCCAATGCACCTGGAATTCATAACGGAATAAGAGCGTATCTAAAAGCTACTAATGAAAAAGGTTTGATGGTTGCAAAGGATACTGCTATCGTAATGAAAGAAAGGTTTACATTTAGCGGGATTAGAAATGAACCTTCCTTGGAATTTTTATTTATTAATGGAATAAACGGTGGTTTACCCTTAATAGTCGAACATGGTGAAATTAGCATAGAGGTGAATAAAGATACCCTGCAAGCCTCAAAAATTCAGGGAACAAAAAACAATGAAACCTTTACAAAATTTCTTGATGAGCGTAAAGAACTTGGTAATGAAATATCGGATATTGTGAGGAAACAACGCGAAGCATATAGCAACAATGATACTTTAACATTACAAGCTTTAGATACCGATATTAAGAACATGAACAAAGCCATTTTTAATCATACCATCAATTTTATTCAAGAAGATCAAGATTCTTATTTGGCAGCAATTCTACTTATAGATATCATAAAAACGCGACCCGATTCATTAAAAAGTATTGAAGCCAATTATGAAAAGTTAGACGCCACTATAAAAGCGTCTTCCTACGGAAAAAAGATTAACAATTACATAGTCACTCAAAAGAAATTGAAAACACAGCAAGCTGCTACTCAAATAGGTAAAATAGCCCCAAACTTTGAAGCATTCACACCAGAAGGAAATAGATTGTCTTTAAATGATATTAAAGGCAAAGTTACTATTATAGATTTTTGGGCATCTTGGTGTGGCCCTTGTAGGAGAGAGAACCCTAATGTGGTAAAAATGTATAATAAATATCATGATAAAGGGCTTGAAATTATTGGCGTTTCTTTAGATAGAAATGGCCACAGAGACCGTTGGATAGATGCTATTGAAAAGGATAAATTAACATGGCATCACATTTCCAACCTAGAGCACTGGAATGACCCTATTGCAAAAATGTATAATGTTACTGGAATACCGGCTACTTTCATTCTGAATACAGAAGGTAAAATTATCGCAAAAAATTTAAGAGGAGAGGCTTTAGAAAATAAAGTTGCTGAACTTTTAAACTAACAACCATAACATGAAATTTGCTAGCTATCATAGCTTAAAAGCTGGAATCTGCGTTTTCGTGTAATCCGTTTCTATCACTTTTCTATTCCGCCATCTATGTGACTCCTAAATATTAGTCTTCCATTAAATCATTTATTAAGATTAGCACGCATTAAACTTTTTCAAATTTGTAATATTCTTAAAATTTTCACGAATTATATAAAAATTCTTCAATTTTATATTCACCTGTAAAAATAGTATGCATGCATATTATATTTGCAGTCGTTTTTTATAATATTCAAAATTAAAAGCGAGCCCCCCAAACCTAAACCATTTAATTATGGTTGTGCATAAATGCCTTATATGAGAATTATTGAATCCAATTTATCCGATCACATCTTAAAATCGGTAGACAAAGAACTAGGTAGCATCTACTTTTTTAATCACATTGCGGTGATTGAATTTAAGGAAGGTGTCCACATTGATATTTCTAGTTCTGAAGATTTTTTTCTTGAGCTTATTAATTACTTTGGTCTCTCTAGACCGTTTGGTGTTATTACGAATCGCATCAATGCCTATTCGGTAAAACTTATGGATATTGATTTATTTAAATCCCGCACAAAGAATTTATGCGCTTACGCCGTTATTGGTCATAATAGCGCTGGAAAGATGAGTGCTGAGATAGAAAATAGTTTTTGTGTAGCGGAACAAAAAATAAACTTTGATAATTTATACGAAGCGATGGATGCCGTGTACAATACGGTAAAAGATCAAATAATTGTCACACTAGACTAAATAGATTCCGTCAGGTTTTAACTCAATCATACGTTGCTTATACAGCGTTCCTATGGCCTTCTTAAAATTCTTCTTACTCATTTGTAATTGTACTTTAATAGCTTCCGGCTCACTTTTATCTGTAAGATTTAAGAAGCCACTGTTATCATGCAATTCATGCATAATACGTTCGGCATTGGGTTCAATATTTCTATAACCTATTTGGCCTAATGAGATATCCAGTTTATTCCCAGGTCTCACCTTTTTTACTACGCCTTTTAGTTTATCACCAACACTGATATCAGAAAAAATATCATCTTTATAAATAAGACCTGCATGGATTTTATTTACAATAACATTCATCCCAATATCTGATGGGTGGGATACTATCAGCTCAACTTCATCAAACTGATCGACCGTGAGTTCGCTATTATCTAGAAATCTATTTGTTTTACTAGAGGCCACTAACCTATTTGTTTTGTCATCTAAATAACAATACACCAAATACCAGCCACCGGGTTTCATTTTAAATGCCTGTTCCTTAAACGGACAAAACAATTCTTTTACCAAACCCCAGTCAAGAAAAGCGCCATAATCTGTAACTTGATTACACCGGAGCAATGCAAAATCGTTGAGCATAATATACGGCATATCTGTAGACGCTACAGGTCGCTCTTCGTTATCTAAATAGACAAAAACCTCTAATTTATCATAAATCTTAAAACTATCCGGCACGTATCTATTTGGTAATAGCACTTCATTGTCCTCATCATCAATTAAATAGACCCCATGATCTGATTCCCTAAGTATTTCTAACGTATTTTTTTGCCCTAAATGTATCATGCGGCAAAGGTAATCATATTCATTTTTTAAAACTGAAAAAGCACCACAATTGTAGTGCTTTTTATATTATGTATTCTGGTCTTTTAATAAACAGATTCTTTTTTAAAATGTTTAGTTAGCATATAATAAACGACAACACGATATTTATTTCTGTTTGATTTTCCGTAGGTTTCCATCACTTTATCAATCGCCTTATCCAAATCGCTACTGTCTTTGAGTCCCAATTTATTTATCAAAAAATTATTCTTTACCCTGACCAATTCAGATTCAGTTGAACTTGAAACCGTAGCAGAATCGGCATTGTAAATAGAAGGGCCGCAACCAATAGCCACTTTAGTCAACAAATCCATATCTGGATTTACCCCAAATTTATCTTTTAAATCTGAAGCATATTTTGCAATTAACTCATCACGTTTACTCATAATATTCTTTCTTTATTGTTGAACTCATTATTAAAACGAGCATTTAAAGATACCTTTTTTATACTAATATTAAAAGTACCGTGATAAGGCTTTTTTAGTAATTACTTCAAATACTCAAAATACTTGAGCAACACATCGTCATTGTAGGATCTTGGAGTAAAAATTTCTAACAATTTTGGTTGCTCACTATTCATATAGAAAGCATCTAAAGATGAATGTAAATCCGCTTCATTAGAGATCTTTTCATAGTGGAAATTATACATATTGCACAAATGCTCAGCAGTTAAATGGTGCTTCGTTTCAAAATACGTATCAAAATTTTCTGTGTTTTTATCACCCGGAAGAATTCTAAAGATGCCACCACCCTGATTATTGATTAAAATAATTCTAAAATCCTTAGGCATATAATTATTCCACAGCGCATTGCTGTCGTAAAAAAAGCTTAAATCGCCTGTAATAAATACTGTTTGATTTTTAGATGAAACTGAACAACCAACGGCAGTAGATGTGCTCCCATCAATACCACTAGTTCCTCTATTACAATAGATATTAAGCGTTTTATTTAAATTGAATAACTGTGTATAACGTATGGTTGAGCTATTACTTAGTTGCAAATTGATGTGATTCGGAAGGGATTTTAAGATGATGTCATATGCTATAAAATCACTAAATTGAATACTTTCAAGATATTGCTCGTGCTTTATTTGTCTTGATGCCTTTATCCCTTCCCAATAGGGTTTGTATTGACTTTTGACGTTTTGGGTTTTTGGCAAAAAACGTGAAAAGAAAAAATTAGGCGTTGTTTGAATAAATTCATCCAAACTAAAAAACGTATCGTTAGCCTTCTTTAAGTCTATGTGCCAATGGTGCTTAGGTTTGTGTGTTCTTAAAAACGCTTTAATTTTTTTTGAAACTATTAATCCACCCATAGTAACTAACAGCTCTGGCTGTAGTTTTTTAAAACCATCCTCATCTAACGGCGCAATTAATTGATCTATACTTGGAAAAAATTCAGCGTTATGTAAATTTGATGTTGTTTCGGTAAAAAGGATAAGGCTATCATCCAATGCTAATGCATCTAACCATTTTTGTTCAATGGCATTTGGATAATTTACACCCACCAAAACCATTTTTTTTGAAGTGCTATTCCATATATCCAGGCATTTTTTAATCGTATCATCTTCTAAAAACATCGGCTTACTAACAGGCGCGATGGATTTAACATGTACCACTAACTCTGTGGTCGTTTTATAGAGCGGTTCATCAAAAGGACTGTTGATATGCACGGGGCCTTTTTCTAAAATAGATTGATTAATAGCCTTATTAATTTCAGATTCGTTAAACTCTTGAATAGATTCTTTTATGCCCAATAAGGTTTCAAATTTATTTTCTAAATTTTTGAAAATAGGTAATTCTTCCTCAGACTCGACTGATCCGTTTTCATATAAATCTAATTTTAAATTCGCTGAATATAAAATATGGTTCTTAAAGACATCTTTTTGATTAATCGTTTGCCCGTCACCTATGTTTATTAAGTGCTTCGGTCTATCCGTAGATAATACAACCAATGGAATATCACTATAATAAGCCTCGGCAATGGCTGGATAATAATTTAACAGGGCACTTCCAGACGTACATACTAAAGCAGTGGGCGTTTGTAATTGCTGAGCGATTCCCAAAGCGAAAAAAGCGGCACATCGTTCATCTACAATACTATAACAGGTGAAAAAATCGTCATTTGTAAATCCAATAGTTAAAGGTGCATTTCTGCTACCTGGTGAAATAATAATATGCTTAATAGATTTAGCTTTGCAAAGTTGTATAACCGTTTGTGCAAGCTGAATTTCTGGGTAAATCATGTAGAAAATTTCTATACACAAAAATAAGGAATAGCAGACTAAATTAAGGCATTAAAGCACCTTTTTCATGACTAAGGATTTTGATACCGTTTCCTCCCATTCACTCTCCGTAATAGAATCTTTTGTAATACCACCACCAACATAAATAGTAGCTTGATGATCTATAATTTGCATGCAGCGCAGATTCACATAAAGTGCCGAACATTTTCGCTTTATAGCATAAGCTCTATTTTCGATATTCCTATTTGCAGATCGTGGCATGGTTTCTTTTTCTAGGTGAAGTTCGCCTAAGAACCCTGTATAGTATTCACGATCATAACCCTCATGCTTTAATATAAATGCTTTGGCTGTCGCCTTGGGTAATCCACAAACAGCTGGTGTGGGATGCAAGGCTTCAAGCAATTTTTTAAAATCCAAGGTTTGAGGATTCACATGACCAGAGATTTTCGTCTTCAAATGCAATAAATTACCCGTTTTAACAGTCTCCGTCTCTGATACTTTTATATCCTTAACAACAGGTTTTATAGTATCCAAAATAAAATCGGTGACATACTGTTGTTCTTGGAGTTCCTTTTGTTTCCAGGTAACTTTCAGAGTATTGTCATAATTTTGCGTTCCAGCTAAAGACATGATTGAAAAATTATTCCCTTCCAATTTTAATAAGGTCTCAGGTGTTGCACCTAACCACAGCCCTACTTTAGGATGATACCAACAATACACAAATGCCGATTTATAATGGCTCAAAAGTTTTCTAAAAATAGAAATAGGATTATCGTCAGATAAGGCCATGGTTTCTTTTCTTGAGAGCACAACCTTTTTTAAGTCCGTATTTTCAATGGCATTGATACCTCTTTTAATAAGTTCTATATGCTGTAATTCATCTTCTATAGATGAACTACTTTTCGTATTCGTATGACTTACTAAAAGTTCACTCTGTTTTTCTTCTATTGAAAGTTTTTCAGAATGGGCAAAGGGCATTAAAACAGCATCCCTTTCATTATCAAAGGGAGCAAACACAAAACCACTTTCAGTAAAGGTGGATGTTTGATATAAATCGTTGGTATGTTGAAATATCGCCTGCGTTGTTTCCTCATTTGGCTTTCGATAAACTACGAATGGTAATTGGGATTTTAATTGACTCGAAATACGATCATAAAAATTTTCTAAAGTCATAAACCTTATCCTTTTTTTGGAAGCGAAATAGTGGTTAATCGAGACACAGAAATCAGGTTATCATTATCATCTGTCACTCTAATATCCAATAATTGCGTTGTTCTGCCTTTATGAATGAATGTAGCTCGCGCATAAACGTAGCCATCTTTAACACTTTTTAAATGATTAGAAGTAATTTCAATTCCTCTTATAAATAGCTTTTCAGAATTTAAAAAAATTACCGAAGCAAAACTCCCAACACTTTCTGCTAGTGCTGCCGTTGCGCCTCCATGAAGCACCCCGTCTGGCTGGTAGACTCTTGAGTTTACTGGCATTCTAGCGACTAAAAAGTCTTCGCCATAGTCAATAATTTCAATTTGTAAGGTTTCCATTAGTGTGTTTTTACTCACTTTATTGGCTTCCGCTAAAACGTCTTTTTTAGATAATTGCATAGAAATAACTTATTTTTAAACTCGCTTGTAAAAATACAAAACCAATCCTTAAATGAATTCTACTGAAAAAGAAATATCCTATCAAATCACCAACTCCTATTCAACGTTAAATACCTTAACCCATACTACAAAATATGTTTGGGTGGTATGCCATGGCTTGGGCTATTTAAGTCGGTATTTTTTAAAATATTTTACAGATTTGGATGCAGATGAAAACTATATTATTGCACCACAAGCTGCCAGTAAATATTACATGGGCCGCAATTTTAAACATGTGGGTGCGTGTTGGCTTACTAAAGAAAATACCTTAGCCGATACTAAAAACATCATAAATTATATAGACGAAATTCTTAAAACGGAACAATTACCAAATCACGTTAAAACCATTATGCTAGGGTATTCCCAGGGCGTGAGTATTGCCGCGCGCTATGTTGCGAGACGAAAAAGGTCATGTTGGAAATTAGTATTTCTTTCTGGCGGACTTCCTAAAGAATTAACTGCAGAGAACTTTCATTTTTTTGAAGGGGAAGCTATATTCGCTTATGGAAATAATGATGACTATCTAAATAAAGAGCGAATTGAAATTGAAAAGAAACACGCTTTAGAATTATTTGGAGACCGCTTAGAAATGCTGTCTTTCGAAGGCAAGCACGAAGTAAAAAAACATATCATCAACAGCATAGTTAAATAACCATGAATGTGCCAATATTAGAAAATGAACGCGTTAAGCTTACTCTGCTTGATTTATCGAATTATAAGCTGCTTTCTGAAATAGCGCAACAGCCCAATTTGGTTCAATATTCGCCTAGTAAGATAGACACCACAGAGGATTTGAAAAACTACGTACAAACTGCTATTGACGGCTATTACCACAATAACACCATGCCTTTTATAATATTTGATAAAGCACAACAGGCTTATGCGGGTAGTACCCGATTTGGATTAATTGATGTTGTTAATAAAGTTTTGCATATTGGCTGGACCTGGATAGGGAAACAATTTCAAGGTACAGGGCTTAATAAAAATATAAAGTTTTTAATGCTCCAATATGCTTTTGAAGATCTGCAATACGATAAGGTAGAATTTAGAATTGATGAACGTAACGTCCGGTCGCGCAAAGCTGTGGAAAACATTGGTGCGACGCTTGAAGGGATTTTAAGGAAAGACAAACTGATGCTAGATGGATTTAAAAGAAGTACCTGCTGTTATGGCATTTTAAAGGAAGAGTGGCTGCAGATAAAGAAGACTATATTTTTAAATTTTTATTGATTCATCCTTAGTCGCATTCAAAACACTTAGATAAACCATCATTTAATTCCAAACCTTTAGAGCCTTTCAATGCCTCTTCAAGAACACCTTTTTTATCAATTATTTTTTTAAATGTTTGTGCATATTCAACCAAATCATCTCTTCGGGATTTAATTTTATCAGTAATTGTTTTTCCATCTAAATCGATTATATTTTCTGGCCAAACATATAGCGTTTCATCTATAACTTCATCAAATAAAACGTGCTGAAGCGACTTGGCTTCTTCCACAAATACAGACTCTGGAGTATGGATTAAAAAATAACGATCAAAGGGATACACAAGACCTTCCATAAAATCAATATCCTTAGTAAAAGACCGTAACTCTGGCACCACATTTTCATTAGAGATGATTGATGGAATAATGCCATCTGTATGAAAAAAGGCGTTATCCCTATCTGCAGCTATTGGAAAAGCCACATAATTTGAATCCTTTTTTTGTACCGCCCATCCCCACTGCTTTGTATGTCTGTCCCAATCACCAATCACCAAATCAAATAATCGAGCACGAACTAAGGCTCGCTCATTTATATGAACTTTTTGTGGGTGTTTTTTCTTAAGCTCTTGTAAATCTTCGGTGTCTAGAAGTTTATATATATTCTTAAGAGTTGTCCAATTGATATCGCCCTCAGGTTCATACTCCAGTAAGAACAATCTATTGCCGTACTTATCATTATATTGTCCTAATTTTTTTTGCTTCGGAAGAAAAACAGCCTGAGGGTGCGTGTGCAAAATTTGAGCAACTTCTTGCAATTCGGCAGCTAAAATAGCACCATACGGATGTTGGGCCGAAACCCCATCTACCACAATATTTTCTAAACCTAAAGTTTTAGCGAAATCAGGTATTAAGGGTTTAGGGTCTTTATTAATACTTCTTAAAGTATAAATTATACCATTTGGGGCTTCAATTTTTAAAGAATGGGTCTGCTTCCCACCACCTTCCTTAAGTATTTTAACACCTCCAAAAAGCGTATCTAAAAAAAGAATGGGGACTTTAACTGGTGCCGACCAAGCTGCTCTATATTGTTCACCTTGCATCATGATTTTAATATCATCTGCCAGATATAATGTGCTTGCGGAAATTAAAACGGAATCATGCTTTTTGAAATCAATAGCATTGATGTTTTCAAAATTGACAAGTTTGCTGGTTTCAAATGTTTTGGAAGTACTAGACATTGACCAGTAAAGTAATCCGAAAAAAAGAATCAAGAGGATCCCAATTATTATAAAAATCTTTTTCATTAAATGTCTATATTCTGTTTAAGTCTAAGTCTATCAGCTTATTAGTAATATTTATTATATTCCGAAGAAAACAAATTAAAATAGTCTAAAATTGGTTGTGTAAGTTTAGATATAAATATAGACATTTAAAGGTCAAAAAAGGGACTCAAAGAAATAAAAATAACGCTATTACAAATCTTTTTTATAGCGCTTAATCATAGCTTCACGAGTTTCGGCGGGTTCTTTTGATTCCAATTGATCTTTAAATATTTGCCCCATCGTTGGAAATTCTGAGCGATCTATTTTAGAAGCTCCATCCCATAAACTGGATCTCATAAATGCCTTGGCACAGTGTAAAAACACCTCTTCTACAGATATAATTATCACACTTTTTGGTGGCTTGCTATCGTTTTTAAAATGCTTTAAATAGTCGTCGTTTATTGATATCTGTGCCTTTCCATTCAACCTTAATGTTTCATCAACCCCTGGAATGAAAAACAATAAACCAACCGAATTGTTATCAAGAATATTACAGAGACTATCTAAACGATTATTGCCTTTTGCATCAGGGATAATAATTTGTGTAGCATTCAATACCTTAACAAAACCTACGGCACCACCTCTGGGTGAGGTATCCATTTTATTGGATTTGTTGCATGTTGACATCACTAAAAAGGGCGCATGATTAATGAAATTAATACTGTGCTTGTCTAGTTTGGTTTGTGATTTATCTTTTGCTCTTCCAGATGGAAAACCATATAAATCTCGAAGTTGATTGGCGTTAGTTATATTCATCTCTTTATAGGTCTATTCGAATAATGCTATACATACAAAAGTTGATGAAAAACCTTAAAGACTGATTTCATAAAGCTAATTCACCAGATTGGAAACAATGTCCTTAACCGGTAAAATAGCATGCGTATGTTCTATGCTTGGTCCAGCCACCCACACCGTTTTATACGTTGCTTTTGTGGCAGCATTTTTAGTGGCATTCATACCAATTGAAAAACGAATCATTTTTACCCATTTTTTCAGCGTCTTGTTTTTATTTAAAACGGATTCTAACCAGGTCTGCTTTGTTCCTATTTTTTGAACATAGGGTGTGTTGATAACGGTACAAGGGGTTCCAGAAATACGCTCAGTCATAACAATATCATCTTCACCATAGTTTACACAGGCCTGCTTATAGTCATCCGTAACGCCCGCTTCAATCGATGCTATAAAGGGGCTTCCAACCGAAACACCTTCCGCACCATAAGCCAACATATTATTTATATCTGCTTTACACCCTACACCACCTGCCGAAATTATTGGAATGTTGCAATGTGACACCAATTCTCTAATCAATGCCTCTGGACTTTTATCGCCACGATGCCCTCCTGCTTGATTATTTACTGCAATAACGGCATCGGCTCCTAAATTTTCAACTTTTTTTGCAAATTTTAAATCTACTACATCACAAAAAACTTTTATGCCTACTTGATGTGCTTGCCTTATGGTTTCTTCTGGGCTTCCTAAAGAGGTGATTATAAAATCGCAGCCTTCTTCGCAAATCACTTCCAACTGACCCTTATATTTTACATTAGATTTATTCACAATTAAATTAAAACCGAAAGACCCGCCAGCTGGCTTAGCCGCTTTTAAGGCTTTTAAAGCGGCTCTTAATTCATCCAATGTGCGATAGTTAAGTGCAGGAATACAACCTGCTATACCACTTTTCATAGCTTCTGTCACCATAGCCACGTTAGACACTAAAAACATAGGCGCTTGGATAATGGGATACGTTATATTAAGAAGCTGGGTGAGTTTGGTTTCCATTGATAAATTGATTTCATCAAATATAACAAATATTATGCATGCATAACAAAAACATCCTTATTAGCTGATAAATCTGTAATACATTCAGATATTTGTTATCAATAACTATCTCTAAAGCTAGTTTGCTAATATCTAAACTAGTGGCTTCTTTAAAAATATTGTTTGAATAAGATGCTGTAAATTACTATTGGGCGGAATTATTAACATTTAATCTATTTTTATAGTGTGTAATATAAAATGAGCGTTTATTTGGAATCAATATAAATAACTATTGCAAACCAATTAATTCTTATAAATAATTATTAAATGTCATTAAACCTAAGATATTATTTTTTTTGGTTAATAGATGCTCTAAAAGGGAGTAATATTAAAAAACACCTAAATGAAATAGAATTAATCCAAAACAATTTCACAACTGATCGTTCTAAGGCTTTGCGAAAATCATATTTAGAAAAATTATTGAAACATGCCACCTTAACAACCGCTTTTTATAATGATTACAAGAGTTCAGCTATTAAGGGTTTTCCGATTATTGATAAAAATGTCATACGGGAAAATAAAGTCAAGTTTCAATCTAAATCTTACATAAAAAAACAAAAAAAATATGTTTCATCAAGCGGTTCAACTGGTGCTACAATCAGTCTATATCATAATAAAAATAAAATTGATAGAAATAAAGCAGATAACATCTATTTCTATAAATTAACTGGTTATCAAGTTGGTCAAAAATTATTCTATATGAGACTTTGGTTGATTTCAATTTCTACGATTTCAAAGTGGCTTAAAAATATCGAACCTGTCGACATTCTTCTTTTTAATGATCGAAAATATATTTCAAAAATAATTGGTAAACTCAGATCAAAAAAAGCTAAAAGTATTCTGGGTTATGCCTCTGCACTAGAAAAAATGTGTGTTTTTCTTGATCAAAATAATTACAGCCCTTTTACAAATACAAATATTAAATCTGCAATTGCAACTTCAGAAGGATTAAATAATTATACCAAGGAAAAAATGAAATATTATTTTAATACAACTGTTTTTTTAGATATTCCAATAGTGAAAATGGCATTCTAGCACAACAAGCACCATCTTCAGATAATGATTTTATTATTAACTGGGCTAGTTACTATATTGAAATTTTAAAAATTGATGAAGATACTTCTTCTGAAAATGGGGAATTGGGTCGGATTGTAGTTACAGATTTATTTGGATATGGTATACCCATAATAAGATATGACACTGGTGATATTGGATCCATTGACTACTCAGTATCACCTCCTGTTTTTAAAAGAATTGAAGGAAGAAAGTCTGATATGATTTTCAATACCAAAGGAGAGGTTGTTTCATCTATGATAATAGTAAGACCGCACTTGAGTAAAGGAGTTGTTCAAAGTCAGTTAATTCAAGAAGGGCAAAAAAAATATACCATTAAATTAAAAGTCACAAATAAATTTAATGATGAATCCATCCTTATAAATGAGTTTAAACACTTTTTAGGAAATGATGCTGTAATACATATTGAATATATTGATGACATACCATCACTAGCATCACTAGCATCAGGGAAAACTAGAGCTACAATTAATAATTATATATTGAATAGCTAAAAAAAATAAAAAAATTCTTGAAACCAACTATCCTCGAGGCAGAGCCATAGAGGTATTTCGCCGGTTTCATTTTGGCCTCTAGGCCAAAAACCGAAATTTTATATTTTACCTCACTTAGAACTGCTGAAAATGGCAGTTCTGACCTCTCCCAAGGAGAGGCAAACAGGAAACCCCGACCCAAGGGTCGGAGAATCTTTAGATTGAGGTAGTTGGTTCATCTTATTCCAAAAATTGATAGTAGCCGCATTTTAGGTAGGCACCTTCGGGGAACGACACAGGATGATCTATATCATGTCCTGTTTTTAAAGCAATTTGGTAATCTCTATTTGAAGAAGACAAAGCTTGACTATTAATATCAAAAAAAACCTGAGATACAATCCTAGAAGAACAAGATGCTAAAACGAGTAAGCCCTTTTTAGCTGTTAATTTTTCACCCAATTTTGCTAGTTGCGCATACTTCTTTTTAGCCAATTCAATTTCAGAACTTTGTTTGGCAAAACTAGGTGGATCAATAACTACAACATCATAATTGATTTTGTTTTTTATGAGTGTTTTGAGTGTCTCAAAGGCATCACCAGCAATGGTTTTATGTGTACCAATATAAGTATTTAATTTACCGTTTTGTAAAGCTATTTCCAAGGCTTGTTTGCTGATATCCAAACTTGTAACTTCCTTCGCGCCGTTGTATAAGGCGTGAACCGAAAAGCCACCAGCATAAGAGAACACATCTAAAACTGTTTTTCCTTTACTCCACACGCCTACTTGCTTTCTATTGGCGCGATGGTCTAGAAAATAACCTGTTTTATGCCCCTTTATTACATTGGCAGAGAAGTTAACGCCATGTTCAATAAAATGGACAACTTCATTTTCAAACGTGCCGTAAACAACGTCTCCGTTTTTAAGTTGGTGCGATTTTGATTGTTCTAAAGTTCTACTTAACCTAATAACAACAGTTTCAGCTTTTGATGTTTGTTGTAAACATGGTATGATAACTTCTAAATAAGGTAACCATATTTCAGAATAAATCTTAACCACTAAAACCGATGCATAAACATCAGCTATTAAACCTGGAAACCCATCATTTTCTCCGAATAATAAACGATAGCTAGTAGTATTGGTTTTTAATAAAGGGCGTCTTTTTGAAAAAGCCTCTTCAATCTTTTTTTGAAAAAAATCTGCATTAATCTCCACTTGCTCAATACTACTGTGCAGCATTTTAATCCGAATAGGTGAATTTGCATCATATAAACCCAAACCAATAACTCGGTTCTTGTTTTTACCAAAAATGATGGCTAAATCACCCGATTTTGCATCCTCATTAATTTTGAAAACATTATTTGAAAACACCCAAGGATGGCCTTGAACTACAAACTGCTCCCCTTTTGAGTTTAGCTTAACCGCTAAACGTTTTGGCGTGTAGTTTGATTTTATTTTTGGAGAAAAATGCATATTCAATGTTTCATGTAAAAGTAGCTTATTCAAACACAAAAAACGCAATCAAATTAATGATTGCGTTTTAATTATAATGTGATTCTAAAACAAGTTCAGAATGACTGAATATTACTTCACTTCTTCGAAATCTACATCTTCCACATCGCTACCTTCTTCTTGTCCATTTTGACTAGCATCCGGTCCTGGGGCGTCTCCTCCTTGTTGTGCGTCTGCTTGAGCTTTGTACATTTCTTCGCTGGCCACTTTCCAAGCTTCGTTAATTTTGTCTAAAGCTGGTGTAATCACCTCTAAATCTTTAGACTCATAAGCTTTCTTCAATTCTTCTAGAGCGTCAACGATAGGTTGTTTCTTATCATCAGATAATTTATCACCAAACTCTTCTAATTGCTTTTCCGTTTGGAAAATCATAGAATCCGCTTCATTCAATTTTTGAGCAGTTTCTGCTGCTGCTTTATCCGACTCAGCATTTGCTTCTGCATCTGCTTTCATTTTTTGGATTTCTTCTTCTGTTAATCCAGAAGATGCTTCAATACGAATATCCTGTGTCTTATTTGTCGCTTTATCTGTAGCCGATACTTTTATAATACCATTGGCATCAATATCAAACGTCACTTCAATTTGCGGTGTCCCACGTCTTGCGGGTGGAATACCATCTAAGTGAAAACGTCCAATAGTCTTATTGTCGGCAGCCATTGCTCTTTCACCTTGTAACACATGGATTTCTACAGAAGGCTGATTATCTGCCGCTGTTGAGAATACTTGTGATTTCTTGGTAGGAATGGTTGTATTGGCTTCTATAAGTTTTGTAAATACATTACCCATAGTCTCAATCCCTAATGATAACGGTGTAACATCTAAAAGTAAGACATCTTTAACATCACCTGTTAAAACACCACCTTGAATCGCAGCGCCTAAAGAAACTACCTCATCTGGATTAACGCCTTTACTTGGTGCTTTTCCGAAAAATTTCTCTACAGCTTCTTGAACTGCTGGGATACGTGTAGATCCACCCACCAAAATAATTTCGTCGATATCACTTTTAGATAAACCTGCTGCTTTTAAAGCAGTTTGGCAAGGCTCGATAGTACGTTTTACTAAATCGTCAATTAATTGCTCAAATTTAGAACGTGTTAATGTGCGTACTAAGTGTTTTGGGCCACTAGCTGTTGCTGTAATATAAGGTAAGTTAATCTCAGTTTGTGCAGCAGAGGATAATTCAATCTTAGCTTTTTCAGCAGCTTCTTTTAAACGTTGTAAAGACATAGGGTCTTTACGCAAATCCATACTTTCTTCTTTTTCAAACTCATCTGCTAACCAATTAATGATTTTCTCATCAACATCATCACCACCTAAATGTGTATCACCATCGGTAGATAATACTTCAAATACACCATCTCCTAATTCTAGGATAGATACATCATGCGTTCCTCCACCAAAATCAAAAACCACTATTTTTTGGTCTTTTCCTTTTTTATCCATACCGTAAGCCAATGCTGCTGCAGTAGGCTCGTTGATAATTCTACGAACTTTTAAGCCTGCAATTTCACCTGCTTCCTTAGTGGCATGACGTTGCGAGTCATTAAAGTAAGCTGGCACAGTAATTACGGCTTCTGTCACATCGTGACCTAAATAATCTTCAGCAGTTTTCTTCATTTTTTGAAGAATCATTGCAGATAATTCTTGAGGTGTATATAAGCGACCATCAATATCTACACGCGGCGTATCATTGTCCCCTTTTAGTACCTTATAAGGTACGCGTTCTGCTTCTTTTCTGGATTCAGAATATTTGTTACCCATAAAACGCTTAATAGAAGAAACCGTTTTTGTTGGGTTTGTTACAGCTTGTCTTTTTGCTGGATCACCAACTTTAATTTCGCCTCCTTCAACAAAAGCGATAACAGAAGGCGTTGTTCTTTTCCCCTCTGCATTAGGTATTACAACTGGCTCATTACCTTCCATCACAGAAACGCAAGAGTTTGTTGTTCCTAAATCAATTCCAATTATTTTACTCATAATATATTATACTTTATAGTGTTGAAAATTCTTTTTTTAATTCTCTTTACTAAAGTCAATGATTATGCCAACTCAAAAATGCTGACACAGTGTCATATTTCAGTCGCAGTCATCAGTAGGCAGCCTTAGTCAAATGCGATAAAACTTTGGCTTCCTGTCATTTGTCTTACGTTATTTTTTTATTGGGCGCATCCCTTCTTCGGCGGGTCGGGCTTTTATTCATGCATCCTATTTTAAATTAATGAATTCATGAACATACATGTTTCGCTGTATCTTTTTTAAAGCTTCGCTTCGATATCTTCAACCAAAAAATATTTTGGTTTCGATAATCTCAAAAAAGGATGCCGCTGCAATCCCTTGCGCAGCTGTTTGCAGCGATAGTCCTAAATAGCATGTTTACAGTCTCAGTCACGACTAAGACCAAGAATCATTCTTAAAGACCAAAAAACATCAAATGGCCCTAAAACATATTATATTTGTTTCATTAAAAATTAGTACATGGAATGTATTTCGGTTTTCGATATGTTAAAAATTGGCGTCGGCCCCTCAAGTTCGCACACACTGGGACCATGGCGTGCCGCCGAACGTTGGATCCAAGAGCTAAAAGATTCCAGCAAATTTGATAAGGTTGAAAAAGTATCCATCGACCTATACGGCTCTTTATCGCTCACAGGTAAAGGGCATGCCACAGACTACGCCATTATGTTGGGTTTAACTGGTGCCAATCCAGAAACGATTCCTGTCAACCAAATTGATGTCACAATTGCTTCAATAAAAAACACCAATACATTACTATTAAATAATGAGAAATCAATAGCGTTCAACCCCAAAACAGATATTATATTCAACAGGGAATTTTTACCATTTCATGCCAACGGGATGCGTTTCTCAGCCACAATAAATGGGAGAAAAACAAACTCCAACTTCTATTCCATAGGTGGTGGTTTTGTGGTTAAAGAAGAACGGAAAATTTCTAAAGCGAACAAGATTATCTTCTATTGCACCTTCCCCTATCCCATCGAAAACGGGAATGATCTTTTAAAGTTCTGCAATCAGTTAAACAAACCCATTTCCGAAGTCGTTTTAGAAAACGAAAAATCCATTAGACCCATAGAATCTATAGATTTTGAACTCCAACGTATTTGGAAGACGATGTTAGAATGCATGTTCATTGGTTGCCATACAGAAGGTAATTTACCTGGTGGTTTAAATGTAAGGCGTCGCGCCTATGACACCCATAAAACCCTCACCGGAAGTTTGCCATATGACACGCCTGAAGAATGGATAACATCCATACGATCTACAGAAGTCAAGTTTAGACAAATTTTAAAATGGGTAAGTTGTTTTGCACTTGCTGTAAATGAAGTCAATGCCTCTTTGGGACGCGTCGTTACAGCTCCAACAAATGGCAGCGCAGGTGTCATTCCTGCAGTGCTTATGTACTATTTAGTAATCGAAAATCACGAAGCCGATTTTGAGCATATTAAAAAATTCTTACTGGTATCTGGCGAAATTGGGAGCATCTTTAAAAAAGGAGCCACCATTAGTGCAGCTATGGGAGGTTGTCAAGCCGAAATTGGTGTCTCATCAGCCATGGCAGCTGGTGCTCTTTGTGAACTATTAGGGGGCACACCAGAACAGGTAGTCGTTGCAGCGGAAATCGCTATGGAACATCACCTGGGATTAACTTGCGACCCTATCGGCGGCTTAGTACAAATTCCTTGTATTGAACGCAATGCCATGGGCGCCATCAAGGCCATAAATGCTGCTGAATTGGCTTTAGATACCGACCCTAAAAATGTAAAAGTTCCCTTAGATAAAGTGGTGGCTACCATGTGGGAAACAGCTAAGGACATGCATTCAAAATATAAAGAAACAAGTGAAGGCGGGTTGGCTGTGGGTGTTTATTTAACGGATTGCTAGATTCTGTTTCTTGTCGCAGTTTTTAGTCTCAGAATTCAGTCGCAGTTTTCAGGCTTGCTCAAACGTTTAAAATCCATAGTTTTTTCTTCCGTCTTTTGTCTTCAATAATATTCTCTTTTTCTCTTCTCTATTTTCTATCTTCTATTTGATCTTTGCCCAACAAAAAGAATTTCAGTCGCTGGCCCAATCCAGATAGCTATCAAAATCAGGCTTATTCAAACTCTTTTTAGAAATTTTAATCAAAATAACTGATAACCAACAATCAAAGCTCGCCTTAAATAAAAAGTCTAAAAGTATCTTCTTATTTTACTACTTTTACGACAACTAAAAACGAACTAAAGCATGTCTGTAGCTAAACGAGAATACAAACGTATCACCGTTAAAACATTGGTTGATATGAAAGCCAATGGTGAAAAAATATCCATGCTTACCGCATATGATTATACGATGGCAAAAATTGTTGATGGAGCTGGTATCGATGTCATTCTAGTTGGTGATTCGGCTAGTAATGTGATGGCAGGCCATGAAACTACATTACCAATTACTTTAGATCAGATGATTTATCATGCATCCTCGGTTATTAGAGCCATAGATCGTGCACTTGTGGTGGTTGATTTGCCTTTTGGAAGCTACCAAAGTGACCCAAAAGAAGCGCTCCGTTCCGCCATCAGAATTATGAAGGAAAGCGGTGCGCATTCGGTTAAAATGGAAGGTGGCAGAGAAATTAAAGAATCTATAAAGCGTATTTTAAATGCTGGAATTCCGGTTATGGGCCATTTGGGATTGACCCCGCAATCCATTTATAAATTCGGCACGTACACGGTGCGCGCTAAAGAAGAGCAAGAAGCATCTGATTTAATTGAAGATGCAAAGATGCTAGAACGCATTGGCTGTTTCGGCATTGTCTTAGAAAAGATCCCTGCTAAACTTGCTAAGCAAGTAGCAGAGAGCGTGAGTATTCCAGTAATCGGTATTGGGGCCGGAAACGGGGTTGATGGTCAGGTTTTGGTCTTGCATGATATGCTGGGTATGACCCATGAATTTCATCCCCGATTTTTACGTCGATACATGAATTTATATGAAGACATGACCCAAGCTATTTCACAATATGTTAAGGATGTAAAATCTGTAGATTTTCCTAGTGATAAAGAGCAATACTAGTTTGCAGTATTCAGTATCAGTTAACAGTAAATAATATCCGTGCCAATTTGTGAAATTCGTGTCTAAAATTCATTCTAATAGAAATAACCTTCAAATTCTTTATGAAGACAATCACATCATCATTGTCAACAAACGTGCAGGTGATATTGTTCAAGGTGATAAAACGGGAGACAAAGCTTTAAGTGAGGTAGTTAAGGAATATATTGCCGAAAAGTATAATAAACCAGGAAATGTTTATTTAGGCGTTGTTCATAGATTGGATCGCCCAACAACGGGCATTGTTATTTTTGCTAAAACAAGTAAAGCCTTACCTAGGCTTAATAAATTATTTGCCGAGAAGGAAGCCAAAAAAACATACTGGGCAGTCGTAAAAAACAAACCAAAAAAATCAGCAGACACGCTCATTCATTGGCTAAAAAAGAATCCTAAGAATAATAAATCGTCGACATATATTAAAGAAGTTGCAGATAGTAAAAAAGCCATCCTTCATTATAAAATGCTCAAAAAGTTAGATAATTATGTGTTGCTAGAAATCAACTTGGAAACAGGTAGGCATCATCAAATACGAACGCAATTATCAAGTATTGGAAGCCCAATAAAAGGCGATTTAAAATACGGGTTTAATAGAAGTAATCCAGATGCAAGCATTCATCTACATGCCAGACATATCTCGTTTATACATCCAGTTAAAAAAGAAGAACTCCACATCACCGCGCCACTTCCCAAAGATGCTATTTGGGATGCCTGCTCCTAATTATTTTATTACCTTTAAATAAAATTTACGTGAACACGATACCCAAAATTCATGCGGCTCATAAGCACTTTTTTAGATCGCAAATAACCAAAGATGTCAGTTATAGAATTAATTTTCTGAAAAAGTTGAAAGCTGAAATTGAATCTAAAGAACAAGCAATTTATGATGCTCTGTATGAAGATTTCAAAAAGCCAGAATTTGAATCACACCTTAGTGAATTTGCATTGGTGATTTCTGAACTTGACTTAGCTATTAAAAACACCAAGAAATGGTCCAAACCAGAGCGCGTAAGATCGTCTATATTAACCTTTCCATCTAGTGATTATATTTATAAAGACCCTTACGGCATTGTTTTAATTATTGCCCCGTGGAATTATCCGTTTGTATTAGCTATGGCACCACTAATTATGGCTATAGCCGCAGGTAATACGGTCGTTTTAAAACCCAGTGAACTTACCCAAAACACAAGCCTATTACTCACTGAAATTATTGAGAACGTATTCCCTAAAGATCTAGCAATTTCTGTAGAAGGAGGTGTGGACGTATCTACCGAATTATTAGCCCAACATTGGGATTATATATTTTTTACTGGTAGCGTGAAAGTCGGTAAAATTGTAGCCGCAGCAGCTGCAAAACACCTGACTCCTGTTACCTTAGAATTGGGAGGGAAATCACCTTGTATTATTGATGATTCCATAGACTTAAAACTGGTTGCCAAACGTCTAGTTTGGGGTAAGTTTTTAAACGCAGGACAAACCTGCATTGCTCCAGATTATGTGTTAATCAAATCCAATATCAAAGAAAAATTTATTGGTCTATTAAAATCTGAAATCATAAGTTTTTATGGTAATGACCCTAAGACCTCACCAGATTTTGCTAGAATTATTAATGCGAGCAATTTTGAGCGACTTAACAAGATGTTACAAGATGTGAACGTGGTATTTGGAGGTGCTATAGATTCCGAAAACTTATACATCGCTCCTACTCTAATTGATGAACCTACTTTAGAAAGTAAAGTAATGCAGGAAGAGATTTTTGGGCCTATTTTACCCATTTTAAGTTATGGTACTATTGAAGACCTAAAAGCTGTTATTTGGAATTACGACAAGCCTTTGGCACTCTATACGTTTTCAAAAGACACAGCATTTAAGGCTAAAATATTACGGACCTTTTGTTTTGGTGGAGGTGCTGTTAATGACACATTAATCCATTTCGGAAACCAGAAATTACCCTTTGGTGGTGTTGGCTCCAGCGGTATTGGGCAATATCATGGTAAGTTTGGTTTCGATACCTTCACACATAACAAAGCTCTAGTGAAACGCGGCACTTGGTTTGATCCCAATTTTCGATATGCGCCGTATAAAAATAAGTTAAAATTGCTGAAAACTGTTTTTAAATACTTTAGTTAATTATTACAAAAAAGGATATTTTAAAACCAATGAAGTGCCTTGGTTTTCTTCTGAAGTCAACTCGATTTCTGCATGAATTAATTTTGCTCTACTTTTTATATTAATAAGTCCAGAACCGGCTTTTACGCTTTCCTTGTTAAAGCCCTTGCCATCATCAGAGGCCGTGACCAATAAATGATTATTCGTATATTCTAACACAATTTTAAGATTTTTAGCTTCCGAGTATTTCACCGAATTGGATAAAAATTCCTGTAAAATCCTAAAGATTACGATTTCGTGTTTTCTATCTTTAAATTTGATCTTTTGACCTCTCGATACAAGTTCTGCGGTAGCAAACTTCATTTTGTTTAAACGGTCCAATTCATTTGTAATGGATTCTTCAAAACCAATATTAAGCACCACCTCGTTGTTCAATGCTCTAGATAAGGATCGTACTTCATTTAAGCTCTGTTTAAGTGCTTCAGATGTGTCCTTAAATTTGTCTTTGTCATCATCATTCATTTGCATTTTTAAAATACTCAACTGCATACTGGCAAAGGACAGCAATTGACCGACGTTATCATGCAGTTCCCAACCAATATTTTTTAAAGTTTGTTCTTGTATTTCTATTTGAACTTGTGCTATTTCGTTTTCAAAATTCTGCTGTTGTTTCACTTTCTCTAAAAGCAGTTTATTTTTTCTTTTTTGAAAAACAACAAAAAACAAAATTACCAAGGAGGTTACAATAACCAGTACGGCTATCATATAAATTAATAAATAACGTTCTGCAGACGTGGATACCGCTTTGCTTTGCAGTAAGGTAAATAAAAAGTTAATCATTTTTTAAAGCTGGTTTGGAAACAATGAGGCCAATAATAAAACAAGTATACATAAATATATTTGCGAATAAGAAAATGCGGCGCCTTAAATTTACAAAGTCCCAATCGCTTACGGTGTTGTACGCATCAAATAAAAACGCCGGTGTAACAATGATCCACCAAAAGAATATACTAATAGAAACATAAAAACTTACACTTCGAAATGCAATTAATATATCTTGGCTATTTAATAATTCAATAAAATATATGGTGATACATATGGTTATTGTAGCTGCTCCTAAAAGTTGATAGATTGGAGAGTGGGCAACCAGAAAGGTTTGAAAATCAAAAATAACATATCCTATAAACACCATTCCGAAAACTGCCGAAAGTAAAATAACATACTGTTTATAACGCTTGGTTTTTAAAATAGCATGGTAATAGTATGCTAAAAAGAGGACACTCCCGAACATCCAGAATACGTTAAACCAAATCATCGATCTCATTCCAAAACTACGAAGAAATTGAATGATTGCTGTGTGTTGGAAATAGACCAAACTAGCACCTAACAGCTCTACAAAAACCGTATATAACAAGAAGTATATAAAAATGAGTGTGGTCGTGTTTTTATATTTTTTGTAATATAAAAGGCCTATGATAGCTGAAACTATTTCAAAACTATAAACTATAAAATGAAAATGTGCTGTAAGGAATTCTAGCATATTTTTTCCTCGCTTTCAGGCTGACACCATATCAGAGCGAACGTAAAAGTTAAATACATAAATATATTTGAATATAGAAAGATTTGCTTTCTTAATAACACAAAATCCATATCTAAAAAAGATGTTTCTATATTATAAGTAAAATATACATTATAAAATGATAGTGGCGTTATTATTAACCAC
This sequence comes from Changchengzhania lutea, assembly GCF_006974145.1. Classification (NCBI taxonomy): domain Bacteria; kingdom Pseudomonadati; phylum Bacteroidota; class Flavobacteriia; order Flavobacteriales; family Flavobacteriaceae; genus Changchengzhania; species Changchengzhania lutea. The sequence continues at coordinate 3,243,519 of NZ_CP039456.1, read as the reverse complement.
CAAATAAAAATGGTTACGCTTATATAAAAATTTATAGAATTATAGAACTCTAAAATTTTATCACTTATCAAAATTTCAATAAAATAAAACACTGAACACATAATAATTATTATAGCACCTAAAACATCAAGAACTGTGAAAAACTGAACAAAAAACAAATCCCAGTTTAGTGCTATATAAACTAATGAAAACATTAAAAAAGTAAAGCCTGAATATTTTATGATGCTTTTAAATAAATGTTTTTTTAAAACTTTGAAAAAATAAAAAACATAAAATAGTATTGTACCTATATCCCAATATAATGTAGACCACCAATGATTTTTTTCAAATTTTGTACCTATTAAAAAACTCAAAGCCTTATTTGGTCTAACATAAAATGTGTAATAGTTTAAAGAATCAGAAATAGCAATAATAATCAGAAAATAAATAAAATACTTAGCAGCTGTCTCTTTGTACTTTTTGTAACAAAAAATACCAGTAACAGCTGCTAAAAATTCCAACGTATGTGTTAAGAGCGAATAATGTGCTAAGAGAAACTCAATCACGGATTATTTATTGGGGATATCCTCCGTCACCACCACCACCTTGATTTAAAGGATCAACAGGAATATCTTCCTCTTTAACAAGATTGAAATTTGGAGCACTACTAGCTTTAGAGGTGTTTTTATACCCTGTTGGCACAATAAACATGGTGTTCCTGTTTTTTTTACTTGGCTCAGCATTTTCACCATAATTTCCCAAATACACGCGAACGCCCGTCATGGTAAAGCCTATCGTGTCCGATTGATGTTTTGCATAATACAGATAGTCTTCCACATCTTTTAAGGTCCACATGGTCGTGCGCATTGGTTTTCTTGGTTCTTCAACGTCTATAGTAGAATCTATTTCGGTTTTATTATTTTTCTCCCAATTGACACTTAATTCCTCGGCTTCTATAATAGTAATGACGCCTGTGGGTTTATCCACTTTAGCATCCATGGTTGGCATGTCTACTAGCCCTGGACAAAAATAGTAGGTTAAAAGGGCTCCAATAATCAATCCCACAATAAAGTACGCTAATTTTTTCATATTTATAATTTGGGTAGTTAGTAATAGGCTGGTCTAAATTAGTAAAAAGATTTGAGCAACCTAAGGCTTTGTTTCTTAAAATAACATTTCGTCGATAATTTATGTAGGAAACCCAAGCATTTCGCCCATACCAACGGTAAATAACCAACTATTATATAGAGCATGCTCTATAGTTACCAATAAAGTAGATTGGGTTTTTCTGTACGTGATTGAAAAAAGCAATCCTTCAAAAAAAAGGTTAATATCAAAACCAAAACATTTTTAAAGAATACATGCTCCAAAGCAAAAACCAAGGCATTAATAAAAATGAATAGATTATCACTTTTAAATACAGTATAAGTATAAGACCGTTGAAAGGAGTTGTATAATTTTGTAATATTCCGTATCTTTTATTTATGGAATTAGTAAAGCACCCCACCTTAGCCGATAGCATTTGCGATATGCGTTCACGCAAAATAAAGCGCACGTTTTTCACACAAATCAATACCCTTTTAGATTGGCAACCCATCATAAAGGTTTTAAAACGGCACTATACCAAAGGGAAAAGTGCTACAGGAAAACCGAGTTATAGTGTGGGTCACAAGACATCAGTGATAGTATTGAAAATATAGAAATTATTAAATAATGTTTATTCATCAATTTATTATTTCAAATGTAGTTTTTCTTAAATAGTGCACAACGTGTTTCTTTAGTTTGTAATAAATATCTTTCAAACCCTCTCCTATTTCTTTTGTTATAACTGCCTTTTGATATTTCAATGGAAAAACTAAATGATACAGCAACAGGGTTTTGTTGTCTCTTTTTAAAATATGCTCACTCATAATCCGAAAGTACACTTTTTCAAAGTGTTATGAAAAACTCTCCATTTTTCAAACTTTTCAGCTAAACCCCGAGGCAGAGCCTCGAGGAATTCTTTCGATTAAAATTAGTAAATTTCCGTTTCAAATATATGATTTTTCTTCAAATTTATTTATCAAAAGCAATATGTCCTTTTAGTTTTACACTAAATTAATGTATTTCTATTATGGAAAAATATTAATAATGCTTTAATTGACATAGAGCGCCCTGCTTATTGGGTTCTCTACCTATCTTTTTCACAGCAACATCTAATGGACTTTCTATTCTTAATAAATCCTTTTTTGAGACATGTGTGGCCTTTTGCAACGGTCTCAGTATACCAAGTCATCGCTCTAATCACAAAACCACGAACGAACTGAATGATTGTGGTGTGCTTGAAATAGACAAGACTGACGCCTCCAAGTTCCACAAAAACAGTATACAGCAAAAATTATATAAAAATAAGGGTGGTCGTGTTTTTATACTTTTTATAATATACAAGACCAATGGCGGCAGATACGATCTCGAAACCATAGACTATAAAATTGAAATGTGCTGTTAGAAATTCTAACATATATTTTCATTGCTTTCAGGCTGACACCATATGAGAGCATAGGTAAAAGTTAAATACATAAATATATTTGAAAATAAATAGATTTGCCTTCTTAATAACACAAAATTCCAGTCTCTATTAGGGTTACCAATTTCGTATGTAAAATATATGTTATAAAAAACAAGAGGTGTTATAATAAGCCACCAAATAAAAATAGCGACACTAATGTAAAAATTCAATGATCTATAAAAGGTTAATATATCATCGCTTTGCAATATTTCCAAAAAATAAAAAACGGTACATAAAAACACTATAACAGCACCTAACACACTTATTATTGGAAAAAATTTATAAAAGAATTCGTCAAAATAAAATAAAATATAAATAGCTGAGATTGATAAAAAACCATAACTAGCATACTTAATAATATTTTTAAAAACTTTTGAGAGTAAAATTTTTCGATAGTAAAAAGCGAAAAACATAATGGCTCCGATTTTCCAATATAACGTAGTCCACCAATGGTTTTTTTCAAATCTTGTCCCAATTAAAAAACTTAAAGCCTTATTCGGATTAACATAAAATGCGTAATAATTGAAGGAATCTGAAAACGCAATAATAATAAGAAAATAAATAAAATATTTAGCTGCAGTATCTTTGTATTTTTTGTAACAAAAAATACCTGTAACAGCTGCTAAAAACTCCAACGTGTGTGTTAGGAGCGAATAATGTGCTAAGAGAAACTCAATCACGGATATTTATTGGGGATATCCTCCGTCACCTCCATCACCTTCATTTAAAGGATCAACAGGAATATCTTCATCTTTTGCATTTAAAAGGTTTGGAATCACACTTCCTTTAGATATCTTTTTATAACCTGTTGGCACTATAAACATGGTGTTTCTATTTTTTTTACTTCGCTCAGCATTTTCACCATAATTTCCCAAATACACGCGAACGCCCGTCATGGAAAAGCCTATCGTGTCCGACTGATGTTTTGCATAATATAAATAGTCTTCCACATCCTTTAAGGTCCACATGGTCGAACGCATCGGTTTTCTTGGACCTTCAACGTCTATAGTAGAATCTATTTCGGTTTTATTATTCTTTTCCCAATTGGCGCTTAATTCTTCGGCTTCTAAAATAGTAATAACGCCTGGGGGTTTATTGCCTTTAGTATCTGCAGTTGGTATATCTAATTGTCTCGGACAAAAAAGGTAAGTAAGTATGGCTCCAATAATCAATCCTAAAATAATGTACGCTAATTTTTTCATATTTATAATTTGGTTAGTTAGTAATAGCTGCTCTAAAATACTAAAAAGATTTAACCAACCTAAAGCTTTGTGCCTTAAAATAACATTTCATCCATAATTTATACAGGAAACCCAAGCATTTCACCCATGCCAACCGTAAACAAACAACTACCATAGATAGCATGCTCTATAGATACCAATAAAGTAGATTGGGTTTTTCTGTACGTGATTGCAAAAAGCAATCCTCCAAAAAAGGTTAATATCAAAACCAAAACATTTTTAAATAACACGTGCGCCAAAGCAAAAACCAGGGCATTAATAAAAATGAATAGATCATCACTTTTAAATACCGATCGATAGCGTTCAAAAAAGAAAGTCCTGTAAATTAACTCTTGGGGATATACCGAAAAAACCGAATACAAAACTACAATGATAACCCAAAGCATGGGTTTATTCCATACCACATGAAATAGCAGCGATTTATCTGTAATCCAAACAAAAATAATAGTGATGGTGGCAATAACAATCCCCTTAAATAAGGTGTGTTTCCAAAAGGCTTTCCAGTTAAGATGGGGCGCTACTTTAAATTTTATATTATGCACTTTTAAAAGCACAAAAATAATATATACAAAGCCAAAAACACCGAGTAGCAATTTTACCCAAATAGAATAATTTATAGTAAAACTAACCGGCAACAGAATAAAAATAATTAAAAATTCTAAACCACGATACGTGAGTGTTTTCATATTAAACGAGTTCATCATACATTAATTTCAGTGGAATGCTTGACCTCATTAATAACAAACATACTTTGTGTACTCCCAATATGGTTAATCGTGGTGAGCTTATTCACCATAAACTCCCTAAAGGCTACCATATCCTTTACTAAAACTTTTAGAAGATAATCATAATCACCACTGATGTGATAACACTCCAAAACCTCTGTTAAGTTGGCCACTTCGCGTTCAAATTTAACCACATATGCTTGACTGTGCTGTACCAGTTTAATATGGCAAAAAACGACAAAGGCTCTGTTTATTTTTTCTTTATCCACCAATGCCACATACTTACTTATAAAGCCTTCTTTTTCAAGTTTTTTAATACGTTCGTAAACCGCCGTGACCGATAGGTTCAATTTATTGGAAAGCTCTTTATTGGTTTGCTTGCTGTCCTGTTGTAAGTATTCCAATAGCTTTTTATCGGTGGCGTCAAAAATCATAGTTGATAAATTATCATGTAATCCTGTAATAAGCTCAAATTTATAATTTATTTATCTATAAATAGATATTATATTAGATTTATTTTCTGTATAATTCATCTTATATTGTTTTATAGTCTTAATTATTCGTAATTTGTTTAAATAAAAACTTATAATTATGGCTTTCAAACCTGCTAACAATATACAAGACTTACAATACTTTGGAGAATTTGGAGGGGTTAATCCTTCTATTTCAGATTCATCAACATACACCTTTCTTTCTGCAAAAACCATGTTCGACACGTTTGAAGGTAACGCAGATGGCTGTTATTTATATTCCCGTCACTCCACCCCTTCTAATTTATATTTAGGTGAAGCTTTAGCGGCTATGGAAGGTACAGAAACAGCAAATGTAACCGCTTCAGGTATGGGCGCGATTACGCCAGTGTTATTGCAGTTATGCGGTGCAGGCGACCATATTGTGTCTAGCCGAACGATTTACGGTGGCACTTACGCCTTCTTAAAGAACTTTACACCGCGATTTCATATTAAAACCAAATTTGTGGATATTACAAAACTAGATAGTGTAGAAGCTGCCATAACAGAACACACAAAAGTGCTGTACTGCGAATCTGTGAGTAATCCGCTTTTAGAAGTGGCCGATATAGAAGGTTTAGCAGCATTAGCAAAAAAATACAATTTAAAATTAATAGTAGATAATACCTTTTCACCACTTTCAATTTCCCCAGCAGAATTGGGTGCCGATATTGTTATTCATAGTTTAACAAAATTCATTAACGGCTCCAGCGATACGGTTGGTGGTGTGGTATGTGGTACCCAAGAATTCATAAATGATTTACGCAGTGTAAATGATGGCGCTTGCATGCTATTGGGTTCAACAATGGACAGTTTAAGAGCTGCTTCTATTCTAAAAAATTTAAGAACACTTCATATTAGAATGCAACAGCATAGCAAAAACGGTTTATATCTTGCTGAAAAATTTGAAGCTGACGGCTTAAAAACGGTATATCCAGGTCTAAAATCGCATCCGTCACATGACTTATTTAAGCGCATGATGAATCCTCAATATGGTTTTGGCGGCATGCTGACGATTGATGTGGGCTCTATAGAAACCGCAAATGCGCTTATGGAAATGATGCAACATAAAAACTTAGGTTACCTAGCCGTGAGTTTAGGATTTTATAAAACCTTATTTAGTGCTCCTGGAAGTTCCACATCGTCTGAAATACCTGAGAATGAACAAGCTGCCATGGGCTTAAGTGATGGTTTAATTCGTTTTTCAATTGGGTTGGATGCCGATATTGAGCGCACCTACAACATGATGCGTGACTGTATGAAGTCCCTACATATTTTGAATTCCTAGGGGTTTCTTCTAAATACCTTTTAGGCGTTCCCATAAATTTGAAATCGATGTTTTAAAATCATCTGCTTCAGGTTCAAAAGGTTTCATATTTAATCGATTTTCGTCTTTATATAGTATAAGACTAAACACGAAAGATTTAGGGTTCTCTTGTTTTAAAAGCGGATAACGTAAATCATTATAATGATATGTATCATTTTCCATTTCATAGATATTGTAATACCCATCACTAAACCATGAGAGTGCATCCAAGTCTTCACTAACCAAGGGTAAACGATTTTTAGGAATTTTCTTAAAATCGCTCGTCAATGACGCTTTATCGAACAATGAATAATAACCCACATAATAGTCGTCTTTGGTTTCGGCAATGCCGTACCATAGCACGTTGTTCAAAATAGTAGGCTGCGCTCTAAATCGGGAATACGGAATATTTGCAAAATGAAATGAGGTTTCAAAAACAGAATCCATATACATTTTATTAACGACCGTAAAAAGCATATAAACCGAACTGATTCCAACGCCTAACTTTAACCAAAGTAGGCGTTTTTTGCTATGTCTTTTATAAAACATAAGCACAAGCATACAAATTAGAAAAGGCAGCGTATAGAGAGGATCTGCTACCGCAATATTATCACACGCCACCCGATAATCATTAAATGGTGTAAATAACTGGGTGCCATAGGGTGTAAAACAATCTAAAATAATATGTGTAAATAGAGCTAGAAAAAAGAGTATTATCCAATCTTTCAATTGGGTAGTGTGCTTTCTACTTTTTGTATCATATAATTTATAAAACAACCACCCAAATAAAAACGCTCCCAATACAGAAAATAGAATGGAATGCATAAACCCTCTGTGAAAAAGCATCTCGTCAATGTTATTGTTATAGAGCAAATTCCCAACAAAAACATCCAAATCTGGAATAGTACCGCCTATGGCTCCAAATAATAATGCCTTGTTACCAATTTTCTTGCCTAAGACTGCTTCACCACAGGCGGCACCAAGGACAATTTGGGTTAGGGAATCCATAAATTACTTTTTTAAGAAAACAAACATACGCAAGTAATTCCATTTGCACAGCATTACTGAAAGTTGTAACATTACGTGACAAAAAACCATTATATGCAGGACGACGATAATATTTCAGAATTTAAAGCAAACGATCAAAATATTATAGAAAATAAAGAATTAAATTTTTATGAAGCTTTAATTCCAGTCGTTATCCTAATGAGCATGCTAGCTTACAATATCTTTTTTGTTGAAGATCAAGAATGGTTTGGCGCTTACACGAATCAAATTATTTTACTCTTAGGGGGTTTAGTTGCTGCCATTGTAGGTGCTTTTAACAAAGTTTCTTTTTCGAGAATGCTCGTTGAGATTTGGGAAAATCTTAAAAGTATTTTTATTCCAATCATGATTCTTTTGCTTGTTGGCGCATTGGCTGGAACATGGCTGGTTAGTGGCGTAATTCCCGCTATGGTATATTATGGCTTACAGGTTTTAAGTCCCGAAATATTTTTACCTGCATCGGTAATTATTGCAGCCATTATTTCAATTGCAACCGGAAGTTCATGGACCACTTCAGCCACGGTGGGTATTGCCCTTGTCGGCATCGGAACGGCCCTTGGGATAAATCCGGGAATGATAGCCGGTGCCGTAATTTCTGGAGCCTATTTTGGAGATAAAATGTCGCCTCTAAGTGATACCACAAACTTAGCGCCCGCTATGGCTGGAACCGATTTGTTTACGCATATTAAATATATGACATACACGACTGTGCCGACGATTATTATTACATTAATTGTATTCGGCATTATTAGTATGAATATTGAAACCTCTGGAAGTGCAGATATTAGCAGCTTATTAGGCACCATTGATACCACTTTCAACATTTCGCCATGGTTATTTGCTGTTCCTGCCGTAGTTATTGCTTTGATACTTCTCAAAACGAAGCCATTAATAGCTCTAGGCGCGGGTGTGCTTCTTGCCGCAGTTTTTGCATTTATCTTTCAGGCAGACATTTTAAATAGCCTTGCAGATTCAAAGTTAGGAGCATTAATTACAGCTGTTCTTACTGACACACAAATAACAACTGAAAACGAAAAACTAAATGATCTCTTTTCTGCTGGTGGCATGAATGGAATGCTTTGGACAATTTTCCTTATAATTTGTGCTATGGTTTTTGGCGGTATTATGGATGCCATTGGCGCGCTTGCTCGTATTACCAAAGCTTTACTCTCTGTTGCTACAACCATTTTTGGCTTATTTGCAAGTACAGTAATTAGCTGTTTAGGTTTAAACGCTATTGCTTCCGATCAGTATTTAGCAATCGTTATTCCTGGAAAGATGTTTAAAAAAGCTTTTGAAGATCGTGGTTTAGCACCAGAAAACTTAAGTAGAACGCTCGAAGATTCCGGAACAGTAACTTCGGTTTTAATTCCATGGAACACCTGTGGCGCTTATCAATCTGGCGTATTGGGTGTTGGTGTTGCAGAATATTTTATGTATGCCATCTTCAATTGGCTAAGTCCGTTTACCACACTTCTGTTTGCAGCCTTAAATATTAAAATCAGACAAATCAGTTCTAAAAAGCGCTAATCCTCTCATTTTCAAAAGCCATAAATAAATACTATTAATCAATAAGTATTTAAAATTTTATCTTGTTTCAATTTCTATTGTTGTGAATTAGTTTTGCGCTCATAAAACAGAATTACTAATTTTTAAAATAATATAAAATGGCAATAGTAGGAAAAAAATTCCCAGATTTAAATGTAAACGCAATGAACGAGATGGGAGATACGTTTAAATTAAATGTTCTTGAAGAAGCAATAAACAATAAGAAAAAAGTCTTGTTATTCTGGTATCCAAAAGATTTCACATTTGTGTGCCCTACAGAATTACATGCTTTTCAAGCAGCTTTAGGCGAATTTGAAAAGAGAAATACTATTGTAATTGGTGCCTCTTGTGATACGCCCGAAGTACATTTTGCATGGTTGAATACTGCAAAAGATAACGGTGGCATAGAAGGTGTTACGTATCCAATTCTAGCTGATTCTAATAGAAACTTGGCCTCAACATTAGGGATATTGGATATCTCAAACGAAACTTATAATGACGAAACTGGCGTTGTAACTGTTGATGGTGACAATGTGACTTATAGAGCGACTTACATTATAGATGAAGATGGTACTGTAGTGCACGAAGGTGTAAATCACATGCCTTTAGGAAGAAACGTTCAGGAGTTTTTACGTTTAATTGATGCTTACACACACGTTCAAGAAAAAGGTGAAGTCTGTCCTGCTAACTGGGAAGAAGGAAAAGATGCTATGAATGCCAATAGAAATGGTGTTGCAGATTATTTGGCGGCACACGTAAACTAAATCGACATGGTTCAAGAATTAGAACAGGATAATTTGCAAGACATTATAGACAGTAACGATATCGTTGTTGTTCAATATTCTGCTACGTGGTGCGGTAATTGTAGAATTATGAAACCTAAAGTTAAAAAGTTAGCCTCTGAATTAGAAGCTATAACTTTTGTTATCGCTGACGCGGAAAAATTTCCGGAATCACGAAAATTGGCAACGGTTGATAATTTACCAACATTCGCGACCTTCAAAAAAGGCGCTTTTGTAAATCAAGTTCAAACCAATAAGTTTGATGTTTTAAAAGAACTTGTTGAAGAAATTAGCTAAACTTATTAATACATTAAAATTAGTTTCTTCCCTTTGGGAAGACGGAAGATGGGATGAAGTTACCAGTAATTAAGCATTTAAGTCAGTTTATTGAAGATAATGATGAAGACTTCATCATAGAGACTATCGAAACCCTTGAAAATCTAACAGAAGTGTCATCTTTAAAAGATGAAGAATTGGATGTTATTGGAGAATTGGTTTCAAATATGTATGGCGCATTAGAGGTTCAAAAAATGGTAAAAGATGGCACACCGAAGAAAGAGGCATTGAACACTTTTATGTCTCGGGTACTTGGCTCTATTGATAAATAATATTAATCTTAAAAAACCATTTCTTCCGATAGTCTTCGGAAGAAATGGTTTTTTTATAATGCTAACCCGTTGTGCGTTTTCCTTTTTTCTGCTTTGCGATACCCAAATTTTAAAAACTTTCCAGTATTTACAAGGCTTTCTTAGAGTGTTTTAAAATTGTTCGGAAAACAAGAAAAACTCCCAAGCGCTAGTTGACATTCAATTTCAGTTACAAGGTTACTTTTCTTTGTTCTTTTGCCTTGATGCCAAAGAACCAAAAAATCAAAACGATTTATTGGGAAATTGCTGCGCACCCTTCACCAATACATAATTGATTTTAGTTTTTAAAGACATTTATGAATTCAATCCTAAATTGACATCTGTTCTATTTTGCCCTTAGCTTATTATTTCTAAAATCGTTGATTCCGACCCCAGTCGGAACTCCAAGTAGTATGGATGGTTCGGTTTTCAATTTATAATGTTAACCCATTGTGCATTTTCTATTTTTAAACGCAATTAAATATCTGTTCGAGTAATTTTCGATAGAAAATTGTATCTAGAACATTTAATTAAGCCAAATCGAAGCGGTCTAAGCGCATTACTTTAGTCCAGGCGTCTACAAAATCCTTAACAAACATGTCTTCAGAATCGTTGCACCCATAAACTTCAGCAATGGCACGTAATTCGGAGTTCGAACCGAAAATCAAATCCACTCTAGTTCCTGTCCATTTAAGTACTCCTGTGGCACGATTGCGACCTTCAAATAATATCTCATCATCTGAAGTTGCTTTCCATGTGGTGCTTAAATCTAGAAGATTCACAAAGAAATCATTCGTTAAGGTCTCCGGGTTCTCAGTAAACACACCATGTTTAGAATGATCAAAATTCGTATTTAAAACCCGCATACCGCCTATTAAAGCGGTCATTTGGGGCGCAGAAAGCGTTAACAATTGAGCCCGATCTACTAACATTTCCTCTGCATCGGCCATATGATCTGACCCTAAATAATTTCTAAAACCGTCTGCCGATGGTTCCAGCGATGCAAACGATTCAACATCGGTTTGCTCTATGGAAGCATCTGTGCGACCTGGAGTAAATGGCACGTTTATATTGTGTCCCGCAGCTTTAGCAGCTTTCTCAATACCCACACTACCACCCAAAACGATTAAATCTGCTATGGAAATTTGTTTCCCGCCAGATTGCGAGTCATCAAATGTTTTCTGAATTTCGTTATATACTTCTAAAACTGCATAAAGTTGTTTTGGATTGTTAACTTCCCAAAACCGTTGTGGCGCCAATCGAAGTCGTCCCCCATTCGCACCACCCCGCTTATCCGAGCCTCTAAAGGTTGAAGCCGATGCCCAAGCCGTGGATACCAACTGAGAAACAGATAATCCGGAATCTAAAATTTTACTTTTTAAATGTGCTATATCTGCATCACTAACAAGTTTATAGGTCGCCTCAGGAATGGGATCTTGCCAAAGTAATTCTTCCGATGGCACTTCTGGTCCTAAATATAAAGACACGGGTCCCATATCACGATGCGTCAGTTTATACCACGCACGCGAAAACGCCTCTGAAAACGCATCTTGATCCTCATGAAAACGTCTGGAAATTGGTGCATAGATGGGATCCATTTTAAGTGCCATATCCGCCGTGGTCATCATGAGTGCCTGTGTTTTACTGGCATCTCCTGCTCTTGGGGCTCTTTTTGCATTGGAGTCTGCAGTGGGCGTCCATTGGTGTGCACCAGCGGGACTCTTGGTCAATTCCCAATCATATCCAAATAAGACATCAAAATATTCACTATCCCATCGTGTGGGATGTGGTGTCCAAGGCCCTTCAATACCACTCGTGATGGTATCATCACCTACACCACTACCAAATGAGTTTTCCCAGCCTAAACCTTGTGCTGCGATATTACCCCCAGCCGGTTCTCTTCCCACAAATTCATCAGGATTTGCGGCACCATGTGCTTTACCAAAGGTATGACCACCCGCAACTAATGCGACAGTTTCTTCATCATTCATAGCCATACGTGCAAAGGTTTCACGAATATCGACAGCAGATTTAAGCGGATCTGGATTACCATTTGGCCCTTCTGGATTCACATAAATGAGTCCCATTTGTACAGCGCCCAACGGGTTTTCCAATTCACGATCTCCTGTATAGCGTTTATCTCCAAGCCATTCAGCTTCTGGTCCCCAATATATATCTTCCTCAGGTTGCCAAATATCTTCACGACCTCCACCAAAACCAAAGGTTTCAAATCCCATAGATTCCAAAGCGCAATTTCCTGCAAGAATCATCAAATCTGCCCATGAAATTTTCTTCCCGTACTTTTGTTTAATAGGCCATAACAGCAAACGTGCTTTATCTAAGTTCCCATTGTCCGGCCAACTGTTTAATGGCGCAAAACGCTGTGAACCAGAACCCGATCCGCCACGACCATCCGCTATACGGTATGTGCCTGCACTATGCCAGGCCATTCTAATAAAAAACGGTCCGTAGTGTCCATAATCGGCAGGCCACCAATCTTGAGAGGTAGTCATTAAATCGTAAAGATCCGATTTGAGATCAGCGAGATTTAAACTCTTAAATTCCTCAGCATAATCAAAATCCTTACCCATTGGGTTAGATAGATCTGTGTGCTGTCGCAGAATATTTAATTTTAAAGCATTGGGCCACCAATCTCTATTTGTCGTTCCGCCACCAGCCGTTTTCTTAACAGCACCGCTAGAAAATGGACATTTACTTGACTCGTTTAACTCCCAAACATTTCCATTAGGTGATCCGTTAGTATGCTCATAATTTTCCATTAGTTAATATTTTTTAGTTGTTAATTTTTAAAGTTATAAAATTTGAATTTAAAAAAGAAGCTTCAGTAATTTTTAATCATTATTTTACAATTGGCAAAAGCTATAGTGTCAATTCCTTTTTTGAAGTTTGAAATTGAACAACCTAGCAACACGTATTAATTGTAAATATTTAACCAATTTATTATTGCTCCTAAATGTTTTTTGAATAGAAAATGATATTTAGAACATAAATATTCATACTTTTAAATCCAATTTAAAAATTTACAAAATGGCACATATCACTTTAGGCGGAAATTCAGTTGAAACATCAGGAAATTTACCAGAAATAGGCTCTCAAGTAAAAGATTTTGAATTAGTGGCAGTCGATCTGTCAACTAAAACCATGGATGATTTTAAGGGGAATACCCTAATCTTAAATATTTTTCCAAGTGTAAATACAGGCATCTGTGCAACCTCTGTTAGAACCTTTAATAAAACTGGCGCTGCCATACCAAACACGAAAGTATTGTGCATTTCTAGAGATTTACCCTTTGCCCAAGACCAATTTTGTGCTGCAGAAGGTTTGGACAATGTGGTGATGCTTTCAGATTTTAAAACTGGTGCTTTCGGTAAAGCATACGGATTAGATATGATTAGTGGTGGTTTTGATGGCTTACTTTCACGATGTGTTATCATTGTTGATGATTCAGGCAAAGTTATTTATACAGAACAAGTTCCAGAAATAGGCCAAGAGCCAGACTATGATGCCGCCTTAGCAGCAATTAAATAATGCCCTTTTCTTATGACAAAAAAAGAATCCTTATTTCTTAATAGAATAAGAAGTGTTGGCTATGCTTTTAATGGTGCTTTATTACTTTTAAAATCTGAGGCCAGTATAAAAATTCAATTTGTTATTGCTATTTTGGTTACCAGTGCCGGATTCATTTTCAATATTTCCGCAACGGAATGGCTTATTCAGCTTTTGGCTATTGGATTAATCATGAGTATTGAGGGCATTAACACGGCTATTGAAGCCATGGCAGATTTTATTCACCCAGAGCATCATCAAAAAATCGGGATTATTAAGGATATTGCCGCAGGTGCTGTATTTATTGCTTCTGTTTTTGCTAGCATTATAGGTTTTATAATCTATCTTCCTAAGATTTTTTAAATACTATTACCGTTAAAATAAACGTTAGTAATTTGTATTTTTGTTCCAATCAAAAACGCATGAATGGCGAAAAGAAAGACCAAACCCAAAAAAACACCTAATAAAAAGCTTAAATCCCCAAGTTTTAAACTGTCTAACCAGCAAAAACTGGTATTGGGCAGTTTCCTTGTTATATTTGGCATTCTGCTATGTATTGCATTTATTTCATTCTTTTTTACTGGAGAAGCAGATCAAAGTACCTTATCCAATTTTACATCACGCGATGTAAAAACCGACAACTGGCTTAATAAATCTGGAGCCTGGTTAAGTGACTTTTTTATTCAACGCGGTTTTGGTATTGCATCTTTTATCTTCTCTGGATTATTTTTTCTTTCTGGCGTCTATGTTTTAATGGATATCAATAAAGCCAAATTGAGAAAACATTGGTTCTGGGGTATTTTAATCGTGATTTGGGTGTCTGTTTTATTTGGGTTTTTCGGAGAAAAAATGGATATCCTAGGCGGAACCATAGGTTACGAAATCAATACATTTCTACAAGATTATATAGGAAAAATAGGTGTTATTCTACTTCTTCTTTTTGGCTTAATAAGCTATTTAGCCATTCGTTTTAAAGTAACCTTCCAGAGCTTTACCAAGCTTTTTAAATCGGCAAAAAAAGATATTAAAAGTGAGTTTTCAGATATGAAAGACGATCTTATAATTCCTTTGGACAACAACTTATCTGAAGAAGCTGAAGCCATTAAATCTGCTTATGAAATCCCTTTAGAAGACAAAGCACCACCCAAGAAAACTTCAAATACAGTTGAACCAGTAAAAACGGAGCTAGAGGTCAGCGTCGTTGAAGAAGAAGAGGAGGATACTAATATGGAGATGAAAATTGAGCATGTGCCTAATGAGATTTCTGAATCTGACAACCTTGCCAATAAACTTGTTGAAGATTTTGGACAATTTGACCCCACTTTAGAATTGAGTAATTATCAATTTCCACCAATTGATTTATTAAAGAAATACGATACTGAAGGCATAAAAATCAATCAGGAAGAACTTGAAGAAAACAAAAATAAAATTGTTGAAACCTTAAGCAATTATAAAATTGGTATTGCCAGTATCAAAGCCACGATAGGTCCTACGGTGACGCTGTATGAAATTGTGCCAGAAGCTGGCGTTCGGATTTCAAAAATTAAAAATCTTGAAGATGATATCGCCTTATCGTTATCTGCGCTTGGAATCCGGATTATAGCCCCAATTCCTGGAAAAGGCACGATTGGCATAGAAGTCCCTAATAAGAATTCGACCATCGTTTCCATGCGTTCTGTTATTGCTTCAAAAAAGTTTCAAACTTCAGAAATGCAGCTTCCAATTGCTTTAGGTAAGACTATTAGTAATGAAACCTTTGTGGTAGATTTGGCAAAAATGCCTCACCTCTTAATGGCGGGTGCGACTGGTCAAGGGAAATCGGTTGGATTAAACGCCGTTTTAACCTCGCTTTTGTATAAAAAACACCCTGCAGAAGTTAAGTTTATTTTGGTTGACCCGAAAAAAGTGGAGCTTACGCTTTTTAATAAAATTGAACGCCACTATTTAGCAAAATTACCAGATAGCGAAGATGCCATTATCACGGATAATACCAAGGTTATTAATACCCTTAACTCCTTGTGTATTGAGATGGACAACCGTTATGAGCTTCTTAAAAATGCACTTTGCAGAAATATTGCAGAGTATAACGCCAAGTTCAAGGCACGAAAACTAAACCCGAATGAAGGGCATCAATTTTTACCTTACATTATATTGGTGGTTGATGAGTTTGCAGATTTAATTATGACTGCCGGTAAGGAAGTTGAAACCCCTATTGCACGTTTGGCCCAATTGGCGCGTGCTATTGGTATTCATTTAATTATTGCAACACAACGTCCTTCGGTAAATGTTATTACTGGTATTATAAAAGCTAATTTCCCTGCGCGTATTGCGTTTAGGGTAACTTCAAAAATAGATTCACGGACGATTTTAGATGGTTCTGGAGCCGACCAATTAATTGGTCGTGGTGATATGCTGTTCACCCAAGGCAACGATGTTATTCGTGTGCAATGTGCCTTTGTTGATACACCCGAAGTTGAAAAAATTACAGATTATATTGGCTCTCAAAAAGCATATCCTGAGGCTTATATGTTACCGGAATATGTTGGCGAAGAAAGTGGCACAAGTCTTGATGTAGATATCTCAGATAGGGATAAACTATTCAAAGATGCGGCTATTGTTATTGTTACGGCGCAACAAGGATCGGCCTCTTTATTACAACGAAAACTAAAACTAGGCTACAATCGTGCTGGTAGAATCATCGATCAGTTAGAAGCTGCTGGTATTGTAGGGCCTTTTGAAGGCAGCAAAGCCCGTCAAGTTTTAGTAACAGATTTAGCAGCTTTAGATAAACATTTAGAAAATGAAATTTAATACCATGAAACATCCATAACTAAAACTTGATACCCAAGTGAAATGATTAAATGGATGTCGCATGTGACCAATAAAAAATAATACATATAAACACATGAAAAACTTTTTATTACTATTTTTTATATCACTCTCGTTTAGCGTGTTTTCCCAAAATAAAGGAAAGATTTTACTTAATGACGTTTCTGAGAAAGTTAAAAGTTATGAATCTATCTCCATAGGCTTTAAATACGTACTTGAAAATACATCAGAAAATATTAAGCAAGAAACCAAGGGTGATGTTATTATGGAAGGTGATAAATACAAATTAAACATTCTTGGTGTCACCAGAATATTTGATGGTAAAACCTTATATAGCATTAGCCCTGAAGATGAAGAAGTGACCATTTCATCAGAAAGCGATAACGAAGAAGATGCCATTACCCCGAGCAAAATGCTGTCTTTTTATGAAGATGGTTATACTTATGATTTAGACATCGAACAGAATATTAAAGGCAGAAAAATTCAGTATGTGAAATTAACTCCGATTGATTCTGATTCAGAAATCAATTATATTCTATTAGGTATAGATTCTCAAACGAAGCATATTTACAATCTCATTCAGGTTGGGAAAAACAAAACAAAGACGACGCTTACTGTTAATTCTTTTAAAACAAACGAACCGTTGTCAAAAACCTTATTTACTTTTGATGCCGATAAATACAGTGACTATTATATTAATAGGCTAGATTAGCATCTCATAAAATACAGCTATCTATTTCCTTTAAAAAAATAGTTTTTAGGTAACGCATTTTATTAAAAATTAACCAACCAAAAAAGATAAGTAACATTTAACCGTGTGAAAATATTAGATCGTTACATACTAACCTCCTATTTAAAAACTTTCATCAGTGTATTTTTAATACTCGTGATGATTTTTGTATTACAGACTATTTGGCTATATATTAAAGAGTTAGCGGGTAAAGATTTAGATATCGTAGTGATATTTAAGTTCTTGGTTTATTTTATGCCTAAGCTTATGCCTTTGGTATTGCCATTGACAATTCTGTTATCCTCAATCATGGTTTTTGGTAGTTTTGCCGAGAATTATGAATTTGCCGCCATGAAATCTACTGGCATTTCACTCCAACGTGCCATGACTGGACTTAGTGTGTTTATTGTTCTGCTAGGCGTTTTAACCTTTTTCTTCTCTAATAACGTTATTCCATGGGCAGAATACAACTCGTTCAATTTAAGAAAAAATATAGCGAAATTAAAACCTGCCATGTTGTTGGCTGAAGGTCAATTTAACGAGGTTGGAAATTACAATATTAAATTTGCGGACAAAAGTGGTGATAGAGGTCAGTTTTTAAGAGATGTAACAATTCATATAAAAGGCGCTAACGGCAGAACCAACGCGACGACTATTAAATCTAAAACTGGTGAATTAGTAAGTAAAGAAAATTCTAATGTCCTACAGCTCATTCTCTTTGATGGTAACTATTACAATGACATTCTTCCAAAGAAAATGAAAGAACGCAAAAAGAAACCTTTTGCAAAAAGTGCGTTTGAAAAATACACCATGAACATTGATTTATCTGAACTTAATGAAGTCGATTTTGATGAAAAATCGTATACAGATAAATATAATATGCTAAATATTAGTGGCTTAGGTACAGCCATTGATTCACTTATAAAAAAACGCGATTCAGAACACGAAAACTTCAGTAAAAATCTTTATCAACGCTCAAGTTTTTCTAGATTAATTACTAATAAAAAAACGAAGTCCAAGATTGATGACAGAACTGAAACTGAGACTGAAAAAGATTCAATAATCGCTGATAATATTTTAGATCTTTTTGATACCAAGAAGAAGATTCAAATTGTTGATTTGGCAGCTAAGGCTTCAAATAGCACGAAACAGCTTATTGCTACTAAAGAGGCTAACTTACAATTTTCGCAATCTAATTTCAATAAACACATTATCTCCTTTCATGAAAAATTGGCTTTAGGCTTTGCCTGTGTCATATTATTTTTTGTGGGTGCTCCCTTAGGTGCGCTTATTAGAAAAGGCGGTCTTGGTTTACCTATGGTCGTTGCCATACTGCTTTTTTTAACCTATCATTTTATCGGTATTTTCGCTATAAATAGTGCAAAATCGGGAGACTTTAATCCCATATTGGCCAGCTGGTTTTCAACTTTAATCATGTTACCATTAGGCATATTTTTAACCAAGAGAGCTACTGAAGACAGGGGCTTATTTGAATTTGGAAATGTTTTAGACCCCTTAAGAAAAGCGTTCAATATAAAACCTAAAGATGCCATTAGCTATACCTTTCTTGAAGCATATACCGTTGATGAATTAAAAGATGTTATTGTCAAGTATAAAACTTTAGGCTTAGATGAATTTAGTAGGTACGAAGCCTTAAAGTTATTACATCGTCGTGGTATTTCAAATGATGAATTAAGAGAAAGTGGCATTCCTATCCAATTAACATATGATGAATCTGACAGGATTTATAACAAATTTAATGCGCATTCAAAGTATAGCCTCATATTATATTGTATAGCCATTATTCTTTTAGTGCTTTATTTCGTTTTTAAAAATAACCGGTTGCCTTCTATTGCCACGGCATCAATTCAATTGTGTTTAGTTGCTCTGGTTCTATTGATGATCTATTATTTAAAATCAATTATGAATTTATACCGTTTTTATAAGCATATTCGTAAAAAAAATAAGCGCCCCAATGCATTACTACTTGTTATTGGTCTGCCAGTTTATGCATTAACACATTTCATTTTAAAAGCAAAATTTGAAGAAGACTTAAAGCTAAATTGTATAAATTCTTTAAAATAAGCAATATCTTTACGCCATGATTATAGATACCATGACACCAAATAACACGTCTCCGTTTAAGTTAAACACCATACATGATGCTATTGAAGACATTAGAAATGGTAAGGTTATTATCGTAGTAGATGATGCTAACCGCGAGAATGAGGGCGATTTTGTGGCTGCTGCCGATAAGGTGACTCCAGAAATGATAAATTTTATGGCGACACATGGTAGAGGTCTTATTTGTGCTCCTTTAACCGAAAACAGATGTAAGGAATTGGAACTTAGCATGATGGTGCGTAATAACACAGATCCTTTAGAAACGGCTTTTACGGTGTCGGTAGATTTAAGAGGTCATGGTGTTACTACCGGAATATCTGCTAGTGATAGAGCCAAAACTGTTAAAGCACTCATAGATCCTAATATGAAGGCTTTTGAATTGGCAAGACCGGGACATATTTTTCCTTTGGTAGCTAAAGAAGGTGGTGTTCTACGACGCACGGGGCATACAGAGGCTGCTATAGATTTTGCAAGATTAGCGGGATTAGAGCCAGCTGGTGTTATTGTGGAAATCATGAATGAAGACGGTACTATGGCACGTTTACCGCAGCTGATGAAGGTGGCAAAAAAACTAGATTTAAAAATTGTTTCAATTGAAGATCTCGTGGCTTATCGTATGCAACATGACTCCTTAATTGAGAAAAAAGAAGATTTTCAAATTGAAACACGCTTTGGAAGCTTTAGATTAAGAGCCTATAAGCAAACAACTAACAATCAAATACATATAGCGCTAACCAAAGGACAATGGCATGACGATGAACCCGTTCTTACACGGATCAATTCAACACTCGTCAACAATGATATTTTAGGAACCTTAACCAATAATATTGATAAGCAACTAGATAAGATGATCCAGGTAATTAATGATGCTGGTAAAGGCGCCATTATTTTTATCAATCAAGAATCTCAGTCAATGAATATTTTAAAAAGATTGGCATTTCTTAAAGAGAATCAAAAAAATGAGAAGGTTGTTAAAGCACCTCGAATAAACATGGACACCAGGGATTTTGGTATAGGTGCACAAATTCTACATGACTTGAATATACATAAATTACGACTTATCTCTAATACCGAACAAACCAAACGCGTTGGATTGATTGGTTATGGCTTAGAGATTGTAGAGTATGTAAAATATTAATTCACAACTATTTTTTTTGTGGTTCTTTTAGAACCAGAATTAACATTTAATACATAAACACCAGGGGTTAAACCAGAAACATCAATAACATGGGTTGATTCTGATTTGCTCATAATAAGATTCCCTAAAATACTATATAGCCTTACACTATCAATAATTTCATTAGTCACGATCTTGATAGTATCTGAAGCTGGATTAGGAAAAATCTTGAATTCATTTGCTCTAATTTCATTCGTACCTAACCCAGAGTTTTGATATACGCGCACATAATCGATTACCATACTACTTTCAGTAAAATTAGAGTCAATGGTTCCTGCTACACCTCCCATGGCTATGTTAAGTAGAATATATTGGTCTTTATCAAAAGGCCAAGTATCACTATTTTTATTAGTAGGATTGTAAGTATAAAATCCAACGCCATCCACTAAAAAAGTGATTTGATTAGGTGACCAGTTTACCGAATATATATGAAAATTATTTGCTACGTCGCTAATTTCTTGAGAGGCCGTATTACTAGTGTTTCCAGAACTCGATGGTGTATGCAACGCACTTGAAGTATGATTTACGGTACCCAAACCATGTTCCATAATATCTATCTCACCACAAGCTGGCCAACTAGTTGTGCCAAAGCCTTGATTATCCCAATAACCTCCATCCTCATTTATATTTTTTCCTAAAGTCCATATGGCTGGCCAAGTACCATCACCACTGGGTAACTTTGCCCTAACATCTACTCTACCATAAGTGAATGCATACTTGGAGTTTAATCTGGCGGAGGTATACTGCTTTGTTTCTCCTTGGTCTGCAAAAGACTCCTTGATGGCTACGATATTTAAAAAACCGCTCTCAACAAACGAATTTTCTATGCGGTTTGTGTAATGTTGTTCTTCATTATTAAACCAACTCCCTCCTCCTGGCAATTGTGTTTGGTGAAACCAATTAGTAGCATTAATAGCATTTTTTCCAGATTCATTAAATTCATCAGCCCACACCAAATCAGTATACTCCACATCGATAGCATTAGGATCTGTAGGCGTTGAGCCATCATCAATATCATCAATCAAATAGGTTCTTGGTGTCGCGATGCCATCATCGATTATTATGGTTAACCTGCTATACTCTCCTGTACCACCAACGGTTGAAAAATCGAATGTCATGAGTGTCCATGCATTTTCTGAAGACATATTTAAATCCACTTGAATATCTGAATTTGTGCCCCTCTCTAACTTTAATCCTATGGTATGTACATTAGGGTCGAATGCATAAAACGATAATGTTATGGTTTTTTGAAGCTCTAAATCTATGGGGCTCGATAAATCTATATAAAAGCCTTGTCCTCCGGTAGAAGCTGCATGCTCAAACTGCCCTACTGGATTATTTGAATCTGTTGGCGATTGTCTAGTAGAAAAACTGCTTCCACCCCAAACACTAAAGTTATCAGCAGAATCAGAAAAGTCTATTGGCATCTGTTGACCGAAGGATAACTGAAAAATGAAATATATGAAACATGAAGCTTTTAAGTAGTTGAATTTCATAGTTTGATTTTTTTATAAAACTAACTACTAAACATTCCGCATAAAAACATTTACACCATACAAAAACCATACACCCGTTAGATATGTATGGTTTTTAAGAATTTTTTAAATAATTAGAATATAACTAAATGGAATTCTGGATAATTTCAACCATTTTAAGCGCTCTAGCTTTCACTTCATCTTCAGTCCAAGAGAGTTTTATTAGGCAAGAGATGTTTCTGCCAATATAATGATCAGACTTTTGGAAGGTTTTAGTTTGAAGGTACTCTAAACCTTGCTTTACTTCCGTAGAAATTGGGAATAACGATTTTAAATCTTTTAGATGATCCCATTTCCTGATATAGTGCCAATTGTTATCAAAATAATGAAAACAAGCATCTATCCCGTTAGCCTTAAACTCATCAGAAACTTGACGTGCTATTTCCAAATCTGGTAAAAAGAAATTTAAAAAGGCATAGCTCTCCTCGCCACCTTCTGGTATGGTTCTAAAGGTGACTTCTAGAATTTGTGACAAGGCATTGCGTAATATGGTATAATTCCTTTTCTGAATATCTAGAAACTCGGGCAAACGCTTTACTTGTGCCAACCCCACTGCTGCGTGCAGTTCTGAAATCCTAAAATTATAGCCTAAGAACGGATGCGTTTCTGCGCCTCTATCGTTTCCATTATGGTCATGACCATGATCGCTATAGTGATCTGCATTTGTATAAAATTCTTGATTGTTGGTAATGACTGCACCACCTTCCCCACAGGTAATGGTTTTTACAAAATCGAACGAGAAACACCCCAAATCGCCAATACTTCCTAAAGGCTTTCCTTTATAAGAACCACCAATCGCTTGACATGCATCTTCAACTAAAAGAAGCTTATGGTTATTGCAGATGGCTTGAAGCGCACCCATATGCCCCATACTACCGCACATTTGGACGACCATGATGGCTTTCGTTTTTGGCGTTATAGCATTTTCGACAGCTTCGGGGTTTAGCGTTAGCGTGTCATCTATATCTACCAAAACCGGGATAGCACCAAGCATCATAATAGCTTCAAAGCTGGCCACAAATGTAAAGGTTGGCATAATAACCTCGTCCCCTGCTCCAACACCCGCTGCGGCCAATGCTACAGAGACTGCTGCCGTTCCGCTTGACACCAGTTGGACATGTTTAGATTGAAAGGCTTTTTGCAACTCTGTTTCTAATTCCTTGGACTTCCAGTGGCCATTACGCATACCGTCAAATCCGTAGCGCATTAACACGCCACTGTCTAAAACATTGTGTACTTCCTTGCGTTCTAAATCTCCAAATAATTCAAATCCTGGCATAATATCGTTTCAATTTTGTCTCAAAATTACAACTAAAAAAAGCAATAAAAAAAGTGAAATTCATTAAGTTTTCCAGTCTTCTGCGTTAGGGATTGATGCGGCATCCTTTTTAAATTGCTAGCACTACATTTATTAGTACGTAAACAATACACTGATAGCCACGCTGCTTATTTATAACTATGTCGTTTTAAAAAGATATAGCCTTTCGACTACGCTCAAGATAAACTACAAGCCCGAACTCCCGATAGCTATCGGGAGTGGTAACGCCCAAATTAATCAGCTTGATTAGAATTCTATAACGGCTTCGTGAATTGGCTTTCTTACTTTCTCGAGGTCTGCAAAAATATCATCTTTATGACGATATCCTACCGGAAGGAGTAGAACGGATTTTAAATTTTTTTCTTTTAAATGGAGCAGCTCATCAAATTTATTTGGCAGAAAACCTTCCATTGGGCAGGAATCTATGTGCTCGATGGCACAAACCGTCATTAAGTTTCCGAGAGCAATGTAGGCTTGGTTTTTAGACCATTGTTGTTGCCCGCTCACCGTCATGTTTTCCATCATGTCTACGAGTTGCTGTTTATAGGGATTAAGAATATTATCTGAGGTGTTACGAATGGACTTGATATTTTTGTAATAATTGACTACATCTGTAGTATCAATATCTTCTTGGATACAAATAACCAATAAATGCGAGGCCTCTAACAACTGTCTCTGCTGAAATGCATGGGGCACTAATGTTTCTCTGAGCTGCTCGTCTTTAATAACCAACATTTTAATGGTTTGCAAACCAAATGATGTTGCTGTGAGGTTAAAGGCTTTTTTTAGTACTTGTAACTTATTATTTTCTAACTTTTTTTTAGGGTCAAATTTCTTGGTGGCATAGCGCCATTCCAATTGTTTTATGGTATCCATTACAGGGTAATTTTTTTTGCAAAAATACGGATTAACGGTTTAATTTATTGAGTGGACTGATAGAATTAACCAATAGTGGGCGTGCTTAAATTTATTTTTAAAAAATTGATATTATATTTGAAAGAATTAAAAAAGGGTTCTATATTTGCACCCGCATATCAGGGCAACCTGATACGGCACTCAAGGAGAAATGGCAGAGTGGTCGAATGCGGCAGTCTTGAAAACTGTTGAGGGTCACACCTCCGGGGGTTCGAATCCCTCTTTCTCCGCTAGGAATTAATCAAATCCCATAAATATTATGTTTATGGGGTTTTTTAATTTTACCAATTATCAAACCATCAATCTGATAGTCGTTTTAAATATTCAGTTGGGTATCAAGAATTCAGTTTATAAACAACACCAATGCATTCCATAAAGTATGCAAGAAGATAAGTATTTGTTTACTACAACCTTTCTATATTTGTCTAAATTCTACTAAAAAATTTACTTCAGTAACCCGTGCAATCATTTTGAATGTACAATTTCAGAAATCCAAATATCTCTAATATTATCATTTAAAAAGAGTAAGGCTCTAATAGGTTACATATATATCGTATTATGTCAATCTCCTTAGATATATATTACTTTTTTTGCACATGGAAATTTGGTTAAATATATTACAATTTACAAGCATGCTTTTCGCCTTCGGTGTCATAGTATTTATTTCATTTAAAAAATTACAAGAACAGTTTAAAAACAAATAAGTCATATATTTAAGTCAAACAACTTCATTAATTATAAGAAACGGAAAATGTTTAAAAAATGATTCTAGTCCCAATGGCAGATCGCCTGTGGTTTCAATCAGAATTTATAAAAGAGTCGGCGTATAAGTATCACTTAGTCTTTTTTAGCATATCCAAAGTCGCAACGGTTCTAAAGCCCAAATGCTCCAAAGACGATTTTGTATCCGTACCCATTTTTGAGGAAACTCTATAACTTGCACAATACGAGGCGCTGCATAAAAATGATCCGCCTTTTATAATCTTTTCTTGAATGTACGGATTATTAGGATTATAAGCTTCCCCTGCTCCTTGAGGGTTTACGACTGTAGATCCCATGTTGGAAAGTTCTTTATAATAGTTGACATGGTACCAATCGTTGGTCCATTCCCAAACATTACCGGCCATATCAAATAATCCGAAACCATTGGCAGGATACGATTTTACGGGTGCCAATCTTTCATATCCATCCATAGTGGTATTATTTAATGGGAATTCACCTTCCCAGGTGTTTGCCATTTTTGAAAGCAAAGAATCATCATTCCCCCAAAAGTAAATGGCATCATATTTTCCAGCTCTAGCGGCATACTCCCACTCTGCCTCTGTAGGTAGTCTTCTACCCGCCCAAATGCAATAAGCTTCAGCATCTTCAAAAGAGATATGTACAACAGGGTAATTATCCTTTCCTTCAATAGAACTACCGTCACCCTGAGGGTGTTTCCAACTGGCACCAATGCTCCAATGCCACCACTGGGAGTAATCAAACAAATTAGGTACAGCGCTTTTTACTTTTTTAAACGTTAAAGAGCCTGGTTGCAAAATAGAATCATGGGGTTTCGGGGTGCCAAGTGGTAGTTGTTGTTTCATATCTTCCCAAATAATACCTTGCTCCGCGGTAGTTATATAACCAGTAGCCTGAACGAATTTTGAGAATTCTGCGTTAGTTACTTCAGTCATATCCATAAAAAACCCATCTACCCTAACAGCATGTGCGGGCTTTTCATGAGTCATGGCAGTATCATCTTGTGGCACCGCCCCTTGATTAAAAGTGCCACCAGGAATCCAGACCATACCATTAGGCGCTTCTGGAACCTCTGGAATTTCAATTGCTGTTCGAGTTTGAGCTTTTTTTTCGGAATCTTTACATCCTATAATTATTAAAGCGCAAAATAGAAGATTACAAATCAAAACCAGTCTAAGAGTTTTGTAATAATTGATTTTCATTTTAAAGTATATTGTTTTATGTTTTTTTTAATTTCACTACATCCCTTATTAAACTCATCTTCTGATATTCTAACGAATTTCAAAGAAGTTTCTAATATAACGCTATTCAATAAAATAACATGTTTTAGCAGTCATGATATTGCTTTTATAGCAAACAAATTTTCAATTTCTCAATTTTTAGTACAATCTATACTATTTCATAAAATCAAAAGTTATATTTTTAGCTCGTAATAAGCCTTAGCAATTATAATGAAACGATCCCTATATATTTTATCTGCCTTACTATTTATAATCCTTTGGAGCTCCTGCCGAAAGGATTTTGAGTTTTCACCAAATACGGGACGCTTAGAGTTTTCCAAAGACACAGTGTATTTAGATACTGTTTTTACAGATATTGGTTCTAGTACCTATAACTTAAAAGTATACAACCGAAGCAGTGATGATATTCTTATTCCTTCAATAAAATTAGCTAATGGAGAAATGTCCAATTACCGCTTAAATGTCGATGGACTCGCAGGTAAGCAATTTGAAGACATCCAGATATTGGGCAAAGACAGTCTTTTTATTTTTATCGAATCTACCATAGATATCAATGCTTTTAGTAGTACGAATGGTCAATTTTTATACACCGATAAAATAGAATTTGATTCGGGTGCTAATCTTCAAGACGTCCATTTAGTTACCTTAGTTCAAGATGCTGTTTTTATTTATCCTGAGAGGGATAATACCACGAAAATAGTAGAAACCCTCACGCTAAACATAGATGGTGAACTGGTTGAAACCGATCTCCAAGGTCGAGAACTTCTTCCTAAAGAATTGACTTTTACAAACAAGAAACCCTATGTTATTTATGGCTTTTCGGCGGTACCTGCTGGCGAAACCTTAACTATTGAGGCAGGATCACGCATTCACTTTCATGCCGATTCAGGACTCATCGTATCCAATGGCGCATCGCTACAGGTTAACGGAGCGTTTAGTGACAATCAAGATACTTTAGAGAACGAGGTTATTTTTGAAGGTGATCGCTTAGAGTCTGATTTTTCAGAAACACCTGGGCAGTGGGGCACTATTTGGCTGCTAGATGGCAGTATCAATAATACGATTAATTATGCCACTATTAAAAATGCCTCCGTTGGGATATTATGTGACGGAAATCCGGATGCTATTTCAGATAAATTAACCATTACAAATTCGCAAATTTATAACTCTAGTAATTTTGGGATTTTAGGAAGAAACACGTCCATTCATGGCGAGAATGTGGTGATTAATAATTCCGGGCAATCTTCATTTGCAGGAACATTGGGCGGTAAGTACAATTTTACACACAGTACGATTACTAATTATTGGGATAGAGGTTTTAGACAATTGCCTGCCGTACTCCTTAATAGTTTTGTTTTAGACGAAGATAACAATGCCACCATTGCCGATTTATCTGAAGCCAATTTTAATAACTGTATTATTTACGGTAATGATAATCCCGAAATTGTGCTGGATGAAATTGAAGATGATGCCGTTAACTTCAACTTTAAATTTACCAATTGCCTGATTCGGTTCGATGCGAATACTAGTGATTTAACTAGCCTAAATTATGACTTTAATGACGCAAATCATTACGATGGTAATATTTTTAATGAAGACCCAGATTTTCAAAATACCGGATTAAATCTGTTGGTAATTGGAGAAGCATCCGCTGGTATTAATCAAGGTTTATCTTCTTTTGCTACTCAAGTACCAATTGATATTTGGAATGTTAATAGAACATCTTCGCCAGATTTAGGAGCCTATCAGCATATCGTTTTACCAGAGGAAGATTAACGCAGTCTTAATATCTAAATGATTCGTTTTTAAGTATTTTTAGTTTGTAATCAATCAAAAAAACGAAATCATGAAAAACGCACTTATCCTATTTTTATTACTATCATCGTATTCATTTGCGCAAATTAGCGAAAATCATAAGGGGGTTGAAAAAGCCTGCATGAACTATATTGAAGGCTTTTACGAAGGTGACGAAAGTAAACTTAAAGAAAGCTTACAACCGTCATTAAATAAATTTGGGTTTTGGAAAGACAAAACTTCTGGAGAATACTATCAAGAAGATTATATGAGTTATGGTAAAGCCCTTGGTTATGCAAGAAATGTGCTAGAGAAAAAGCAATTTCCTAATGAAAAAGCTCCAAAAAAAGTGGAAGTCTTAGATATTGGTAAGGTCATAGCATCAGCCAAAGTTACTGCCTGGTGAGGTATTGATTATATTTTGCTTTCTAAATGCGGTGATAAATGGATGATTGAACAAGTATTGTGGGAAGGCCCGCTGGAAAGAGAAGTAAATTAAATAAAAACCCTGCTTAAAGCAGGGTTTTTATTGTGTAAAATCTAAAATTTTTAAACAAACAAAGGCTTATCGCTCATCATAGCATTCACTTTTGTTTTTACCGTTTCCAAAACGCTATCGTCTTCAAAGTTCGCAATCACATCATCTATCAATTCAACAATAGTTAACATATCGGCTTCTTTTAAACCGCGTGTTGTTATAGCAGCAGTTCCTAAACGAATTCCAGATGTTGTAAATGGCGATTTGTCATCAAAAGGCACCATGTTTTTGTTAGCCGTAATATCGGCCCTTACAAGCGCTTGCTCAGCATCTTTACCAGAAATATTCTTATTTCGCAAATCGATAAGCATCATATGATTATCTGTTCCTCCTGAAATAATGTGATAGTCTTTGGCTACCAAAGCTTCTGCCATAGCTGCAGCATTCTGCTTCACTTGTAATTGGTAATGTAAAAATTCATCCGTCAAAGCCTCACCAAATGCAATGGCTTTAGCAGCGATAATATGCTCTAAAGGACCTCCTTGATTTCCAGGAAAAACAGCAGAATCTAATAAAGAAGACATCTTTCTAAGACTTCCGTTTTTTAAGGTAATACCAAAAGGGTTATCAAAATCCTGCCCCATCATAATCATGCCTCCTCGTGGACCTCGCAATGTTTTATGGGTTGTTGTGGTTACAACATGGCAATGTGGTAACGGATCGTTTAAAATACCTTTAGCAATCAATCCTGCAGGGTGTGAGATATCTGCCAATAAAATCGCATCAACGCTATCTGCGATCACTCTGAAACGCTCAAAATCTATATCACGGGAATATGCAGATGCACCAGCGATGATTAACTTGGGTTGCTCCTTAGTGGCTATTCCCTGTATTTTATCATAATTCAAAACGCCAGTTTCCTTCTCTACCCCGTAAAAAACCGGGTTGTATAAACGACCAGAAAAATTAACTGGAGATCCATGGGTTAAATGCCCACCATGAGATAAATCGAAGCCTAATATTTTATCGCCAGGTTTAATACAAGCATGATAAACAGCAGTGTTTGCCTGACTTCCAGAATGGGGTTGTACATTTACGTAAGCCGCTCCAAACAATGCTTTTGCTCTATCAATTGCTATTTGTTCGACCTCATCTACCACTTCACAGCCGCCGTAATAACGCTTTCCAGGATATCCTTCGGCATATTTATTGGTTAAAACAGACCCTGCAGCTTCCATAACCTGGTTGCTAACAAAGTTTTCTGAAGCAATAAGTTCCAGACCGTGTAATTGACGTTCTTTTTCTGCTTCAATGAGTTCAAAAATTTGTTCGTCGCGTTGCATAAAGTTTATATTCTAGTTAAAGTTGAGCAAAAATAGCAAATAGATTATTTAAATACTTCAAAAAACATATATTTACCCTTAAGTTGTAAACCATTTTATTAACGGTTACATTAAACCCAAATTTTGCGCGTTTATTTCTATTAAAATAAAAAAAATGTGTAGGTTTGATTAGAATAATATAAACATTTAATACTCATAAGTTATGCCATTATCCGCTAACAATCCAGATAGAAAATCGTGGTTACACGTTGATAAGAATTCAGATTTCCCTATTCAAAATATACCATTTGGTGTCTTTTTGACGAGAGATGATGTGATTACCATTGGAACACGTATTGGTGATACCGCTATAGATTTAGGAGCCTTGCATCAATTAGGCTATTTTGATGGTATTCCTTTAACAGATGACATTTTCCTTCAAGACACTTTAAATGACTTTATAGCTGATGGCCGAAAAACTTGGCGCGCTGTAAGAAATAGAATTGCAGAGATTTTTGATGCTGAAAACACATCGCTTAAAAATGACAAGAAAAATAAAGAAACCGTATTGTTTCGTTTAGACGAGATTGAAATGCAACTCCCAGTTCACATTGGGGATTATACAGATTTTTACTCAAGCATTGAACATGCCACAAACGTAGGCACGATGTTTAGAGACCCTGATAATGCCCTTTTACCAAACTGGTTACACATTCCTGTAGGTTATCATGGTAGAAGCTCATCCATTATTCCATCAGGTATTCCAGTACACCGTCCACAAGGGCAAACCTTACCCAACGGTGCTTCAGAACCTGTCTTCGGACCGAGTAAATTAATAGATTTCGAATTAGAAATGGCTTTTATTACTACCGATGCCAACGATTTAGGTGAACCCATTCCACTTGAAGAAGCGGAAACCTATATATTCGGATTGGTACTATTGAACGATTGGAGCGCGCGTGATATTCAGAAATGGGAATATGTCCCATTAGGGCCGTTTTTAGCTAAAAGCTTTGCATCATCAATCTCACCGTGGATTGTAACCTTAGATGCTTTAGAACCTTACCGTGTTGAAGGTCCGAAACCATTAAAGCCTCAGCTAAATTATTTAAAATACAAAGGCAAAAAAAGTTTTGACATTCAATTAGAAGTGTCCATTCAGCCAAAAGGTGCTAAAGAATCGGTTGTTAGTAAATCAAATTTCAAATACATGTATTGGAATATGGCGCAGCAACTAGCGCATCATACCGTTAACGGATGTCCTGTAAATTCTGGAGACATGATGGGTAGTGGCACCATATCTGGTCCTACACCAGAATCTTATGGCTCAATGCTAGAGTTAACTTGGCGTGGTGAAAAACCACTTAAAATGAAAGATGGTACCGAACGTAAATTTATAAATGATAACGATACCGTTATTATGCGTGGTCATTGCGAAAAAGACGGCACACGCATTGGTTTTGGTGAAGTAGCCACAACCTTGCTTCCTATTTATTCCAAAAAATAAAGCGCTTCCCGTTCACTATATAATTTAAAAAAAACTTTTAAGCCATCCTATGTTGAGTATTTAAGCTCATAGGATGGCTTCACTAATTACACTTACGCATAACACTCAATGTCTTTTCATCGGATTTATTAGTATTTTGTCTATTATTTTCCTACTTTAGTCCATCATAAAATGATAGTCCCACAATCTAATATGTAACCTATGAAGAAATTATTACTCTCTACTATAGCACTTGCCTTATTGATAGCTTGTAGCATCAGCAAAAAAATGGAGAAAAAATTAAGCGTCGGTCATTACGACAGCGCCATTTCTGATGCCATTAGTAAATTGCGAACAAATAAAGATAAAAGAGGAAAAGCGGATTTTATACTCATGCTAGAAGAAGCTTATATTAAAGCGACCGAACGTGATTTAAGTGATATCGATTTCCTAAAAAAAGACAATAATCCAGAAAATTATATTCGTATTTATGATAGGTATGTGGGTTTAAATGAGCGTCAAGAACGTATTAAACCACTCTTACCGCTATATGTCAATGGTCGGGAAATTAAATTGACTTTTAATAACTACATCAATCAAATTATAAATTACAAAAACAACGCAAGCGAACAAATCTATAATAATACAAAACCATTATTAACCTCTAGTAATAAATTAGATATTAGAAATGCCTACAATGCTTTACAGGATATTGAAAATATTAATCCCAATTATAAAGATGTACGTCAATTAATGGATGTCGCGCATCAAAAAGGCACGGACTATATTTTAGTGAATATGATGAACGATTCAGGAAAAATCATCCCAGAGCGCTTAGAAAATGATTTATTAAATTTTAGTAGCTATGGTCTTAACAATTTCTGGGCGGTATACCATAGTTCTTCAGAAGATAGTGTAAATTACGATTATAATATGCTTGTGAATTTAAGAGGCATAGATATTTCACCGGAGCAAATTAAAGAGCATCAAATCATCAAAGAGAAAGAGATTGCAGACGGTAAAAAAAATTTGTTAGACGATCGTGGAAAAATTGTTAAAGACAGTCTTGGTAATAACATTCAAGTAGATAATTTAAAAACGGTCCGCTGCGAATACTACGAATTTAAACAATTTAAATCCACACAAGTCACCGGTAACGTAGAGTATATCAATTTAAACACCAAGCAATTGGTTGATGCGTTTCCCGTTTCTAGCACCTTTGTTTTCGAACATGTTTATGCCACGTCTAGAGGTGACAGAAGAGCCTTGGAAACCGACTTGATACCATTTTTAGAGCGACGTGCAGTACCCTTCCCTACTGAAGAACAAATGATTTATGATGCCGGTGAAGACTTAAAACTTCAGCTTAAAAATATCATTAATTCCTATACTTTAAATTAAAGAAAAAGACCTAAAATATTATACGGAGTTCATTTGTTTAAGTGTTGTTTTGATATGGAACTCATTTAAACTTTTTGTATTTCTTTTTTTTTAAATTTTTTGAGAGCTATAACAATGAATGACAGATAATTAAATCCTAACCAGCTAGCGACCGTTGTGTCAAACCTATTTAGCAGTGATCGGAAGCTATCCATCCAAGCATTGGTTCGTTCTATGGCATACCTTTGGCTGTATAGGTCTTGGTCGAAATATTCGTCCCTTTCTGTATTTCCGTTACGTTTGTTAAAACATATATTGGCATTAATATCTTTATTGCTACAGGATTTTCTGAAATCTTTTGAATCAAATCCTGCATCAGCATTGAGAAATAGACCATCTACAGAAATTTTCGCTTGTTCTAGTGTTCCGGTAACCACTTCAAATTGCACTTCGATATCATAAAGATCATTGTGGTTGCCCGCTAAAGGTTCAGACATTGCGATGGGCAACCCTTGTCTGTCACTCAAATAGAGCGCATTGGTGGTCTTTCGCTTTTTCCTGCCTTGATATTCCACCTGTTCGCCTCCTCTGATGGCTGGTGTATGGCTACCATCTAAATCCACACTAGAAAGGTCTAGCTTTGCTCTGTGCTTATCTAAGAAACCTATCCAACACGCCTTCCAGACTCCGTTGACACTCCATTTTCGGTAATGATAATATACGGATTCCCAACATAACGACTTTTCCTCAAAAAACACCCGCGTTGGTAATTGGTGCCATTGAACACCTGTTTTCAGCTTGTAAAGAATGGCATTAACAATCTCAACCAAGGGGACCGTTGGTGGAAATCCTCGTTTTGGTAATGGTAGGTGTGGAATAATTTCCATTTCTATTGTATCTTTGTCTAGTACTGTGTACATAAGGGGTTGCTTTTTAATATTTTTCGTATGGTAACGCAAATATCGGCAACCCTTTTTAATTTGCTTTAAAAAGTTTAAATCACTTCACTAGAAAATTGGTAGAAGAAAAGAAATATTAGGGGTTAGTTATTAACATTATGGCTAGATAATAACGAGATAGAATTTGTCTTAGATTTTTATTATTGATTTTAAAAAGCTTGCAATAAAGGCATTCGCTAGGACTTTTACTTAAAATAGCTCCCAAATATAGGCATACTTGATAAAGTTTTCCATGAAAATACCCCTTCCCTAAAAACTAGAATGAGATGTCAAAAACCTGACATATAGAACTTTACATCTTTATAAAAGGGTTTAGAAAAAGAATAAATAGATAGATTCTATCTGATGGTATTTTTAACCACATGCATTATTCACTGCTAGCAATCCAATTGTCAATTTTATTTTCTAATAATTGTAGTGGAATACAGCCTGTTTCAAGAACCTGATTATGAAACTCTCTAATATCAAATTTATCACCTAAAACCTTTTCTCCTTTAGCTCTTAACTCTCTAAGTTTTAACTGACCAATCTTATAAGATAATGCCTGTCCCGGATTAGCCATATAGCGCTCAATTTCACTAATCACATCACTTTCAGATTCTGCTTCATTTTCTAAAGAATATTTTATGGAGGCCTCTCTTGTCCAGCCTTTAGCATGCAATCCGGTATCCACAACTAACCTAATGGCTCGGTGCATTTCAGAACTCAGCATCCCAAAATATTGATAGGGATCCTTGTATAGTCCTAATTCCTTTCCCATAGATTCGGTGTACAAAGCCCACCCTTCTCCATAGGCACTATACCAGAGTGTTTTTCTGAAACTTGGTAACACATCGCTTTCTTGAGCTAGGGAAATTTGAAAATGGTGACCAGGTATAGCCTCATGAAGAAATAAATCTTCTTTATCAAAAATATTATATGCCAATACATCAGGAATTGGAGTAAAGAATATTCCAGGTCTACTGCCATCTAAAGACCCTGAATTGTAATTTGCAGCGGCAGATTTCTCCCTAAAAGGTTCTGTACGTCTTACTTCAAACGGTGTTTTGGGTGTGTATTTAAATAACTTAGCTATTTGGGGTTTCATAACTTCGTACATGCTATCATAAAAAGCAATAACCTGCGAGCGTTCTTTAAAGGGCATTAATTCCTTTTTAGTTCTCACGTGATTAAAAAAAGCATTTAAATCGCCAGTAAAACCAACTTCTTTTTTCACCGCTTCCATTTCTGAACGAATTCTTTCTACTTCGCTTAAACCTAAATTATGAATCTCATCGGCGGTCATTTCCGTTGTGGTATACTTTTTAATTTGATGTGCATAATAGGCACCCCCCAATGGTGTACCTGTAATACCGCTAGACCCTCTACCCGCTGGCAAATAATCATTCATTAAAAAATCTACCATTTGTTTGTGAGCAGGTATAATTTTATTGGTAACCATATCGGTGTATGCCTTGGTAAGTTCTTCTTTTTCCTCAGTGGTAAAGGTTTCAGGAAAATTATTTACTGGTGCATAATATAAATTATCTTGTATATCGTCTTTTGCTAAACCTTTAAATTGGGGAATCACCTTCACTATTAATGAAGATGGTAATACATAACCACTTTCTATTCCTTTTTTCATATTATCCTGAGCAGATGCTAACCAAACTAAATAGGCATCAACACGGGTTAACCAATTTTTATAATCCTCTACCGTTTTAAAAGGCTGCGCATTGGTAGCGCCTGCATACTGATTAAAATCTAGGTTTTTAGACCACATTTGATCTATTGGCATTAAATCCTTCTTAAACGCTAAGGCTTCAAGATTAATGTCACAATCCCATTGCAAAACAGCTTTACTCATTTTTTCTGTTTCACTTAATTGAGATTCATCAATACTATCTAACGCGTTCCTATACTTAGTGTAATACGCCTTTTTCTTGGCTTTGTAGGCGTCAGATAAATAATTAGGGAATTGGTCATTAAAACGGTTGTCTCCTGCGTTGGTAGCGACTACGGGGTTTAATTCATAACCTTCTATACTATAATCTTCTAACAATTGTTCAAAATCCAATGTAGATTCTGAGCTCTCATTTTTACTTTCTTGCTTACACGACACAAGAAATGTTAGTACCATACTGAAAAACAATATCTTATTCATAATTCCATTTTTGGTTTAAAACCTAAATATATGAATAAAGTAAATGAAATTGCCCAAACTTTATAACACTTAATTGAAAGGAAATAAACCACTATGGACTGGAAGTCCATAGTTTTAAACAAAAGAATGAAATTCTTTCTTAACATTACTCTAATATCCAGTTGCCTTTTTCCGAATTGGGCTTATCCTTGTGATGCTCAAGATATTCTTGAACCATCTCATCTGTTATCTGACCTGTACTCCATACACCATAACCAACAGCCCAAAAATGACGACCCCAATACTGTTTGCTTAACTTCGGGAATTCCTGTTGTAAAAGACGAGATGAACGACCTTTTAATTTCTTTACCAAAACGCTTACACTCAATCATGGTGGGTACTCAAAGTGCATATGAATATGATCTTTACTTACAACTCCCTTTAATATATGGACATCCTCAGAATTACATATCTGTATCAACAAATCTCGACAGCGATTTTGAATATCACCTTGTAAAACGGCATAACGATATTTTGTTGCCCAAACTAGATGACAACTTAAATTACTTATCGAATGTGAATTCTTGCGGTAGTTTGACATACAACAAAACTAAAACATTTATAGAAACTAAAGTAACTGCAATGAAATTGCAGGGTTTTAACCTTTAACTTGATAATAAAACAGGGATGCTACTTAAACAAACTTGCCCAAATCCAAATCATTAATTTGCCCATGAGAGGCATGCGCAACGGAAACACCATTTTTAATAATCAATAGTTGTGGAGACTCGTGCATCACTTGAAACTGCGTCCCTACATGGTGAGACACATCTCGATAGCTAATTAAATCTAAGTAGTACAGATCTAGATCATTTTCGGTTAAATCATACCCATCCACAAATTGATTCATCACCATACGACTAATACCGCATCGCGTAGAATGTTTAAATATCACTTGGGTTTTGGTAAGTGATTTGCTAGCGATAGCATCTAATTGAGAAGTGGTGTTTAAAGCAATCCAAGGCAATATTTTTTCTTCTTTTGGCTCAGAAGAAGAGCCAAACATTTTTTTTATAAAACTCATAATAGTCAATCTTTTATTAGGGTATTACAAAGTAGTCAAAACAATTTTGAATTACTTACAAACTGACTAAAAGTCACGTGATTTATTGATTAAAACGACATTTTGTCTCTCATAAAACCGTGGTAAGATTATTGACCATTACTTACCAAATTGAAAGAAGTTAACACTTTCCCGTTTACGGGAATCAAAACATAAAATAACATGAATTTAAATAATTATACCATAAAATCTCAAGAGGCGATACAGCAAGCACAGCAGCTTGCTCAAGGTTTTGGGCATCAACAAATTGAAAATGAACATATTTTTAAAGGCATTTTTGAAGTTGATGAAAACGTATTGCCTTTTATCCTTAAAAAGCTGAATGTAAACGTTTCTATCTTAGAACAGGCTCTAGATAAACAACTGGAAAGTTTCCCAAAAGTATCTGGTGGAGACATCATGCTCTCAAGAGATGCAGGCAAAACTTTAAACGAAGCCTCTATTGTTGCCAAGAAAATGAAAGATGAATTTGTTTCTATTGAGCACTTGCTTATTGCGGTATTTAAATCCAATAGCAAAATAGCACAGATGTTAAAGGATCAAGGCATTACTGAAAAAACACTAACGGCAAGTATTAATGAGCTGCGCAAAGGCGAAAACGTGACCTCGCAAAGTCAGGAAGAAACCTATAATGCACTCAATAAATATGCAAAAAATTTAAACCAATTAGCAAAAGACGGCAAGCTCGATCCCGTTATTGGACGCGATGAGGAAATTAGAAGAATCCTTCAAATTCTATCAAGACGAACAAAAAACAATCCCATTTTGGTGGGTGAACCCGGTACGGGAAAAACAGCAATTGCTGAAGGATTAGCGCACAGGATCATTGATGGAGACATTCCTGAAAACTTAAAAGACAAGCAAATTTTTGCATTGGATATGGGCTCTCTTATTGCGGGCGCCAAATATAAAGGAGAGTTTGAAGAGCGCCTAAAAGCCGTCATTAAAGAAGTAACTACTAGTGATGGTGATATTGTTTTGTTTATAGATGAAATACACACCCTAGTTGGCGCAGGTGGTGGACAAGGCGCTATGGACGCAGCCAATATTTTAAAACCGGCGTTAGCTAGAGGAGAACTTCGCGCTATTGGTGCCACTACTTTAGATGAATACCAAAAGTACTTCGAGAAAGACAAAGCGTTGGAGCGTCGTTTTCAAAAAGTGATGGTGGATGAGCCTGATACAGAAAGTGCCATTTCTATTCTTAGAGGGATTAAAGAAAAGTACGAAACACATCATAAAGTTAGAATTAAAGATGAAGCGATTATTGGAGCTGTAGAATTATCACAACGGTATATCACCAACAGGTTTTTACCAGATAAGGCCATTGATTTAATGGATGAAGCCGCTTCAAAATTACGTATGGAAATCAACTCGAAACCTGAGGAATTGGATGTTTTGGATAGAAAAATCATGCAATTAGAAATAGAAATCGAAGCTATAAAACGCGAAAAGGATGAGACCAAGTTAAAAGCATTGCGATCAGATTTGGCCAATATTAAAGAAGAGCGTAATGAAATTTTTGCAAAATGGAAAAGCGAAAAAGAAGTGGTTGACAATATTCAAAATACAAAACAGGATATTGAAAATTATAAGCTGGAAGCAGAACGCGCAGAACGCGAGGGTAACTATGGAAAAGTAGCAGAATTACGTTATGGTAAAATAAAAGAAGCCCAAGAGCAGTTAGAAATACTTCAAAAAGAATTGCAAGAAAATCAATCGGAAAGCTCTTTGATCAAAGAAGAAGTGACTTATGATGATATTGCTGAAGTGGTGGCAAAATGGACAGGCATTCCTGTTACTAAAATGATTCAAAGTGAACGCGAAAAATTGTTAAAATTAGAAGATGAATTGCACAAACGTGTGGTGGGTCAAGAGGAAGCTATCGTAGCCGTAAGTGATGCTGTGAGACGTAGTCGTGCGGGCTTACAAAATCCAAAGAAACCCATTGGCACCTTCCTGTTTTTAGGAACTACTGGGGTAGGTAAAACCGAATTAGCCAAAGCATTGGCAGAATATCTGTTTGATGACGAAAGCGCCATGACGCGTATTGATATGAGTGAATATCAAGAACGTCATGCCGTGAGCAGATTGGTCGGCGCACCTCCAGGATACGTGGGTTATGATGAAGGTGGACAATTAACGGAAGCCGTGAGACGCAAACCTTATTCTGTCGTGCTACTTGATGAAATTGAAAAAGCACATCCAGATACATTCAACATCTTATTGCAGGTTCTAGATGAAGGACACTTGACGGATAATAAAGGGCGTATTGCGGACTTTAAAAACACGATTATAATTATGACTTCAAATATGGGAAGCACCATTATACATGAACGATTTGAAGCCACAAAAAATGTCGATTCGGCTATAGAGGCCGCAAAAGTAGATGTTATGGCTTTATTAAAACAGACCGTACGTCCTGAGTTTTTAAATCGTATTGATGACACCATTATGTTTACACCGTTAAGTAAAGAAAACATAGTCGAAATTGTTGGTTTACAGTTAAAAGGAATTACCAAAACGATTGCACAACAAGGCATTACCTTTGATGCAACGGCAGAAGCCATTGCGTATTTAGCAGCAAAAGGCTATAATCCCGAATACGGTGCACGCCCAGTAAAACGTGTTATTCAAAAGAAAGTCTTAAATGCTTTGAGTAAAGAAATTCTCTCTGGCAAGGTCTCCACAGATAGCATCATACTTTTAGATGCGTTTGATGATACCTTGGTTTTTAGAAATCAGAGCGATTTGGTTACTGAAGAAATTTAACATATAATCATGTAACATTTAAGAATAAAACAAGTCTATATATTGGTTGGTT
This sequence comes from Changchengzhania lutea, assembly GCF_006974145.1. Taxonomy (NCBI): domain Bacteria; kingdom Pseudomonadati; phylum Bacteroidota; class Flavobacteriia; order Flavobacteriales; family Flavobacteriaceae; genus Changchengzhania; species Changchengzhania lutea. The sequence continues at coordinate 3,203,543 of NZ_CP039456.1, read as the reverse complement.
AGTCCTACTGAAAAGTAGGCAAATTAAAGGCAGCGACATTCTAAAAAGAGTGCCGTTGCTTTTTTTTGCACCAGGCTCATTAAATCTTTCCTATTATTTGTCTTATTTAACCCTGCTTGATTCCATTCAAACCGTTCATCGGATAAACTGTTAAACCTATGCCACATTGCAATATTTTAAAAATCAATGAGTTAACTCTTTAGAAAAATGATTTTTAAATTATTAATAGTTTGCATTCATTTTTAATTTACTTTTTAATCCTATTTTAATGAATAATTTAATAGATTAGCTTTAGTACAAGCTCCCGTTTTACTGCATTAACCTAACCCAATTAGGCTAATTTTTTTGTTGTAGTAAAGCAAGAATTAACCCGAAAACCTACTTATTAAGAATGAATATTTCAAAACATATAGACCTCACATTACTTCAATCTACTACCACAAATCGTGATATCATTGATCTTTGTTATGAAGCAAAACAAAGTGATATGCGCACCATATGCATTAACAGCTCATACGTACCTCTTGCGACCGAATTATTAAAAGACTCTAATATCAAGGTCTGCACTGTAGTGGGATTTCCATTAGGTGCCACGACTACACAATCAAAAATCTATGAAGCACAAGAGGCTATTGAAAATGGTGCTGATGAAATTGAAATGATGATTAATTTAGGGCATTTAAAAAGCACAAATTATGTAGCTGTTTTAAAAGATATCACCGATGTTAAATTAGCCATTGGAGCCATCCCGCTAAAGGTCAATATTGAAATTTCTGAATTGACTAAAAATGAAATAATTAAAGCCTGTGAGATTTGTGTTGATGCCAAAGCCCAATTTATTAAAACATCTAGCGGTTTTTCCAAAAGTGGTGCCACACTAACTGCTATCAACATTATGAAAAAAACACTCAAAGGGCGAGCTGGAATTGAAGCTTCTGGGGGTATTAAACGCTTGAGTATCGCTTCAAAATATATTGAAGCTGGAGTGAGCAGAGTAAGCATTTCTTTTAAGGACATTAATTTTTCTAAGAAACGTTTTAAATTGACATCCGAATTATTAGAAGTTAATGTCTAACTTTCTATAGTTTCAATTTTACAGAAAGTCATTCACGTCAAGCATATGTGCATACTTACTGATATTTTTTTAAGCTTTTTCGTATTCTTTCAACACTTTAATAATAATTAATATAATTATCTTTGCAAACGCAAAAACTAATTAATTGATTCGCTTATGGGCATGTTCCATTATTATAGTTTACCAAATTCTGAAATATTCATTTTTGATGAATTTTTAATCGCTCAAATTCGTGAAGGCGTGACTATTCAACCTGAGCATAATGAAAAGTTGAATGACATTATTGAACGCCACTTTTCAGAAAAGAATATGGTGTATATCTCAAATCGGGTCAACTCTTACTCGGTTAATCCACTCGTATATAGAGAGACAGAAAAAATTCCTAATTTGGTCGCTATTGCGATAGTTCCCGAAACATCAATGATGCGTGAGAGTGCAGAATACGAACAGAAATTTTATGAAAAGCCCTATGAGATTTTTGATACCTTAAGTGAAGCTGTGCAATGGGTCCAATCTGTTTTACAAGAGTTGAAAGATTTTAAAAACAATGGAAATAAATAATTATATAGGCCACACAGTCTTAAAAGACTTTGCCACAAAAGTAACCTTACTTTTTTCAAGTTTATAAATTCATTTAAAAAACAAAAAAGCTAAACAAACCCAAAGATTTTGTTTAGCTTTTTTATGGTATACTGTGTTTTAAACTAAAACCTCATTCCAAATCCGATACCAGCTATAAATGGGTTAATATCAACATCAGCCACAACAGTAGCTCCTAATGCCGAAGTAGCATTAACCGTAGCATCGGTATTTAACAGCAAGTATTTTGCATCAATATTAATAAACCAGATATCGTTTAAATCAATATCAAAGCCCATTTGAAAAGCAAACCCTAAAGCATTATCGTAACTCACTCTGTCTGCCACTGGCCCTGCACTTTCATTATAAAATAAAGTGTAATTTAAACCTGCACCAAAATAAGGATGTACAACATCTCCATCAAAATGATACTGTAATGTAAGTGTTGGTGGTAACAACCAAACATCTCCTAAGGGAATATCTCCAGCAGCTGTTGAAATAGCTTTAACATCGTGCTTTGAAGTGGCCAAAATTAATTCAGCAGCTAAATTTTTATTAAAAAAATAGGTGAAATCTAATTCAGGAACATAAGCGTTTGATATTTGCACATCACCTCCAATAACCGGAATGGTTGCAGATTCGTTTGGAACTATAGCAATAGCACGTAATCTAACTTGCCATTTGCTAAAACCCATAGTTGGATTGGGCTCATTCTCTTGTGCGCTAACTGCTGTAAAAATAAAACACATAGCTAAGACTGTAAAAATTGTTTTTTTCATGATTTATTAGTTGTAATTTATAGCGAAAATAGTACTCAACAAATGATAAAAAACTGACATAAATCATAGTTTAAAAATAAATTTTATGCGCATCTTAGTATTTTATAAATTGTTAGTTATTAATCCGTTTTTATTTAAAAAATAAACTTAATTTTAGCATTGCTATGAAACTTTTAAACACCTATATAGACCACACACTCCTTAAACCAACAGCTACAAAAAACGATATTATTAAACTTTGTGAAGAAGCTAAAGAATATAAGTTTTTCTCTGTTTGTGTTAATAGTTGTTATGTGGCGTTAGTAAAATCTGAATTAAATAATAGCCCTGTGAAAGTATGCAGTGTCATTGGGTTTCCATTGGGTGCCATGAGTACCCAAGCGAAAGTTGAGGAAACTAAATCAGCGTTAAGTCACGGTGCTGATGAAATTGACATGGTGATGAATATTGGACTTTTAAAAAGCAAAGATTTTGACGGGGTTTTAAACGATATTCAGGCTGTAAAAAACAGTATGCCAAATCAAACTTTAAAAGTCATTTTAGAAACCTGCTATCTGGATGATCTCGAAATTATAAAGGCCAGTGAACTTGCTATACAGGGCGGTGCCGACTTTATAAAAACCTCAACTGGTTTTGGGACGCGTGGTGCCAGCATTCACGATATCAAACTTATGAAAAGTGTTTGTGACAACTCCGTTAAAATAAAAGCATCAGGCGGCATAAAAGATACCCAAACGGCCTTGACATATATTAACCTTGGCGTACATCGCTTAGGCACCTCATCAGGGATAGCTATTGTTAGCGGAACAACTTCAAATTTAAATTATTAAATAATGAGTATACATATTGAGGCAAAAAAAGGCGAGATTGCAGAAACCATTCTGTTGCCAGGAGACCCATTGCGTGCCAAATGGATTGCTGAAACTTTTTTTGAAAACCCAGTGTGTTTCAATACAGTAAGAGGGATGCTAGGCTATACGGGAACCTATCAAGATAAACCCATCTCGGTTATGGGCACAGGTATGGGCGTCCCTTCCATATCCATTTATACGCATGAATTAATCACTGAATATGGGGTTAAAAACCTAATTCGCGTCGGTAGTGCAGGCTCTTATCAAGCACATGTAAAAATCAGGGATATAGTTTTAGCTATGGCTGCGTCATCAAATTCTGGTGTTAATGAGTTGCGTTTTGGTGGCGCTGATTATGCCCCTACCGCAAACTTTGAATTATTTCAGAGAGCTATAGAAGCTGCTAAATCTAAAAACATCCCTATAAAAGCGGGTAATGTATTTACTTCTGATGAGTTTTATGCAGATGATTTTGAGTCGTATAAAAAATGGTCCAAATTCGGCGTACTTTGTGTAGAGATGGAAACGGCGGGTTTATATACCGTGGCAGCCAAACATAAAGTAAACGCTTTGACTATTTTAACTATTTCAGACTCTTTAGTCACTGGTGAACGTACGACGAGGAAAGAACGGGAAACCACCTTTAAAGGGATGATAGAAGTCGCCTTGGAGCTCGCATAATCGCACCATGATTTCTATTTCAAATGATTTACACTTAGACCCCATGACCATAGATCATCATGGGCAATTAGTTAAGCTCATGAACCGCATCTATCCGCCAGCGTATAAGCATCTATGGAAAGATGAAGATTGTAGATGGTATTTAAATGAATCCTTTTCGAAAGAAAATTTACTACAGGAACTCAAAACGCCTCACACCGATTATCATTTTGTGATGTATAAGAAGGAATGTGTTGGTATCATCCGTGTTCAGTATCATACCGTATTAAGTGATTTTCCCGACATGAAAGCCACATTTATCCATCGTATTTATCTTAGTGAAGCGGCTCAAGGCAAAGGCATTGCAAATAGCTTACTCGATTGGATTGGAAACCAAACCAGAATACATAACGATGATTTGATTTGGTTAAAAGCCATGGATACCCAAGCACAAGCGCTCAAATTTTATAAAAAACAGGGGTTTAAAAAAATAAATAGTCTTAAATTAGACTTTAACTTAATCCATGAGCATTTACGAGGCATGGTTGTAATGTATAAAATGCTTTAAAATCAACATTCTATTATGAAACTCATCACACTACTTTATCTACTTATTTTTACAGCTTGCGCAGATTCTAAAAAAAACCCTGAATCCACTGATAACGATACGCTAACCTCGACCTATTATTTTATCAGGCATGCTGAAAAGGATCGCAGTAATCCTTCTAACGACAATCCTAACCTTTTAGAAATAGGCGAGCAACGTGCCGAACGTTGGAGTAAAACCTTTGAAGGCATAGACTTTGATGCCGTATATGCCACAAACTTTAATAGAACCCAAGCAACGGGAATGCCAACAGCTAAAAAAAACAATCTGCAACTGACTATTTATGACCCCAATAATATAGATGTTGAAAAATTTCTTGAAGACACTAAAGGTAAAACCATTTTAGTGGTTGGACATAGCGATAGCACACCAAAATTTGTGAATACTATTTTAGGTGAACAAAAACACGAAGCCATCGATGATGACAACAATGCCAATTTGTATAAAGTTACGATTAATGGAGACACAAAAACATCTGAACTTACGGTAGTAAACTGATCAATTTACGGTAACATTTTTCAGCTCAATTTTAGAAAGCAATCCCAAGGCATCAGCTTTGAATAACGAGTCCAGGTTTTCTAAAGTGGCATATTCTGTTTTTGGTCTGTAATTATTATAATCAACAAACCGAATCCCGTTTACAAAACGTTCATTAAAGGCCTCACGAAACCGCAAGCCAACACCATCATTTTCATTATAGGAATACGAGACGTAATTGGTTTTAAAAGACTTATTATCAATATAATACATAAAAACGTCTTCAAAATCCTCACCGCCACCTTCTTGATTAAAAGTCACCTTAATTTTATAATACACCTTATTTTTAATCAACACTTTTCCCTGTTTGGTTTTATTCACTGCTGGTACATTTAAACCGAAAGGCAGTACCGAAAAATAATGTACCGAATTCACTGAACTGGAATATCTGGGAATCATGGAATCTGCCACTTTAACCACACTATCATTTAGCATACGTTGAAACCCGTCGTTTGAAAGCACATCTCTTATGACTTGTAATGAATCTTTGGTAATACGTTCCAATTGAAACTTGCCGTGATCTCTATAGGCTTTATAGTGCCTGTCTCTAAAATCGAATGAAATCGTACTGTTCTCAAAACGGTCACCACCAGAAACTTCAATGGCTTTATCGACAATCTCTTGAGCGGTGAATGGTGTGTCTTTTTTACATCCAAATAGAAACAATGAGACTAAAATAAAAAGTGTTACTGTACTGCGCATGAATTTGTTTTTAAACTGTGTCGAGATTAGGTTAGAAAGATAACAAGAAGATGATAAAAAATCTTAAAAATGATGGATATATCTTTTGAAGATTAGCATTTATTATCTCTTACAACTATCCTTCAGATCATTTTAGATGCTCGCGCTAGCAGCTATTTATAACTGCTAACTTGAATATTCCTGCCTCCACAGGAATTGGTTATCCCAACCAACCCTCTCTATCCAAGCTTCTATATTGAATGGCTTCACTAATGTGTGAGCCATTAACCACGTCAACACCTTCCAGGTCGGCAATGGTTCGAGACACTTTTAAAATACGATCATAGGCCCGTGCTGAAAGATTTAGACGTTCCATAGCGGTTTTTAGGAGTTGCTTGGAGGCGTCGTCTAAAAGACAATATTTCCTAATTTGCTTGGTATTCATTTGCGCATTGTAATGTACGGCATCAGAATCCTTAAAACGTTTGGTCTGAATTTCTCTGGCTTTAGTTACTCGTTTTCTAATATCAACCGAGGTCTCCCCTTTTCGGTCATCCGACAGTTTTTCAAAAGGAACCGGCGTCACTTCAATATGGATATCAATACGATCTAACAAGGGGCCGGAAATTTTACTTAAATAGCGTTGCATTTCCGCAGGGCTTGAAGTTACCGGCGCATTAGGGTCGTTAAAATAACCTCCCGGACTGGGGTTCATACTGGCTACCAACATAAACGAGGATGGGTATGTTACGGTAAACTTAGCCCGAGAAATAGTGACTTCCCGATCCTCCAAAGGTTGGCGCAACACTTCTAAAACACCGCGTTTAAATTCAGGCAATTCATCTAAAAACAAAACACCATTATGTGATAAGGAAATCTCTCCCGGTTGTGGAAAAGCGCCCCCACCAACAAGTGCCACGTCACTTATCGTATGATGCGGACTTCTAAAAGGGCGTTGTGCCATTAAGCCCGTATGCGCTTGTACCCTACCCACTACGGAGTGAATCTTGGTGGTTTCTAAAGCTTCATGTAAGGTCATGGGTGGTAAAATGGATGGCAAACGTTTGGCTAACATAGTTTTTCCCGCTCCCGGAGGCCCAATTAAAATAATATTATGTCCGCCTGCAGCCGCAATTTCCATGCACCGTTTAATACCCTCTTGTCCCTTAACATCGGAAAAGTCATGTTCTGGGAAATCCAAATTTTTATAAAATTCCTTACGCGTATCGATAACCGTACGATCAAGAGCTTCCCCTTTATCAAAATAGTGGATTACCTGTTTGATATTATCAACACCATAAACTTCAAGACCGTCAACAATGGCCGCTTCCTTTGCATTTTGGACAGGTAAAATAAAGCCTTTAAAACCTTCTTCCCTTGCTTTAACGGCAATGGGCAATGCGCCACGAATAGGTTGTAAACTACCATCTAGTGATAGTTCACCCATGATCAAATAGCGATCTAAATCTTCAGCTTGAATTTGCTTTGATGCCGCTAGAATACCAATGGCTAAAGTTAGGTCGTAAGCAGAACCCTCCTTTCGTAAATCGGCAGGTGCCATGTTGATGGTAATCTTTTTTCCTGGAATTTTATAGCCATTATTTTGAAGAGCGGCAGCAATACGATAGTTGCTTTCTTTAATGGCATTATCGGGCAGTCCAACTAAATGGTAGCCAATACCGGAATCTACATTCACTTCTACGGTAATGGTTGTGGCTTCCACCCCAAATACGGCACTACCAAAAATTTTCTTAAGCATATAATTGGTTTAAAGCTTAAATGTAAGAAATGTATTTTATATAATTGAATCCGTAATTCTAAGAATTTTCGTTATATTCGTATAGATATAACGATTGATTTATGATTAGCATTCAAGACGCTATAAACCATGTAAAAGCTAACAGCAAACCGTTGCATAAAAGCACCATAAAAGCTGTTGAAAAAGCGGGCAGTTATATTTTAAATGAAGACGTCTACGCACTAATAAACATGCCACCTTTTAGACAATCGGCTATGGACGGATATGCCTTAAATTTACAGGATGGTTTAACATATCATCTTATTGGAGAAGTGAAAGCCGGTGATCATTTTCAACCGATTTTAAAAAAAGGAGAAGCAGTTAGAATTTTTACAGGCGCTCCCGTTCCTGATACGGCAAACGCTGTTATGATGCAGGAACGTGTTAAAACAGATGGCCATACCATATCTATCGAGCATCAATTATCTGATGGTCATAACATTCGTCCGATGGGAGAACAGGTTAAAAAAGGCGATTTGGCATTAAAAAAAGATACAAAATTAACGCCTGCCGCCATTGGGTATTTAAGTTCATTAGGTATAAAGAAAGTTTCTGTTCGTAAAAAACCAGTGATTGCTATAGTCACTACAGGCAATGAATTAATTGAAGCTGGACAACCCTTGGCCTACGGAAAAATATATGAAAGCAATTCGAAAATGCTTTTGAGTGCGCTCTACAGTCTTAAATTTTATGATGTCACCATTCATAAAGTGGAAGATGACTATGAGAAGACACGCTCTAAATTACAAGAGGTTATTGATAACCATGATTTGGTGATTATCACCGGTGGGATTTCTGTTGGCGATTATGATTTTGTTGGGAAGGCACTCACCGATTTACAAGTTGAAGAGATCTTTTACAAGGTAAAACAAAAACCAGGAAAGCCCCTATTCTTCGGAACAAAAAACAATACGCATATTTTCGCACTACCAGGAAATCCTGCAGCAGCATTGACTTGCTTTTATATTTATGCCTATATCACATTGCAAAAAATGATGTATCATGATACTGTTGAACTACCGCGAATTAAAGCAAAATCAATGTCTAATTTTATAAAAAAAGGCGATCGACCACAATTTTTAAAGGCTGTTTATTGTGATGGACATGTTGACATTTTAGAAGGACAAAGTTCTGCCATGCAACAAACCTTTGCCATATCGAATGCCTTGGTTTTTGTACCGGAAAACGTAGAGCATATCTCTAAAAATGATACCGTTGAAACGATTCTATTACCTGTTTAATATGAGTTATAAAATTAAAAGCAGAATCTGGATTGAGTCTAAAGAGCATGTACTTTTAGGAGAAGGCCGTGTGCAGCTTTTAAAGGCCATAGGAGAAACAGGCTCACTTTCTAAGGCAGCTAAATCCTTGGGCTTATCCTATAAAAAAGCATGGCATCTTATAGATTCAGTTAATAAAACGGCGATAAAGCCTGTGACTATAAGTAGTACGGGTGGAAAAGGTGGTGGTGGTGCCGAATTAACCGATTATGGAAAAGCACTCATTATTGCATTTGATGAAATCAATAAGAATTGTTGGGCGTTTTTGGATAAGGAACTGGAAAAAATAAAACAGTTATAAGTGCACTAAAGTTACAACTATTTAAAGTGCCTAAAATTCAAATTATGGAGAACAAGGATTTTGCAAAGAAACTGGAATATCGAACAAGGCAATTTGGAATATCGATTATCAAACTATCGACTAGCTTACCCAACACGATTGAAGGAAACGTTATTCGCAACCAAATTACAAAGTCTGGTACTAGCATTGGGGCAAATTATCGTGAAGCAAATAGATCTCGGAGTAAAAGGGATTTCAAAAATAAAATATCTGAAAGTGAAGCTAGTGAAACTGAATATTGGCTGGAAATAATTAAAGATTTTAATGGGCTAAAAAATGAAGTATTGAATTCGACAATGAATGAAGCAAAAGAACTTTTAGCACTTTTTACTTCTATCTCAAACAAACTTTAGGCACTTATAACTTTAAATACTTTAGGCACTTATAACTTTAGGCACTCAAAAAATGTTACAAAACGAAAACATATACTTTTTTTTACTTATCCTACCCATAGTCTCATTTTTATATTCTAGTGTGGGTCATGGTGGTGCGAGTGGTTACTTAGCCCTTATGGCTTTATTTTCGTTTGCGCCAGAAAGCATGAAACCTACGGCCCTACTTCTTAACCTTTTTGTGGCTGGAATTTCGTTCTATTACTATTATAAAGAAGGCTTTTTTAATAAAAAAATGTTTCTGTATTTTGCCATAACATCCATTCCATTCGCCTTCTTAGGAGGTACTTTAGAAGTTGATGCATCGCTATATAAAAAAATTCTTGCTGTTTTATTGGTATTCGCTATTCTAAAAATGTTGAATGTATTTGGAAAGGAAAGTGATTCTGTAAAACAAATTAAACTGTGGCAAGGTTTGGTAATTGGAAGTGTTATAGGATTCTTTTCAGGTCTTATTGGTATTGGTGGCGGTATTATATTAACCCCCGTAATCCTGCTATTCCATTGGGGCAAAATGAAAGAAGCCGCAGCAGTGTCAGCACTGTTTATTTGGGTAAATTCAGCTTCTGGCCTAATTGGTCAATTGAGCAGCGGCGTTATATTGGAAAAAGAGTCTTTTTTACTGGTTGCCATTGCTGTTGTAGGCGGTGTTTTGGGCGGTTATTATGGTAGTAAAAAAATCAACAATCAAAAACTCCGTTACATGTTAGCGTTTGTATTAGTGATAGCTTGTGTTAAATTATTCTTTGCATAAATGATTAAAAAACACAACATAACGGGCATTATACTAGCCGGAGGAAAAAGTTCCCGAATGGGAACAGATAAAGGATTTCTGTTATTTAAAAACAAGCCATTTATTCAGTATAGTATCAACGCACTAAAGCCTTTAACAAATGAAATTCTTATTGTTTCAGATAACCCAGATTATGATAAATTTGGTTTAAAACGTATCAATGACATAACCAAAGATACGGGTCCTATCTCAGGCATATGTTCAGGATTGGTAGCCTCATCAACAGCATATAACTTAATTTTGAGCTGCGACATTCCTCTGATTAATTCAAACATATTACAAAAATTAGTGGATGCTATTGATGATGAATCAGAAATCATCCAAATTGAGAGTAACGGTAAAACCATGCCACTCATAGCGGTATACCATAGATCCTGTAAAGATAAATTTTTAATCTTGTTACAGGGAGATGAAAGAAGATTAAGAGTGGCGGTAAGAACTTGTAAAACAAAAAATATCATTTTAAAACAAGAAAACACCACGTTTACAACAAATGTAAATACCAAGGAAGAATTAAAATTAATTGAAGATGTACATAACCATTAAATATTTTGGTCAAATAGCAGAATTGACGCAAATGGAAGAAGAATCTTTAGAGTTTTCAGGTACTTTAATTTCTGAGCTTTTAGATCTGTTATATTCAAAATATAACCTTTTAAAATCGAAAGATTTTCAAGTCGCACAAAATCAGGAATTGGTTTCTATTGAAACTGAAGTTACAGGGAAAGACATTGCTTTATTACCACCTTTTGCGGGAGGATAATTATCAAAATAGTGGATTCGTTTAGTCGTTAAATCGGTTACACAAATCAATAAACAAACAATTATAACGACAAGTGAGTAGATACAACAGACATATCATTTTATCAGAAATCGGGCAAGCTGGTCAAGATAAACTCTCCAATGCCAAAGTATTGGTTATTGGTGCAGGTGGATTGGGCTGTCCCATACTACAATATTTAGCGGCTGCAGGAATTGGGACTATTGGTATTATCGATTTTGATACTGTTGACATTTCAAACTTGCAACGACAGATTTTATTTGGAACATCATCTTTAGGAAAAAATAAAGCATTAGCTGCAACAGAGCGTCTAGAAGACTTAAATAACAGTATTTCCATTTTGGCATATCCTAAAAAGCTAACACATAAAAATGCCATTGATTTGTTCAATAACTACGATATTATTGTTGATGGATCCGATAATTTTGAAACCCGCTACCTAATTAACGATGCTTGCATAATTACAAATAAGCCTTTAGTATTTGGAGCGATTTACAAGTTTGAAGGACAGGTTTCGGTATTCAACTATAATAACGGCCCAAGTTACCGCTGCCTCTTTCCAAATCCGCCCAAAAAGAACAGCATCCCAAATTGTTCAGAAATTGGAGTGTTAGGTGTGCTGCCCGGAATTATAGGTAGCATGCAAGCCAACGAAGTTCTAAAAATGATATTGGGAATTGGCAAGGTGCTTTCAGGGCAATTATTCTGTTATAATGCATTAACGTTTCAAAAATCGATTTTGAAAATTAATAGATCTGAAGAAACAATTCTATCGGTTATAAAGGACAAAGAAAACTTTCATAAAAGGGCGTTGGACTTTAATTGTGAAATTCATTCTGTTTGCATTGAAGATTTTCTGTCTGAAGAAAACATTCAATTTATTGACGTTAGAGAAGCGCACGAACAGCCCAAAATTGAAGATTTTCCCATTACATATATTCCATTGAATCAATTAGAAAATAGTTTAGACAACATTGATGCGACAAAAAAGAAAGCTATTTTTTGTCAATCGGGAATACGAAGTAAACGCGCGGTTGAAATTTTACAAGAATTAGATATTCAAAACTGTTTCAGTATTAATGAAGGCGCTTCAGAAATAATTGAATCCTACAAGGTTTTTAAAACCTTGCAGGAATAAAACCATTAAAGAACAACCTACAAGGTTTAACCAACCTTGTAGGTCTAAAACAATAAAAGACAATGAAAGATAAAAAACCAAAGAACGTATTTCACCAAGGTGCTATTTCTTCTGAATTTATTGGAAAATCTATATACAAACATCAAACAAAAACGAGCATAGGCGCTCACAACATATTTTTAGGACAAGTACGTGCCGATGTTATAGAAAACAAAACAGTAGCCGCCATAACATATACAGCTTATGAGGATATGGCCAATCAAAAATTTCATGAAATCAGGGAAGCTGCTTTTGAGAAATTTGAACTTATTTGTATGCATATCTATCACAGTTTAGGAACCGTGAAAGCTGGAGAAATTTGCCTATTTGTATTTGTATCCTCTCCAAGACGAAAAGTGGTTTTTAAAGCTTTGGAATATATAGTTGAAGAAATAAAAGCACATGCGCCTGTTTTTGGAAAAGAGATATTTGAAGATGATTCACATCAGTGGAAAATAAACACATAATTGTTTTGTTTAATCGTGGATATGTTTAATTGTTAAATCGTAAAAATGCCGTACACATTTTCATTTGAAAAACTAAATGTTTGGATTGATTCTAAGGAATTAATAAAACTCATTTATATCATAACAAAAGATTTCCCTAGTGAAGAAAAATTTGGGTTAACAAGTCAACTTAGAAGAGCATCAGTTTCTATTGCTTCAAATTTAGCTGAAGGCACATCAAGAAAGACCAACAAGGATAAAGCGCATTTCACAACACTTTCTTTTAGCTCATTAATGGAAGTTTTGAACCAAATTATTATTGCAAGGGAATTAAATTTTATAGACAAGAATAATTATCAAATACTTAGAACAGAAATTGAAAAGATTTCTAACAAGCTTAATGCATTACGAAAAGCACAGTTAAACAAATAAACGATTTAACGAATCAACACATTATGGTCGATATCACACACAAAGCAACAACATTAAGAACCGCAGTAGCCCAAGCCATTGTAAAGGTTAGTAAACCTGAAACGATTACTGCTATTCAAACCGATACTGTCCCAAAAGGGAACGTATTCGCCATGAGCAAAGCGGCAGGATTATTAGGGGTAAAACGAACACCAGATATTCTACCAGACTGTCATCCCTTACCTATTGAATTTACCAGTGTAGAGTACGATATTAATGGATTGGAAATTATCGTTTTATTCACTGTAAAAACCATTTATAAAACAGGTGTTGAAGTTGAGGCGATGCATGGTGCCAGTGTGGTGGCATTAAATATGTACGATATGCTTAAGCCAATTGATAAAGGCATCGAAATTCACGCTATAAAACTATTGAACAAAAAAGGTGGCAAATCTGATTTCAGGGACCGTTTTAGAAAAGATTTAAAAGCAGTCGTTATTGTGTGTTCTGATACTATTGCGGCAGGACATAAAGAAGACAAAGCTGGAAAGGCAATTATAGAGAAATTAGAATCCTGTGATGTAAAAATTGAAGATTATATTATTATCCCTGATGAAATTCATGATATTCAAGAAAAAGCAAAAACGTTTCAAGAACGCGGTGTCGATTTAATTATTTACACCGGTGGAACAGGGCTTTCCGGACGTGATGTAACTCCAGAAGCGTTGCTACCATTATTGGATAGAAGAATACCTGGCATTGAGGAGACCATTAGAAGTTACGGACAAGACCGAACGCCATTCTCCATGTTATCAAGAAGTGTCGCTGGCACTATAAAAGACACCTTAATTTTGGCCTTACCAGGCTCAACAAACGGTGCCAAAGAATCTATGGATGCTATTTTTCCATCAGTTTTACACATTTTCAGAATTCTACAAGGTGCTAGACATGATTAGTTGGTTGTTGGTTCTTGGTTCTTGGTTCTTGGTTCTTGGTTCTTGGTTGAAAATAATAAAAAAAGGGACAGGTTTAAATTAAAAAAATGAAAGATAATTCAGAAATTTTAAGGGATGCATATGGTAGAGACCATGCTTATTTACGTATTTCATTGATTGAGCGCTGCAATTTGCGCTGTTCCTATTGCATGCCTGAAGCAGGGGTGCCACTTTCTCCTAAAAGTCACTTGATGACTTATGAGGAAATTTACGATATAGCAAAAATCTTTGTGAAACATGGGGTGAATAAAATTAGACTTACAGGCGGCGAACCTCTAATTAGAAAGGACATTCCAATCATTTTAGAAAAATTAGCCGCTCTCCCCGTTGAGTTATCCATCACTTCAAACGCTGTAATTATTCATAAATTTATTGATGTTTTGAAAGAAAATGGTGTAAAAAGTATCAATGTAAGTTTGGATTCTTTAGACAGAGCGAAGTTTAAACAAATTACACGTAGAGACCAGTTTGATATTGTTTATAAAAACATATTACTTCTAGTTAAAAAAGGATTTAACGTGAAAGTAAATGCTGTTTTAATGAAAGGTTTTAACGATAATGAAATTATAGATTTTATTAATTTCACTAAAGATTTACCAATTTCTGTTCGCTTTATTGAGTTTATGCCCTTTGATGGCAATAAATGGGATCTGAGTAAAATGGTGTCCTATGCTGAAGTCATGAATTATGTTAATAAAACTTTCACCGAAGATAAAATTGAACGTTTACAGGATGCGCCAAACGACACGTCCAAAAACTATAAAATAAAAGGCTACAAGGGTAGTTTCGCAATCATCAGTTCGGTTACCAATCCATTTTGCGATTCGTGTAACAGGTTACGTTTAACGGCAAACGGTCAATTAAAAAATTGTTTGTTTTCTGCAACGGAATCTGATTTATTGACCACGCTCCGAGCAGGAAAATCTATTGAGCCTGTTATTCAAAAAGCAGTGCAAGCCAAATTAAAAGTGCGAGGCGGCATGGATACTTTAGCAAAACTTCAAGAACCAAAATTGCACAATAACAATAGAAGCATGATTACTATTGGGGGCTAGCGCTTAACTGGACTGTTTTTACTATTTATACTTCGTTTGGTTTGAGTTAATTATTGTTCCATTAACAACAAACGAATTATAGGTTTCTTGTAACTTTATCTTAATATTAATTCAACAAAACCACAGCCATGTCAATATTACCAGAACGTATAGAAAGATACCGTAAATTCTTTAGTTTCATTATTAAGTATTATAACAGCGACCTAGTTAACTACGCTTCAGACAAAGCCATGGATAACGAGGCATCAGAAGATAACACCTATGATATAGACCCGAAAGATTTTACCAATGATCTTAAAAGTATGGGGCCAGCATATATAAAATTGGGGCAACTGTTATCTACCCGACCAGATTTATTGCCGAAAGCGCATCTAATGGCACTTAGTGAATTACAAGACGATGTTGACCCTATAGATTTTAAAACGGTTCATGATATTTTTGAAGAAGAGGTTGGCACTAGAATTTCGAAAGCCTTTGAATCTTTTGACGAAGAACCGCTTGCGAGCGCTTCTATAGGACAGGTTCATAAAGCACGGTTGCATTCTGGAAAATTGGTGGCCGTTAAAATTCAAAGGCCAAATGTTAGGGAGAAATTTCTGTCCGATTTGGATACCTTAAAAGAGGTAGCAGACTGGTCTGTAAAACATTCAAAAGACGCTAAAAAATATAATGTTGCCGAATTAATAGAAGAATTGCGGTTCACTTTATTAAAAGAATTGGATTATAAAGCGGAGGCCCAAAATTTAATCTTGCTAAGAGAAAACCTAAAGTCATTTCAGCGTTTGCAAATTCCAGAGCCCATTTTAGACTATTCTACATACAAGGTGCTCACTATGGAGTACATTGAAGGCAAAAAGGTAACAGAAATCAATCCCTTAAGACGAATTGAAAACGACTTGACGCCTTTAGTGGACGATTTGGTAAAAGCTTATTTAAAACAAGTCATTGTTGACGGTATAGCGCATGCAGACCCGCACCCTGGTAATATTCATATTACCAAATACAATAAATTGGCCTTGATGGATTTGGGTATGGTCGCACAGTTTCCTGAAAATTTACAAGAGCACATTTTACAACTTATGATTGGCCTAAGCAAATATGATAGTGCCGAAGTCATAAGAGTTGTATTAGAAATTAGTACTTACGACAAAACTACGGCAGATATTGACAGTTTCGAGAAAAGCATAAGCAGGCTTTTGTTGGAAAATCAAAATAAAACTGCGGAAAGTATGCAAACCGGTCGATTTATTATTCAAGTGAATCGTATTGCGGCTATGAACAACATTAAATTACCGGTAGCGCTTAATATGCTTGCAAAAATACTACTCAATCTAGATCAAATTGTCGCTGCTTTATCTCCCGATTATGATATCAATAAGACCATTAGAGGTTATATTGAAGAGTTAATGCATAAGAAAATGACCGATGAAATGAAACCCGAAAATCTGTTTAATGTAGCATTGGAAACGAAGAAATTAGCTGAAAAAATGCCAGAACGCCTAAACCAAATATTTGATAAGTTGGCGAACAATACATTTGAGATGAAGGTGAATGCCATTGACGAAACCCGTTTTACGGATGCTTTTCAAAAGGTGGCGAATCGTATCACTTTAGGTATCATTATAGCCTCAATGATTATTGGTGCTGCTATGCTTATTAAAATTCCAACATCGTGGACCATTCTTGGATATCCAGCACTTGCCATTTTACTTTTTCTTGCGGCTGCACTAATAGGATTCTATGTCATTTATCAAATTATGGTCAAAGACGAAAATTTTAAGAATAAAAAATAATTTTTCATTTCGACAGTTCCGATAGCTATTAGAAGAAGCATGAGCAACGAGAAATCTCATAAAGTAAGGCTAGCAACTCAAAACCTAAATTGCAACTTTACTTATTTTTTTAGCCCTGATAGAAACGGCATCCTTTTTTGAGGCACGAGAAAAAGATACAATGAATAGTAGGTATCAGCTACATAAAAATTTAAGAATATTTTATCACAACCTTCTTTTCAAGGTAGGAGTGCTATTGCTATTGAGATTCAAGCGCAGCTTTTACAAGCTTAAGTTCTTTATCGGAATACTTGATATTAAGTGCCGCTTCATGACCTTTTTTAGACATTTTTTTCCAGGTTTTCCTTAAAATATCTATAACCTTATCGTCGTCATGTTTTACCGCGAAATCTCCCAAGTAATACTCTAAAAACACTAGACAAATCACATCTTCAAGTGTTTGGGATTCTTCATCTTTTTTAATCTGCTTTTTGTTGATTAAAAAAGACACGCGCTTTATAAATTCTTTTTCATAACCCACAGTATTTAAAATATCAGCGGTTAGTTCTGCATGCATTTTCTTTAAGGTTTCTCGCCATTTCAAATAGCCTACTCTTGTCATGGGATAGTCCTTTCTAGGAATTTGCCATCTGCAAATATGTTGTGCCCGAGCCGCAATTTGTAGCGCCTCAGAAGGATTTGTTTCAAAACCTAAAAGTGTTGTCGTCATGCGTTGTGAGTATAACAACTCTTTTGGATAGATATTTCCATCAACGGTAACCTGATTTGGATCTTTTTGATTGTATTCATCTATCAATACAATAGCTCGCTTAAATTTAGATTCTTGCATAGTATTTTAGTTTATCTGAATATCTGGTTCAACGGTTATTGCGATACTCTTTGATGCTGGTGTTTTTGCCGTGTGAGCATAACTATCCAGCGGTACTAAAACATTGGTTTCTGGGAAATACGTGGCACAACAATTTTTTGGAATATCATAGCCTACGACTTTAAACTTATTGGCTTTTCTAATTACACCTTTAAATTCCGACCTTAAATTGACCACTTGCTTTTCCACCAAACCCCTAGATTTCATGTCATCCCGATTCATAAATATAATACGACGCTCATTAAACACGCCGCGATACCTGTCATTTAAACCATAAATGGTGGTATTGAATTGATCATGGCTCCTAATGGTCATCATTATAAGTTCGGAATCTTTTAATGTCCAACTTGGGAGTTTATTAATAGAAAAATTGGCGCGTCCGGTATTGGTATCAAACTTTCTAACGCGAGCACCATTGGGCAGATAAAAACCAGCAGGTTGTTTTAATTTGGCATTGAAATTTTCAAAACCACTAACTACTTCGGCTATATCATCTCGCACTAAATTATAATCATCTTTATAAGCAAGCCAGTTGATTTTAGAACGTCCTTTTAACGTGGCATTGGCTATCCCACAAACCACTGCGACCTCACTTAATAGTGACTCTGAACAAGGCTCCAATATACCTTTTGTTGAGGATACGATGCCCATAGAATTTTCCACACTCTGTGTTTGAACCCCGGTTTTTTGATAGTCCTTTTCTGCACGACCTAAACATGGAAAGATAAGTGCTTCTTTTCCGGTTACCAAATGTGACCGATTCAGTTTTGTACTCACATGCACGGTCAAGTTACAATTGGATAAAGCTTCGGCTGAATACGCCGTATCAGGAACCGCTGAAATAAAATTTCCGCCTAAGCCAAAAAATACTTTAGCCTTTTTTTCATACATCGCTTTTATAGAATCTATAACAGAGTATCCATGTTTTGTTGTTGGCTTAAATCCATATTTTGCTTCGATTTTATCTAAAAATGCCTGAGGCGCTGCATCCCACACGCCAACTGTTCTGTCGCCTTGGACATTAGAATGCCCACGAACAGGACAGGTTCCTGCTCCTTCTTTACCAATGCTGCCTTTCAGTAGTAATAAATTCACCAACTCACGAATGTTATCTACCGCGTTTTGATGCTGCGTCAATCCCATGGCCCAACATATAATAATATTTTCGTTGTTTAAAATCAATTCAAAAGCATCATTAAATATGGCTTCTGTTACACCAGATTTTTCTAGACAATCTTCAAAATTATAAGTTTTTAAATCTGCAATGAAGACGTCATAACCGTTTGCATAGGATTCGATAAATGCTTTATCAAAAACATTCCCGAGCTGTTCTTCCTTTTCTAATAATTTAAGGAGTATGGCCTTGAAGAACGCCACATCCCCATTGATGGTAATGGGCACAAATACATCAGTCAATTTGGTGCCACTAGTTAATAATTTTAAAACGCTCTGTGGATCTGTAAATTTCATTAAACCAGCTTCTTGAAGCGGGTTGATTGCCATAATTTTACCACCATTGTTTTTGCATTTTTCAAGTGCCAATAGCATTCTAGGATGATTGGTACCAGGGTTTTGCCCGATGACCATGACCAAATCGGCTTTATATAAATCGTCTAATGTAACCGATCCTTTTCCTATACCAAGTGTTTCGTTAAGCGCACTGCCACTGGCTTCATGGCACATATTTGAGCAATCTGGCAAATTGGCCGTTCCAAACTCACGCACGAACAACTGATATAAAAAAGCGGCTTCATTGGTGGTTCTTCCTGATGTATAAAAAACAGCTTCATCTGGAGAGCCTAAGGCATTTAAATGTGTCCCCACTTTTTCAAAAGCATCTTCCCAAGTGATGGGTTTATAATGTGTAGCATGTTCTGCTAGGTACATGGGCTCAGAAAGTCTACCGGATTTTCCAATTTCAAAATCAGATAATTGTGCGAGCTCATCCACAGAATGCATTTCAAAAAAATCCTGAGTGACTAAAGTTTTTTGAGCTTCTTCAGCCATGGCTTTTATGCCATTCTCACAGTATTCCCCTAACGAAGAGCGCTCATCATCAGGATCTGGCCATGCACAACCCGGGCAATCAAAACCCCCTTTTTGATTTATCTTACGCATAATTTTGATCGCCTTTATGGGATCCATATACTTGATAGTTTGGGATATGGTCGATTTTATGGCAGCAAAACCGACACTATTCTTATCGGGTTTTGTGATTTTTAAATCGAGAAACGCTTCTGGGGTTTTTGCTTTATCTTGGGGTGTGGTGCTCATTATTTATTTTCGAAGTGCTGTTTATATAAATCGTTATATTCCTTTTGAGTATCTAAATCTACACTATTTACGTCTAGTTTTAAAGTCTTAATACGAGATTCATAGGTTTTCATTATCTGTTTAGCACCAAAATCATTGTTTAAATTTGATAACTCTTTAAAATAAGGTATACCAAAAAGTGCTGGAACACCCGTTTTTTTATCCTCATACCGGGTGGCAATAATATCATTAAAATCTTTAAAATTGTGAATTAATTTCTGTAGGTATTCATCTGGAATTAAGGGTTGATCGACTAGTGTAAATAAAATACCGTGTGTTTCATGCTTCAAACTTTCAATATGTTTCGTGGCACAAGCAATCGAAGCTCCAAGTCCAGATTGCCACTTTTCATTATTTAAAATAGTCAATTGACGATTTGTGATATGATTTTTTATAGTTGAATAATGGGCACCTAAAACCACAATGATTTCCGCCAGTCCATCTAATTTTGAAACGGTATCAATACTATGATTTAATAGGGTTGTGTTAGCCCATGGCAATAACTGCTTGGGCATACCCATACGTGTTGATGCGCCTGCGGCTAATACCACTACGATAATATTTGAAGATTTATTGAGCATGATGTATTTGGATATCCCTATTAACGTGAGTTCGGCGTAAAAACAATTCTGTTTAAAAGTTAATTATATTGGTAATTGTCCCTTTGAGCACAGTTGAAAGGTCATGAAAATCAATAAATTTTATAGGTTTCGACTGCACTCAACCTGACATTAAAGCATACATTACTAATTTTTAGTTAATTACAGGCATGTCTATACCGAACTCACATTATTAAGCATGAATAGATCCCGCTTTACGATTTAAGGGCATGGGCTCCTGCTCTCTTATAACCGATAAAATTTCAGCAATTATAGAGATAGCAATTTCTTGTGGCGTTACTGCTCCAATATTAATACCAGCTGGCCCGTGAATGCGCTCCAAAAACGCTTCATCTATATCTGGACAATACTCGATGAATTGAGACAATAAATCTGCTCTTCTTCTTTTGGGACCTAATAAACCAATGTAACATGGGTTGGTTTCTCTTATGGTCACCAAATATCTTAAATCAATGGCAAAATTATGGGTCATTAAGATGATTGCGGTCTGATTGTCAATGGATTTGACATCTAATGATTCTGCTGAAACGGTTTGAAAACCGGAAGCTCCAGGGAAATCGCTTATTGATTTTGATTCAGAAACACCAGAAATAATCGTGACCTCCCAACCTGTTAAAGCAGCAAATTGACATAATTGAACAGCGTCATGTTCTGCGCCAATAATCAGTAACTTAAAGCAAGGCGTCATAAGTTGTTCGAAAACGGCATGTTCCTTCTGCGCTTCAGAAATCTCAAATTTTGATAACTTATATAACTTGTTATTGATTAAAACCTGGGTACCTATAGTCTTAAAAATTCCTGTTTTCTTGTAACAAAATGATTGTAAGCGAAATACATGTCTTTGTGTCAAACAGTTCTGAAAAGTATCATAAAAAGCTTCATCGGGAGCAAATTCTTCAAGTAAAATATAAAGAACGCCCTCACAACCCAACCGATAGCGTCCATCATAAGTCATTATTTTTGAAACACCAGATGAGAAAACCGATTCTGATTGAAGTAGAATTTCTTTTTCAACACAACCACCGCTAACAGCGCCAATCATACTGCCGTTTTCTAAAATAAGCATTCTCACCCCAGGTCTTCTATAGGAAGAACCATCTAAGGCTACTACGGATGCCAAAACCGATTTTACACCTTTTTTAGCGGCATTTTGCGCTTCATTTACAATATTTTTAAATTCGTGCGTCATAAAAATCCTTATCCAACCATTTTTTCCATTTTCATATTACTCATATAAGGTTGTTTAGTAAGCCGTTTACCTGTAGCAGCATAAATAGCATTGGCTATGGCACCTCCTACTGGGGGCAAAGTCGGTTCGCCCAAGCCTGTTGGTGCTAAATTATTTTTAATAAAATGAACATCCACCTCTGGCGTTTGGTCCATTCTAATTAATTGATAACTGTTGAAGTTATTAGATTGCGGCATACCATTGGCAAAGCTTAGATCGCCATACATGGCATGCCCTATCCCATCAATAATACCACCTTTAATTTGGTTAAGAGCTCCTAATGGATTGACTACAATGCCGCAATCTACAGCACAAGTTACTTTCTTAACTACGGGAATACCGTTTTCCAAAATGATATCTGCAACTTCTGCAACGTGCGTGTTATGGCAATAGTAAACTGAAAACCCTTGATAAACACCTTCCTTGGTTTTTCCCCAATTGGATTTATCGACCACCATTTTGATAACGCCTTCTAATCGTTCTGCGCTATACTCAATACGTTCATCTGTAGTACCTTTAACCTTTTGAAGTAAATCTAAATGCAGTTGAATACGGTCTACTTCCAAAACCTCAGCCAACTCGTCAAAAAAACTTTGTTCAGCGCTAGCTAGAAAATTGGTATATGGTGCTCTCCAAGCGCCAGTGGTAATATTACTCTGATAATTCGCCACATCGACTTGGTAGTTTTCAATAGCTCCAGCTGGAAAGAAATTAGGGATAAGCCCGTACATATTGCCATTTATAGCAGCTTCTTTAAGATGATATCCTGTAATTTTTCCGTCCTTAATGGCTGCGGCAATTTTATATTTAATGGCTGGTCTATAGGTCCCTGCGGCCATATCGTCTTCCCGAGAGAAAACCACTTTTATAGGAAGTTGTGCCAAGTTGGAAATTTCAGCAGCTTCTAAGGCAAAATCACCATAAAGTCTGCGTCCAAAACCACCACCCATACGGGTCATTTTTAAATCAATCTCCTTAACATCCCTATCTAAAAGCGTTGCCACCCTGCCAGCTGTCCACTCCGGGGTTTGAATGGGTCCCACTAAATGAATTTTTTCTGCGGTCACATTGGCGAAAAAATTCATGGGTTCCATGCAATTGTGTGGTAAAAATGGTGATTCATAGAGACGCTCTAAAACCGTATCAGCTTCTGCGAATGCTTTTTTAACGTTGCCATCTTTTCTTTTGGTTTCAAAATCCTTTCCATTAAGTAAACCAAGTAACTTTTCATTGTGTATTTTAGTGCTTTCGGCATCAGAGTCTTGCGCCCAATTAGCCTTCAATGCCTTTTTACCTTTCATGGCAGCCCAGGTACTATTTGCTATTACAGCCACCTTATTCCCAAATTTAATAATATTGGTAACGCCATTAATATTTTTAGCAGCCGTATCATCAAACGATTCTAAAACTTGTCCAAATGCTGGAGGTCTCAACACGGAAGCATATTTCATCCCGTCTTCTTTATAATCTAATCCATATAAGGGTTTTCCTGTTATAATCTTATCTATATCTACATTGCTTTTTCCTTTTCCTATAATAGTAAAATCTTTTGGATCTTTTAATTTCACATCCTCTGGAACTTCTAAAGTTGCAGCATCTCCCACCACATCTCCATATCCTAATGTCTCACCGTTAGCATTGGTAATGACACCCACTTTAGCCTTACAATCAGACGCTGATACACCCCAACGTGCAGCCGCTGCATTAACAAGCATCTGTTTTGCAGTGGCACCTGTTTGACGTAAAGGCTCCCAGCCTAAACGAATGGATTGACTTCCTCCAGCCACCTGTCGTGTATAGTTTACTGGGTCGTA